>NZ_JBSVQM010000005.1:0-242133 GCF_054863625.1 Clostridium sp. Marseille-QA1073 | reverse complement strand
CTTAATATGTAAACTATAGCTCAGTTTTGTAAGTGACATTACCATATGTAGATAGCAAAAAAAACTTTAATTGTGTTATAATTAAGTGAAGAGTCATAAAAGTTTTACGATTTTGGTGGTGATGAAGTGAGTTTAAATTTTGATTTAAAGCTTACAATGGAACAAAAATTAATTATGACTATGGAGATGCAACTATCAGTAAAGCTTCTACAAATGTCTTCATATGATTTATTGAAGCATATAAATAATGAATTAGAAGAAAATATAGTTTTAGAAGCAAAACCACAAGAGAATGATGAAGTAAGAAAAGAAGAAGTTGATTATTCCAAGTTGATCAAACATTTAGAAAACGATAACAAAACTTTTGAATATGGATATAAAGATGAAGAAGTTTCTCCTTTAAACTTTGTTTCTGCGAAAAAAAGCTTAAAAGATTTCTTGAAAGAACAGTTGATAGAAATAAATCTTAAAAGACCGATGATAGATTTATGTAACTATATGGTAGAGTGTATAGATAAAAGAGGATATTTAGATACTTCATTAGATCAGATAGCAAAGATAAAAAAACAATCATTAGAATATTGTGAAAAAGCCTTAGAGATAATCCAAGATTTAGAACCTGTAGGAATAGGGGCTAGAGATTTAAAAGAATGTCTAAAAATTCAATTAAAAAGAAAAAAACTAGGGAATTCATATATATATGAAATTGTGGATGAATACCTGGAGCTAGTTTCTAAAAATAAATATAATGATATAGCTAAAAAACTAAAAATAGATAGTAAAACTGTTCAAGATTATGTAGACATAATTAAAACTTTAGAACCTAAACCTGCAAGAGGATATTTTACAGGTGAAGAAATAAGCTATATAATTCCTGATGCTACTATAAGAAGAATAGAAGATGACTTTATAATTATTATGAATGACTCTATTCTTCCTAAGTTAAACGTAAACACTGTGTATAAAGAAATATTAAATAATAGTGAAGAAAAAGAAGTTGTAGATTATGTAAAAGAAAAGATGAATAAGGCAATGTTTTTAATTAAAAGTATAGATGAGAGAAGAAATACGCTATATAAAGTTATAGAAGAAATAATTTCATTACAAAAATCTTATTTTATGTATGGAGAAGATTATTTAAAACCTATGACTATCAAAAATGTAGCGGATAATATAAATTTTCATGAATCTACAATAAGCAGAGCTATAAAGGATAAGTATATTGCTCTTCATACTGGAAAAGTAATTAAAATAAAAGATCTATTTACAAATTCGTTAAATACTATGAATGATGATATTTCTACTAATAATATCAAGAAAAAAATTAAAGAAATAATTGATGGTGAAAATAAGAAAAAACCTTTTTCTGATTCAGCTATATGTAATATGTTGAATAATGAAGGGATAATGATTTCAAGGAGAACTATAGCAAAATATAGAGAGCAATTAGGTATTTTCAGTTCTTCTCAAAGAAAAAGGTTATAATTTCTATTATTGAAAAAATACGCTAAAATATTATAAAAGCTATTCACAAAAATAGCTTTTTATAGTATAATATAAGAGGGACAAAAAATGACCTACGGGCGTTAAACGTTCCAAAGGAGTACAATGATGCAAGAAATTTTAAAACTACAATTAAAGTTAGTACCAGAATTATTGGAAATTATGGAAGAACGATATAACATTCTAAAAAATATTTACTATAATCAACCTATTGGAAGAAGACTTTTAGCAACGAATGTTAATCTAAGTGAAAGAGTAGTAAGAAGTGAGATAAACTTCTTAAAGGAACAAAAACTTATAGATGTTAATAGCTTAGGAATGACTATTACTAAAGAAGGAGAAGAAATATTACAGGGATTGAAAAACTTTATTGGAGAATTAAGAGGATTTCAATCCATAGAGTGTTATATTAAAGAAATATTAAACTTAAGAGAAGTTATTATAGTTCCTGGAGATGTAGATGAAGATAAAGCTGTATTAAATGAATTAGGCAAAATTGCTTCTAATTATGTGAAAAATATTTTAAAGGATAACATAATAATTTCTTTAACAGGAGGAAATACTGTAAAGGAGATTGTAGATAATTTTCCGAAAATAAACAATTTTAATAATATAACAGTACTTCCTGCTAGAGGTGGTATAGGAAAAGATATAGAAATTCAATCAAATACACTAGCTGGTAGATTAGCATCAAAATTAAATGCCAACTATGAGATATTACATATTCCCGATAATATCAGTGAGGATACCTTTGAGGCATTAATAAATGAGAAGGGAATAAGAGAAATATTTAATAAGATAGAAAATTCTTATATAGTTATTCATGGCGTAGGCGATGCTAATGAAATGTCTCAAAAAAGAGATTTAAGTAAAGAGGTTATTGAAAACATAAAAAAACTTGATGCAGTAGGAGAAGCTTATGGACATTATTTTAATTATAGTGGAGAGATTGTCTATTCAATGCCTACTATAGGTATAAAAATTGATAAGATTTCTTCTATGGAGAATATGATTGCTGTAGCAGCAGGTAAATATAAAGCTAAAGCAATTATATCGGCTGTAAGAGGTAGAAGTAATGAAGTTTTAATTACTGATGAAGCTACTGCTAAAGAAATTTATAACACATTATTAATAGATGGTATTAAACTTTATTAAGTTAAACAGACACTTAAAATATATAATTATTTTTTAGGAGGAGAACTTAAATGATAAAAGTTGGAATTAATGGATTTGGAAGAATAGGAAGAAATGTTTTTAAAGTATTAATTAAGAAATATGGAAGTGAATTAGAAGTTGTAGCTATTAACGATTTAACTAATCCAAAGACACTAGCTCACTTATTAAAGTATGATGCATTGTATGGTAAATTTGATGGAACAGTAGAAGCTAAAGAAAATTCTATAGTAGTTAATGGAAAAGAAATAAGAATATTTGCAGAAAGAGAACCTAAAAATATTCCTTGGGGTATTTCAGGAGTGGATATTGTTATAGAGTCAACAGGATTATTCACTGATGCAACTAAAGCTAAAGCACATATAGAAGCAGGAGCTAAAAAAGTATTAATTTCTGCACCAGCTAAAAATGAAGATATAACAGTAGTTTTAGGTGTTAATGAAGAAGAATATGATAGTTCAAAACATAGTATAATATCAAACGCTTCTTGTACAACTAACTGTTTAGCACCATTTGCTAAAGTATTAGATAAAGAATTTGGAATAGTAAAAGGTCTTATGACTACTGTTCACTCTTATACAAATGACCAAAAAATATTAGATGCACCTCATAGTGATTTAAGAAGAGCAAGAGCAGCAGCAGAATCTATGATTCCAACTACTACAGGAGCTGCTAAAGCAGTATCATTAGTTTTACCTCAATTAAAAGGAAAATTAAATGGTATGGCTGTAAGAGTACCAACACCAACAGTTTCAATGACAGATTTAGTTTGTGAATTGGAAAAAACAGCTACAGCAGAAGAAATAAATGCAGCATTTAAAAATGCCGCAGAAGGCGAATTAAAAGGAGTATTAGAATATAGTGAGGAACCATTAGTATCCATTGATTATAGAGGAAATGAACATTCATCAATAGTTGACGGATTATCAACAATGGTAATTGAAGGCAATTTGGTTAAAGTTGTTTCTTGGTACGATAATGAATGGGGATACTCAAATAGATTAGCTGACTTAACAAAATATGTTGCTGACAGACTATAATCTTAAATTTGATTATAGTTTAAGTAAAAATAAAAATCTAGTTCTGTAACATATACGGAACTAGATTTTTTGTTATAAGACATCTTCAAAAAATTTATAAAGAATTAAATATGTTGTTTTAGTTAATTGCAATAAAATCCAAATTATTGTAGAATTTTAAGAGAAGTATCTAGGAGAATGAAAGGGGATTAACAATGGTATTCAACAAAAAAACTATAGAAGATGTAATTGTTAAAGGAAAAAAAGTATTAGTTAGATGTGATTTTAATGTTCCAATTGTAGATGGATTAATAACAGATGAAAATAGACTATTAGGTGCTCTTCCTACAATAAAATATTTAATTGATAATGGTGGAAAAGTAATTTTATGCTCACATCTTGGAAAACCAAAAGGAGAGCCTAAAAAAGAATTATCTTTAGAACCAATAGCAAAGAGATTATCAGAGCTTTTAAGTATAGAAGTTAAATTTGCAGATGATAATAATGTAGTTGGTGAAAACGCTATAAGACTAGTAAAGGAAATGAATGAAGGTGAAGTGGTATTACTTCAAAATACTAGATTCAGAAGTGAAGAAACTAAGAACGAAGATACATTTTCTAAAGAACTAGCGTCACTTTGCGATATTTTTGTTAATGATGCATTTGGTACTGCACATAGAGCTCATTCATCTACAGTAGGTGTTGCTAAATTTGTAGATGTGGCTGTTTGTGGTTACTTAATACAAAAAGAACTTAAATTTTTAGGCGAAGCAGTTGAAAATCCAGTTAGACCTTTCACAGCAATCTTAGGAGGAGCTAAGGTATCTGACAAAATAAACGTTATAAATAATTTATTAGAGAAGGTTGATACCTTAATAATTGGTGGAGGAATGGCTTATACATTTTTAAAAGCAAATGGACACCAAGTAGGGAATTCATTAGTAGAAGAGGATAAAGTGGAATATGCACTTGATATGATGAAAAAAGCTGAGGAAAAGAGAATTAAACTTTTAATTCCTCTAGATCATGTAGTAGCTGATAAATTTTCAAAAGATGCTAAACCTATAATAACAGAAAATGAAAATATTAATGATGGATATATGGGATTAGATATTGGACCGAAGACAAGAGAGCTTTATAAAAGTTCAATAGCTGTATCTAAGACTATAATCTGGAATGGACCTATGGGTGTATTTGAGTTTAGTAACTTTGAGGAAGGTACTAAAGCTGTTGGAGAGGCAATGGCAAATAATAGTGAAGCTACTACTATAATAGGCGGAGGAGATAGTGCAGCAGCGGTAAATATATTCGGATTTGGAGATAAAATGACTCATATATCTACTGGTGGTGGTGCATCACTTGAATTTTTAGAAGGAATAGAGCTTCCAGGAATAGTTGCTCTAAATGATAAATAAAAAAACTTAACTTTGGAGGGATAGTTATGAGAAAAGCAATAATTGCAGGTAACTGGAAAATGCATAAAACTATAAGTGAAGCTACAGCTTTAGTAGAAGAATTAAAACCATTAGTTAAGGGAGCAACTTGTGATGTAGTTGTGTGTCCAACTTCTATATGTTTACCAGCAGTAGTAGAAGCAGTTAAGGGAACTAATATAAAAGTAGGGGCACAGAATATGCATTTTGAAGAAAATGGTGCTTTTACAGGAGAAATTTCACCAATAATGCTTAAGGATTTAGGTGTTGAATATGTAATTATAGGCCATAGTGAAAGAAGACAGTATTTTAATGAAACTGATGAAACTGTTAATAAGAAGCTAAAATCTGCTTTTACTCATGGACTGGTTCCAATATTATGCATTGGTGAATCGTTAGAAGAAAGAGAAGCGAATATCACAGAGGAGATATTGGCTAAACAAGTTAAATTAGATTTAAATGGAATTACATCAGAAAATGCTAAGGAAATGATTATAGCTTATGAACCAATTTGGGCTATAGGAACTGGAAAGACAGCTACAGCAGATGATGCTAATGAAACAATTGGTTTTATAAGGAAAGTAATAGAGAAATTATATGGCAGAGAAGTAAGTGAAGCTGTAAGAATTCAATATGGTGGTTCTGTAAAACCTTCTACTATTAAAGAACAAATGGAAAAAGAACATATAGATGGAGGTTTAATTGGAGGTGCTAGTTTAAAAGCACAGGATTTTAGTGCCATTGTAAATTATTAATTTAAAAGGTGGGATAAATAATGGCTAAGAAACCAGTGATGCTAATGATTTTAGATGGATTTGGCTTAGGTGATAATTTAGATGGCAATGCAATAAGAAATTCATATAAGCCCAATTTTGATAAGTTAGTTAATGAATATCCACATACTACATTAAAAGCTAGTGGTATAAGTGTAGGTCTTCCAGAAGGTCAAATGGGAAATTCAGAGGTTGGGCATTTAAACATTGGTGCTGGAAGAATAATTTATCAAGAACTAACAAGAATAAGTAAGGATATAGATGAAGGTTCATTCTTTAAGAATGATGCCTTTAATAAGGCAATAGATAATGCTAAAGTGAATAATTCTTCTATGCATTTAATGGGGCTTTTATCAGATGGAGGAGTACATTCCCATATAGACCATCTTAAAGCATTAATTACATTATGCAAAGATAAAGGACTTAAAAAAGTATATATACATTGTTTTCTAGATGGAAGAGATGTATTACCTTCTTCAGCAAAGACTTTTATAGAAGAATTAGAAGCTCATATGAAAGCTGAGAATACAGGAAAGATTGCAACTATATCTGGAAGATATTATGCTATGGATAGAGATAATAGATGGGAAAGGATACAACTTGCCTATAATGCTTTAGTTAAGGGTGAAGGTATTAAAGCAAATAATCCTATAGAAGCTATTGAGATGGCTTATCATGATAATAAAACTGATGAATTTGTTATTCCTACAGTGTTATTAGAAGATGGAAGTCCTGTAGCTAAGATCTCTAATAAAGATTCAGTAATATTTTTTAATTTTAGACCAGATAGAGCAAGAGAGATAACTAGAGCCATAAATGATAAAGTATTTACTCACTTTGAAAGAGAATCTTTAGATTTAACTTATGTAACTATGACTCAGTACGACAAAACTTTAGAAAATGTAATAGTAGCTTATGCTCCTGAGAGCTATAATAATACTCTTGGACAATATGTAAGTTCTAAGGGGTTAAAACAACTTAGAATAGCAGAAACAGAAAAATATGCTCATGTTACATTTTTCTTTAATGGAGGAGTAGAAGCTCCAAATCCTAATGAAGATAGAGTATTGATCCCTTCACCTAAAGTTGCTACTTATGATTTAAAACCTGAAATGAGTGCTTATGAAGTAACAGAAGAAGTTTTAAATAGATTAAATACCAATGAGTATGATATGATAATACTAAATTATGCTAATCCGGATATGGTAGGTCATAGTGGTGTTATAGAAGCGGCAATTAAAGCCATAGAAGCAGTAGACATTTGTTTAGGTAAGGTAGCAAATAAGATATTAGAAATGGATGGAACATTATTTATAACTGCTGACCATGGAAATGCAGAGCAAATGATAGATTTCTCAACAGGAAAACCAATGACTGCACATACAACCAATGAAGTGCCGTTTATTTATGTTTCTAAAGAAGCTAAAGAATTGAGAGAAGGTGGAATATTAGCAGATATTGCACCAACTATGTTAAAAGTTATGAATTTAGAGATTCCAAGCGAAATTACTGGAAAATCATTAATCAAATAGTAAATATCTTAATATATATTTCTAAATATTTACCTTATGAGGAGGAGAACTTATATGAAACAACACGTTGAAATTATTGACGTATACGCAAGACAAATATTAGACTCAAGAGCATTCCCAACTGTAGAGGTTGAAGTAACTCTAGAGGATGGAACAGTAGGAAGAGCTGCAGTACCATCTGGAGCTTCAACAGGAATATATGAAGCTGTTGAATTAAGAGATGGAGATAAGTCAATATACAATGGAAAAGGTGTTCTAAAAGCTGTTGATAATGTAAATGAGATAATAGCTGAAGAATTAATAGGAATGAATGTATTTGATCAAGTTGCAATAGATAAAGCTATGATTGAAATTGATGGAACAGAAAATAAAGGTAAATTAGGAGCTAATGCAATGCTTGGAGTGTCTTTAGCATGTGCAAGAGCTGCTGCTGAATATTTAGGACTTGGGATTTATCAATATATTGGCGGAGTAAATGCAAAGGTTTTACCAGTACCAATGATGAATATACTAAATGGTGGAAGTCATGCTGACAATAATGTAGACTTACAAGAGTTTATGATAATGCCTGCAGGAGCTAAGTCTTTTAGTGAAGCACTAAGAATGTGTTCAGAAGTTTATCATGAATTAAAATCTATATTAAAATCTAAAGGATTATCAACTGGTGTTGGTGATGAAGGTGGATTTGCACCAAACTTAGCTTCAAATGAGGATGCTATAAAAGTTATCATGGAAGCTATAGAAAAAGTTGGATACAAAGCTGGTGAGGAGATATTTATAGCACTTGACCCTGCTTCATCTGAGTTCTATGAAGATGGAAAATATAATTTAGCAGGAGAAGGTAGAGTTCTAACTCCAGAAGAAATGGCTAATTACTATGTTGAACTTTGTGAAAAATATCCTATAATTTCAATCGAAGATGGTATGGCAGAAGAAGATTGGGAAGGATGGAAGTATCTAACTGAAAAGCTTGGTAAAAAAGTTCAATTAGTAGGAGACGATTTATTTGTTACAAATACTAAGAGATTAGAGATGGGAATTGAAAAAGAAGTTGCTAACTCAATTCTTATAAAATTAAACCAAATAGGCACATTAACTGAAACAATAAATGCTATGGAAATGGCTTCTAGAGCTGGATACACTGCTGTTGTTTCTCATAGAAGTGGAGAGACTGAAGATACAACAATAGCTGATTTAGTTGTAGCAATGAATGCAGGACAAATTAAAACTGGTGCTCCAGCTAGAAGTGAAAGAGTTGCTAAGTATAATCAATTATTAAGAATTGAAGAAGAACTAGGTGACATGGCTGAATATAGAGGAATAAAAGCATTCTATAATATCAAAAGAAAATAATCTATTGTAGCACAGGAGGTTTAAGTCTCCTGTGCTAACTTTTATGGAATTTTATAGTTAAATTTTTATATACAATAATGACTTTACATTGTAAATTATGAATTAATATGTTAAAATAGGTACATTAATGGTTAGGTACAGGAGGGGTGTACAAGTGAAAAATACACTTTTAGCAATTCAAATAATTTCTGCAATTGTAGTAATAGTGTCTATATTATTACAACCAAGTAAAGGAAATGGAATACAAGGATTAGTATCAGGGTCTTCAGATACATTTTATTCTAAAAATAAAACTAAAACTAAGGAATCTTTTCTAATGAAACTTACTATAGTTTCCTCAGTAATATTTGTTATTTCTATAACATTAATAAATATGAATTTATAAAAGCTAAAGTAGCGCAGGCTGCTTTAGCTTTTTTTAAACTGTTATAACTTTTTAAATAGATAATTTAGAATATCTTATAAAATTTTTAACTTTTATAAGATATTCTTAAATAAGATTATATTCAATTTACTTGCTAATTAGCTAGAGTATTTGCTTTCTTTTGTTATAAATATTCCTTAAAAATTCTAATAATTGCAATGAAAATAAAATATAATTTAACTTATTTGTAAAAATAATAATTAATTAACATTTATAAACTAAAATGTATTTTCTTTTATGAATTCGTATTTACATGTTAAATCATTAAAGTATATAATTAAGGCATGGTAAAGAATAGGTTTGTAACAAGGGGGAGAACTCATGGGGGAGTATAAATCAAAGCTAGAAAGCAAGGAAATGGACTTCTTATTTGAGGGAATAGCAAGTTTAAAAACTAAGGAGGAGTTTTATAGATTTTTTGAAGACATATGTACGGTTTATGAGATAAAAGCAATTGAGCAAAGATTACAGGTTGCAAGAATGCTTATGGAAAAGAGAACATATCTTGATATTGCTAGTAGTACTGGAGCAAGTACTGCAACTATTAGTAGAGTAAATAGAGCTTTAAATTATGGCAGTGATGGATATAAAATTATTTTTGAAAGAGTAAAGTGGATAGAGGATAAATAGTTAGTTATAGAGTAAGAAATCGTGGCATTAAGTCACGATTTTGTTTTTTAGGTTTATTAGAAATGTATCTGTGTTATAATAATAAGATAGTATGTTCGTAACCTATATTTAGTTTAGGAGTGATTTAATGGACTTAAAACAATTATTAAACAAAGAACAATATGAAGCAGCAGTATGTGTTGATGGACCATTACTAATATTAGCAGGTGCAGGTTCAGGAAAAACTAGAGTTTTAACTTATAGAATAGCCCATATGATAGAAGATTTACATATATATCCTTCTCAAATCCTTGCTATAACTTTTACTAATAAGGCAGCAGGAGAAATGAAGGAAAGAGTTATGGCTTTAGTAGGAGAAAAAGCAGAAAACATGTGGATTTCTACTTTCCACTCTAGTTGCGTAAGGATACTTAGAAGAGAAATTGATAAATTAGGCTATAATAAAAATTTTACTATATATGATAGCTATGATGCTAAAACTTTAGTTAAACAATGTATGAAAGAACTAAGTATAAATGAAAAAGATATAACTGATGGAGAAATTTTAAGTAAGATTTCTTCAGCTAAAAATGATTTAGTTTCAGCAGAAAAATTTAAAAAAGAAAATGAAAGTGATTTTAGAAAGAATAAAATAGCAGATGTTTATCTTTTATATCAAAAGAAACTTAAGGCTAGTAACTCATTAGATTTTGATGACTTAATATTTAAGACTGTAGAAATTTTAAGAAACTATCCAGATGTAAAAGAATTTTATCAAAAGAAGTTTAAATATATAATGGTTGACGAATATCAAGATACCAATAGAGCACAATATGAGCTTGTGAAGCTTTTAGTAAATGAAATGGAAAATATCTGTGTTGTTGGAGATGATGATCAATGTATTTACCAATGGAGAGGTGCAGATATTAGAAATATTTTAGACTTTGAAAAGGACTATCCTAATACAAAGATTATTAAGTTAGAACAAAACTATCGCTCTAAAGGCAATATTTTAAATGCAGCTAATATGGTCATTAAAAATAATGCTCAAAGAAAAGAAAAAGTATTAAGAACAGAGAGTGAATTAGGAGAAAAGCTTAAAGTGTATAGAGCTTTTAGCGACATAGATGAAGGAAATTTCGTTGCTAGTGAAATTAAAAGAATTATGAAAGAGCAAAATAAGGGATTTAAAGATTTTGCTATACTTTATAGAATGAACTCTCAATCCCGTATTTTAGAGGAAGCCTTTAGAAAACAAGATATTCCATATAAAATTGTAGGAGGATTAAAGTTCTACGATAGAAAAGAAATTAAAGATATAATGGCATATTTAAAACTTATAAATAATCCATTGGATGACATAAGCTTAAGAAGAATTATAAATGAACCTAAAAGAAGTATAGGGGATACCACTGTAGGTAAAATTCAAGAGGTAGCAAATGAGCAGGAAGACTGCCTTTATAATACTCTTCTAGATGCAGATATGATACCTAATTTAACTGCAAGAGCAGTGACATCTATAAATAAATTTACAAGTCTTATTAATAGCTTTATAGCAAGAGTGGATGACATACCTATTTCAGAGCTTATTATGGCAATTTTAGATGAAAGTGGTTATATGGCTATGCTTAAAAATTCTAATACTACAGAGGATGAAAGCAGGATTGAAAACTTAAAAGAATTAGTATCCGATGCAGTAGAATTTGAGAAAACCAGTGATGATAAGTCATTATCAGCATTTTTAGAAAAAGTTACTCTTGTTTCAGACATAGATAATTTAGAAGAAAAAGAAGAAACTGCTGTAATGATGACTGTGCATAGTGCAAAAGGACTTGAATTCCCTGTTGTATTTTTAGTTGGTATGGAAAATGGAATTTTCCCAGGTATGAGTTCGCTAAATAGTTTTCATGAAATGGAAGAGTCAAGAAGACTTTGTTATGTTGCTATAACTCGTGCTAAAGAGAATTTATATATATCCTCTGCAGAAACTCGTATGGTTTTTGGAAGAACAGTAAATTATCCTGTATCAGATTTTGTATCTGAGATCCCTCAAAGTCTTAAAGAGGTAGTAGGTGGAGAAAAAGCAAGAGGAGTAAATACATTTAAAAGTAAAGCTAGGAGTTCTTCAGCAGTAAATCCACACTCTTTAAGGGGAATGGAAATGCAGAGAATTACCAATTCTATAACAAAATCAGCAACTTTTATTATAAATGGAGAAGAAGATAGTAAAAGTATAGATACAACTGAAGCTACTCCAGGAAGAAAAGTTAAGCACACTAAATTTGGTGTGGGAACAATAATTTCTGTTTCAGGAACCGGAGAAGATATGCTCTTAACTATTGCTTTTGACCAGATGGGAATTAAAAAGTTAATGCTGACTAAATCACCAATGGAATTTCTTTAAGGTCTCTGAAATAAAATAACTAGTCAAAGGTGGAAGGAATATTTTCTTTTATAGAGGTTGATAAAATTCATTAATAGTGATTTTATCATTAGATTTTGTGGAGAAAATATAATCTAATTAGCAACCATATTGACTAGTTATTTTTAAGATGACTAACATTCGAAAGGAAGTTTTATGATGAATAATAGAGATAGAATGATTTCATTAATTGAAGAGCTTAATAAGCATGCATATGAATATTATGTTTTAGATAAACCTTCAATTTCAGATAAAGAGTATGATAAATTATATGATGAATTAGTTGCTTTAGAAAAGGAATTAGGAGAAATACTACCTCATTCTCCAACTCAAAGAGTTGGAGATGTAGTACTGCCTGAATTTAAAAAGTATATTCATAAAGGGAGATTATGGAGCTTAGACAAAGCTCAAAGTTTGCAGGGAATTATAGATTTTCATAATAGAAACTTAAAGGCAATAAGGGAATATAACAATAATCATGAAGATAAATTACCTAATCCTAGCTATATAGTAACTAAAAAATTTGATGGACTTTCTATAAACTTAACCTATAATGAGGATGGCGTATTGATAACTGCTGCTTCTAGAGGTACTGGAGAAATAGGAGAGGATATTACTGCACAAGTTAAAACTATAAAATCTATACCACTTAAGATTAATAATAATAGTGTAATTGAAGTACGTGGAGAGGCTATAATGACAAAGGAAGCCTTTGAAAGTTATAATGCTACCGCAGAAGTGCCACTTAAAAATCTAAGAAATGGTGCTGCAGGAGCTTTAAGAAATTTAAATGTAAGAGAAACAGCAAAGAGAAATTTATCTGCTTTCTTTTATGATATACCATATAATGAAGGAAATCCGTTTAAAACCTATGAAGAAATGATAAATTTCATTATAGAAAAAGGACTACCTGTAGACTCTTATTTTAAGGTTTGTACTACTATTGAGGAGTTAGAAAATGAGATATCTTATATAGAGAGCATACGTAGTGAGTTAAATTATGATATAGATGGAGCAGTTATTGCCATAAATGATATGAAGACTCGTGAACTTTTAGGATACACAGTAAAGTTTCCTAAATGGGCAATTGCTTATAAATTTGAAGCGGAAGAGGCAACTTCTAAAGTATTATCTATAGAGTGGAATGTTGGAAGAAGTGGAAGGGTTACACCTACGGCCATATTAGAACCCATAGAATTAGGTGGAGTTACAGTAAAGAGGGCTACTCTTAATAATATGGATGATATTAATAGAAAAGGCGTTAAGCTAGGCTGTGATGTTTTTGTTCGTCGTTCAAATGATGTTATTCCTGAAATTATGGGTGTAGTAGAAAGTACTTTAGAAAATTCTTCAGAGATAGAACCACCTAAAGTTTGCCCAAGCTGCGGAACTGAATTAATTCAAAATGGAGTTCACTATTTTTGTGAAAATACATTATCTTGTAAACCACAAATGGTAAAAAGTATAGTACATTATGCTAGTAGAGAAGCAATGAATATAGAAGGGTTTAGCGAAAAAACTGCAGAGGCATTATTTGAGAAACTAAATATAAAATCTATTCCAGATTTATATAGAATTAAAAAAGAAGAACTTTTGAACTTAGAAAAATTTGGAGAAAAAAAATCTCAGAATTTAATTAATGCATTAGAAAAAAGTAAGAATTGTGAATTAGCTTCATTTATATATGCTTTAGGTATTCCAAATGTAGGGAAAAAAACTGCAAAAGATCTGGCTAATGAGTATAAAACAATGGAAAATTTAATGAACTCTTCTTTTGAATCTTTAATTAGTATTCCGGAAATTGGAGAAATTGTAGCTAAAAGCATTATAGATTTCTTTAAATTAGAGCAAGTTGTAGAAAATATTCAACAATTATTCCAATTAGGGGTAAAACCTTATTTTGAGGAGCTAGAGATAAAAGAAAATCCTTTTGCAGGAAAAACTATGGTAGTTACAGGAACTTTGGAAAATTATTCGAGAAATGAAATTAAAGAAAAATTAGAAGCTTTAGGAGTAAAAATATCTAGTAGCGTAAGCAAAAAAACTGATTACGTTTTAGTAGGTAAAGAACCAGGTTCTAAATATGCTAAGGCATTAGAATTAGAAATTAAAGTATTAAATGAAGAAGAATTTGAAAAAATGATAGATGGATTATAGCATATAAGTTTAGTTAAAACTTTATTATGAACTTTTATGTTTTAATTTAATAAAAATTCATATGTAATGAAAAAATAAAGATAAATAAAGCGTTAATCAAAGGATTAACGCTTTGTCTATTTTCTATAGGAAATTATAAAAAGTTAAATCTGTGGATAACTTTAAACAATGCACAATGCACAGTTTACAAT
Organism: Clostridium sp. Marseille-QA1073; assembly: GCF_054863625.1. NCBI lineage: Bacteria > Bacillati > Bacillota > Clostridia > Eubacteriales > Clostridiaceae > Clostridium > Clostridium sp. Marseille-QA1073. Next base: position 227,544 of record NZ_JBSVQM010000005.1, on the reverse strand, counting down.
TAAGGTAGAAATTATTTTTTAGGAAAAATAATTTCTTTGAATGAATTTTTTCACTAGCAATGTGATTGCTAGTTATATGGCGAACACTGTTCGCCGCTACAGGATCAATTAAAAATTTCTCAGCAATCGCTGAGAAATATCCACAATTGTGAATTGAACATTGTGGACTGTGAATTAGAAGAAGGAGTTCAACGAACTCTTTTTTTATTATATGCTCTCTTTAGATATATTCTCACATAAATCTTTTTTCTCTGAGATTTCATCTTCTGAAGTTTCATCCTCTTGGTTATAATTAACAACCACATTATTATTTTCAATAGCTTTTGTTAATCTATAAATATTATGAGAAAGTTTTTCTAAAAGATAATTTCTATATCTTGTTTGATGGAAAAATTGATTGAAAATTACAAAGCTCCATATACCCAAAAGTACAAAAGTGAAAAGAGCAATTATTCCCAAAATTTTAAGTAATAACGTTAACATTATCTTACCTCCAGTAAACTAACCATTTATATAAACATGATTTTATACAGACCATAATTTTTATTATTTAGTATTATATCATATATTTTCCCTATTTAGTATTTTTATGTTATAAATTTTTTATTATGAATTGAATTAATATATATAATTTGTAAATAATTAATAAATGAAATATGGTATTGAGGAATGAGAGTTAATGAAAAAAGTAATATTTGCAATATTTTTAGTTATAATCTGTATATTTTCTATTTCCATTGAGGATGCAGATAATATGTTTGTAAAAAATACAGAAAAAGATTATATAGTTTATAATATGGAGAAAAGACCTAACAATTTAATTATGACATCTTCTACAAATGTAAGAGAAAAAGATTTGTTATTAGCATTATTTCAAGGGTTGGTTAAAAAAGATATTAATGGCAATGTAGAACCAGCTTTAGCAGAAAGCTATGAAATAAGTGAAGATAAAATAGAGTACAATTTTAAAATAAGAAATGATGCTAAGTATAGTAATGGAAAACCTATAACTGCTGAGGAATTTGTAAAATTTTTTGAAGAATTTCTTCAGGATGAAACTAATGTCTATAGTAAAAATTTTGATATAGTTTTCGGTGTTAAAGATTTTAGAGAAGGGAAAATACCTTTCTCTAAAGTAGCTATAACCTCTAAAAGTGATAATATACTGTCTATTAGATTAAATAAACCTTCTAATGACTTACTAAGTATTTTAGCTAGTCCTGTCATGGGACTTAGAAGTTATGATAGTTTAAAAAATGATTATAAAAATAACTATAAGAATATCTTATATAGTGGTGCTTTTATTATTGAAAATATAAAGGATAATGGAGACGTTATTATAAGTAAAAATGTTAATTATTATGATAATAAAAAAATTACTAATGAAAAAATATTATTCACATTTATAGAAGATAGTGAAAAAGCGTTGGCTTATTTTGAAGTAGAAGAAAATAAAAACAATATAGATATATTAATGAATCCTCCTATTAATGAATATTTAAGATTGACAGATGAAAATAAATTAGAAGGATTTCCAGGGCATACAAGTATTTATCTTAACTTTAATTTAAAAGAAAAAAGAATATCAAAGGATATAAACTTTAGAAATGCTATAAATAGTTCTATATCAAAAGACTATATTGCACAACAAATGTCAAAGGATTTTGCAGTAGCAGCTTCAGCTTATACTATAAATAAAGAGCAAATTTTTAATACTTATGGGAACAAATCCTTAGGAGAAAAATTTTTATCTGCAAGCAATTATTCTAAGGAAAATATTTTAACATTATTTTATGAAAACAATTCTCTTGAGAAAAGAATTGCGGAGGATTTAGTAAAAGATATTAAAGAAGACTTGTCAATAAATATAGAAATAATACCTTATGAAAAATCAGAGAGAGAAAAAGTGATAAAAGAAGATAAATACGATATGATATTACAAGTTCATTCTTTTAAAGACAGTGATGAATTATCTTATTTTGAACTATGGAGTAGCTTTTCGGAAGAAAATAATTACGGATTTTCTAACAATGAATATGATATGATGTTAAACAAAGCAAAAAATGAACTAAATTTAGAAGAAAGAAAAAAACTATATTTAAGTTGTGAAAAGATTTTAAGGCAGCATTTACCGTCTATACCTATATACAATTTGAATACAGTGATTTGCAGAAAACCATATATTCGAGGAATACATATGACAAGAGACGGTAATATAATATTTGATAATATTATATTAGATGATAAGGCGGCTGAACAAAATAAGTAGTTAAAAATTTAATGTATATTCTTAAAACAAAAGGGGAAAATTGTAAAAATAGTATCATCTATAAATACTAGTGATAAGTATGATGTTGAATAGTTATTTTTGAAGATAGTTAAAACTAAATAATTATATAAATTAATAGTTTTAAAATAGCTTTGCAAGTTTAATATAGAAATTTAAACTTGCAAAGCTATAAAATCTTATATAGTTTTAATAAATAAAGTAGCATAGAAAATAAGCATATTTCTATAGGCATCAAAGTTTGGCTTACTAGGTTTAAATGTCTCTTTTTTATTATTATAAGTTACATACTTTGTAAAAATTGGCGCCAGTTCATTACTTTCTGGTGTAGATATTGATGACATTCTAAAAAATTCATCTTGAAGCAGATCATCTGTTTTAGATGAAAAATTCCTATATCTTTCTACATCATCTAAAGTAGGAGCTTCAGGCCAACTTAAAATTAATCCTGAACCAATTACTTGATTTCTATATATATTATGAACTAATGAATTATCAGGATTTTCTCCGTCATCTTTTTCTATATCATAATGAAGCATCATTGCATATAAATATAACATTATTTCATCTGCGGCAAATTTGTTTTCTTTTTCTTGAAAGTTTTTTATGAAAATACCATTATCTCCCTGATAAAGACTTTCCAGAATAGAATATGCTTTTTGACTTTCATCTTTAAATTTCTTTATATTTGTAGTTTTATATAAAATCATACAATTTATATAAAGTAAACAAGTAGTATCTAAATTCTCTCTTAGGGATGATATAGGAATATGTCTTAGATTTTCAAGCATAAGTTCTGAAAAATCTAGAAGTAAAACTAATGCTTCATCTAATTTAGAATATTTATAAAAAATGTTAAAAGCAAAACAAATTTTTACTAGTTCATCGTGAGAAACATTATAGATTTCCTCTTTAAATTGTTCAAACATATTAAGTATATCTAGGGCAAAATTTTTAAATTGATTGTTTTCACTAATTTTATCATAGGTAGAATATTTATAGTAAGCAGCCATTAATAATGCTTGATTAGAAAATTTAAATTTATTATCCTTATCACGAAGAGTATATTGACCTAATAATGGATCAGAATCATCTATCTTATCAACAAAAACTCCTTCATTATTTCTACAGTTTAGAGCATAGAATTCAAGTTGTTCTCTTGCTAAATCTAGATAATAATTTTTTAGTGAGTATTTATCATTATCAATATCTATAAAATCACTATAATAATCTACCAGCTCTAAGAGGCTTAAAGTCATATAAGCATTAGAAGCAATGTTTATTTCTTTTTTAAATTTTCTATCATTCCATCTAAGTTTCTCATTATTATTTATCAGTTTCCCATCAGCTTTTTTATATAGGCTTAATAGTGGAGAATTTCCACCGTTTATGCTATCATCATTTGTAGGTAATATTTTATTCCTCAAATGTTCACTTGGTGAAACAATGCCACAACTAGAGCCTAAAACTATGTGTGCTATAGATTCTTTAGATAAGTAAAAGAGTTGACTTTTTATGTTTTCGTTATCTAAAATATTAATTCGTAAGAACGGTCCTATATATTTCAACGTAACACCACCATAATATTGATTATATTTAATAATATGATGGTAAATGGGAAAATGTGCTAACTATTTACATTAGAAAAGGTTAAAGGAGAATTAAAATGGAAGTTGGAAAGCTAAATTGGGATGATTTAAAATATATTATTGATAAAAACAAAAGTGTAAAAAGAGATGAGGTTAGAGTTAGAAACGGGATTGGTGAAGATTGTGCAGTTATAGAATATGGAGACTTTGAATGTGTTGTTTCTACTGATCCAGTGACAGGAGCAGATGAAAATATAGGAAAAATTGCAGTACATATAAATTGTAATGATATTGCTTCCTGTGGAGTTGAACCTGTAGGTATACTTGTAACAATCTTAGCGCCGCCTACTTCTAGTTTAGAGGATATAAAAAAAATAATGAATGAAATCGATGAAGAAACGAAGAAATTAAATGTTGAAATATTAGGAGGACATACAGAAATTACGGAAGCAGTAAATAAAATTGTAGTATCTTGTACTGCTATAGGTAAAGGGAAAAGGAATAGCGCTATATCCACTTCAGGAGCTAAAGTTGGAGATTCTATCATAATAACTAAGAAATTATGCTTAGAAGGTACTTCAATTTTAGTTAATGATTTTTATGATAAATGTAAAAAAGTTCTTACGGAAGAAGAAATAAATATAGCAAAGTCATATGTTGAGAGTATAAGTGTTGTAGAAGAAGGAAAAATTGCTGGAAATCATAGAGCAAATTCTATGCATGATATTACAGAGGGAGGAGCATTAGGAGCATTATGGGAGATGGCAAAAGCTAGTAATGTAGGCTTTAAGGTCTATAAAGAAAAAATGCCTATTTCTAATATTACTAAAAAACTTTGTGATGAGTTTGGTATAGACCCATTAAAATTTATTTCTTCAGGAAGTATGATAATAACAACTGAAAATGGAGAAGAACTAGTTAAAAAAATGGCTGAGAATGATATAGAAGCTACTATTATAGGGTGTATTACAAAAGAAAAAGGTATATTAGTTGATAAACAAATAGAAATTGAAGTAGCACCACCAGAAAGAGATGAACTTTTTAAAATATTTTAAATTAAAACAAAATATTGTAGCTATACGGAGGAGAATATGAAAAAATTAATAATAGCAAGTAATAATAATCATAAAATACAAGAGATAAAAGAGATGCTTAAAGAGTTTCCATTAGAAGTTCTAGGATTAAAAGAAGCAGGAATAGATATTGATGTTGAAGAAAATGGTACTACATTTATGGAAAATGCATTAATAAAGGCTAAAGCTATACATAATATATCAAAAGAAAATATGGTATTGGCAGATGACTCAGGATTAATGGTAGACGCGTTAAATGGGGCACCGGGAGTTTATTCAGCAAGATATAGTGGAGAACATGGTAATGACGTAGCTAATAATAAAAAGCTTATAAAAGAACTTGAAGGAGTATGCTTTGAGAAAAGAGATGCTGCTTTTGTTTGTGCTATGGCTTTAATTGTAAATGAAGAAAACATAATAAAGGTTGAAGGCAAGGTAGAAGGAAAAATCAAAGAACAGTACATAGAAATAAAAGATGCTTTTGGATATGATCCATTATTTTACGTAGAGAGTTTAGGTAAAACCTTTGCAGAAGTGAGTTCACAAGTAAAGAACTCTATGAGTCACAGAGGAAGGGCATTAGAAAGTTTAAAAGTGGAATTAGTTAAATATATAGATTAAACAATGGAGAATTGACAATAGACAATTGACAATTAAAGAAGAAATTATTTTTTAAACAAAATAATTTCTTCAATGTATTTTTAACTGGCAATGTAATTGCTATTTATTGTAGGTGCGAACAGTGTTCACCCCTACATAATATCAGTTTATTCTAAAAAATATCCACAATTGTTCATTGTCAATTCTCAGTTGAATGTATTGATTTTATTAAAAACTTGATTTTTTATGGCGATAATATTATACTGTTATTTTAATTTTAATATTTCAGCAGGAGGAATGTATATTGAAAATAGGCGTAATAAGTGACACTCATGGGAGCTTAAAAAGTATAGAAAATGCTATGAAGGTCTTAAAAGATTGTGATGTAATATTTCATTTAGGTGATTATGCTAATGATATAAATTATATTGAAGAAATATATGACGGAAAGATTATAGCTGTAAGAGGTAATTGTGACTTTTATAGTAATATTTGCGAAGAAAGAATAGAGCAGATAGGTAATAATACCATATTTTTAACACATGGTGACAAATATGGTGTTAAAATAAATATTTTTAAGCTAAGATATAAAGCTATGGAGATAGGGGCCAATATTGTGCTATATGGTCATTCTCATGTATCAAAGATAGAATATGAGGATGGAATATGGTTTATAAATCCTGGAAGCCCATCACAGCCTAGAAATAGAATTAAAACTGTATGTATTATCGATATAAATAGTAATGAGATTAACCCACAAATTATTGAGATATAAGATAATTTAATGCATTACTTTTCAAATGTTAGCAAGATTTACTAAAAAAATTACCTAAATTTTTATAAAAAGTTTTAAAAAGATGTTGACTTATAAAAATAAATGATGTAAAATAATCATTGTCGTCAGAATAAAACAATAAACTGACAAGCCAATAAAATGAAGTGAAATCTTCGGGGTGTGGCGCAGATGGGAGCGCGCGTGGTTTGGGACCATGAGGTCGCAGGTTCAATCCCTGTCACCCCGACCACTAGTTTTAAAACCTAATATGCGGGTGTAACTCAATGGTAGAGTGCTAGCCTTCCAAGCTAGTTACGAGGGTTCGATTCCCTTCACCCGCTCCAAAGTGTAAAAACACATATGCGTTTTTAGCTCAGCTGGATAGAGCAACGCCCTTCTAAGGCGTGGGCCAGGGGTTCGAATCCCTTAAAACGCACCATATATATGGTGGCCGTAGTTCAGTTGGTAGAGCACCAGATTGTGGCTCTGGGTGTCGTGGGTTCGAATCCCATCGGTCACCCCATATATACATATTGGGATATCGCCAAGCGGTAAGGCACCAGACTTTGACTCTGGCATTCGTAGGTTCGAATCCTGCTATCCCAGCCAAATGGTTCACTAGCTCAGTCGGTAGAGCACATGACTTTTAATCATGGTGTCCGGGGTTCGATCCCCCGGTGAGCCACCAAAAAACTAAAGATAAAAATATGCAGGTGTGGCGGAATTGGCAGACGCACTAGACTTAGGATCTAGCGCCTTTGGCGTGGGGGTTCGACTCCCTTCACCTGCACCAATTAAATAAAATGTTATGCGGGAGTGGCTCAGTGGTAGAGCGTCACCTTGCCAAGGTGAACGTCGCGAGTTCGAATCTCGTCTTCCGCTCCAACATGCGGGTGTAACTCAATGGTAGAGTGCTAGCCTTCCAAGCTAGTTACGAGGGTTCGATTCCCTTCACCCGCTCCAAGGTGCAAAAGCACATATGCGTTTTTAGCTCAGCTGGATAGAGCAACGCCCTTCTAAGGCGTGGGCCAGGGGTTCGAATCCCTTAAAACGCACCATATATATGGTGGCCGTAGTTCAGTTGGTAGAGCACCAGATTGTGGCTCTGGGTGTCGTGGGTTCGAATCCCATCGGTCACCCCATATATACATATTGGGATATCGCCAAGCGGTAAGGCACCAGACTTTGACTCTGGCATTCGTAGGTTCAAATCCTGCTATCCCAGCCAAATGGTTCACTAGCTCAGTTGGTAGAGCACATGACTCTTAATCATGGGGTCCGGGGTTCGAGACCCCGGTGAGCCACCAAATATAAAAATTAATATGCAGATGTGGCGGAATTGGCAGACGCACTAGACTTAGGATCTAGCGCCTTCGGCGTGGGGGTTCGACTCCCTTCATCTGCACCAATTAAATAAAATGTTATGCGGGAGTGGCTCAGTGGTAGAGCGTCACCTTGCCAAGGTGAACGTCGCGAGTTCGAATCTCGTCTTCCGCTCCAACATGCGGGTGTAACTCAATGGTAGAGTGCTAGCCTTCCAAGCTAGTTACGAGGGTTCGATTCCCTTCACCCGCTCCAAAGTGCAAAAGCACTGATGTGCGTTTTTAGCTCAGCTGGATAGAGCAACGCCCTTCTAAGGCGTGGGCCAGGGGTTCGAATCCCTTAAAACGCACCATTTTTTATTAATATATTAAATTGAGTGATAAATTCAAATATCGGGGTGTGGCGCAGATGGGAGCGCGCGTGGTTTGGGACCATGAGGTCGCAGGTTCAATCCCTGTCACCCCGACCACTGAATTTTAAACTTGATATGCGGGTGTAACTCAATGGTAGAGTGCTAGCCTTCCAAGCTAGTTACGAGGGTTCGATTCCCTTCACCCGCTCCAATTATTTTTTGTACTAAAGATAAATTTAAAAGTATATCAATTACTAAATAGTGTTCATGAGAAACACAGATATATTTAGTAATTTTTTTGTATAAACTAAAAATTATGCACCTATAGCTCAGCTGGATAGAGTGGTGGACTTCGAATCCAAAGGCCGTGAGTTCGAATCTCGCTAGGTGCACCATAGATAAAGCTAGAGAAATTAATGATTTCCTAGCTTTTTCATTTTGTAAGAAAATATAAGTTTGCGGGGGTTCATACTTAAAAATATATTCTTTATTTTTGCTGGGATAATAAATTCTTTAATTTAGAAATAGCATTTTCTTTTAGTGAAGGTAACACATGACTGTAAGTATTTAGTGTCATACTTACGGTATTATGTCCCATGAGTTTGATACAACTTTAGAATTAACATCGACTGCTAATAATAAAGTAGATACCAAAAACATATATGTAGTAGGTGGAATGTGGAAACCTATTAACGATGCAATATTATTAAATGGAAATAATATATTTGTTACAATACAATTAGTGCTTAATTATAAGAAATAGTTTAAAGCCATGGGTTATATTAGATTAGCTCATGGCTTTTTATTAAACTGTAAGGCGAATTCTAATATTTTTAAAACGTAAACTTTTATATACTAATCTTCTTTAATAACTTTATCAGCTTTAGTTAAATCATTTTTTAGTTGCTCTTCTGGAGTAGCATAAGCAGGATACCATCCTTTGCTTATTGCCATATCAGACAATTTAAAATGATCATTAATGCAAGAGTTAAGTTGACTAGTTAACATTTGTCTAAGTTGAGGATTAGTTGCTTCAGGTATAGCTTTACTTAATGAAGATATATCTGCTTTTGAAGCTGTTAAAGCACTTAAAGCTATATCCTTATCATCCATAATATTCATATTTGTATCATTTGTATCAAATAGTCCCATTTTTTTTACCTCCTAATATTGTAAATTTTCTTTTGCAAATGTTTGTAATTCTTGAAGCTTAGTTTTCTTACCATCTAATGAAGAAGTTAAGAAGTTTTTTAATTCTTGGTCATTTACCATATTTAAAGTTGCAGTAGCTTTTTTTACACCAAGAATACTAGTTGATAATAGCTCATGAAGCTCTAATGTTTCATGAGGAGCTAGCTTTGAATTATTTTCCATAATTAATCACCTCCATGATAGTATTATTACTAAACGAATATTAATATATTCATCAAATATGTATAATTCATAATGAATAATAAGTATTATAGTAATATAATCTTGTTTATTGACATATTATATTTAAGTAATTTAAATTAGCAATGTTTTGGAGGGTATTTTTGAACATTAGTAATATTAAGGAAATGATATTGTTTGAGCATCATTTTTGGTTACAGATTTTAGGAGATCATTCTAGATTTATTTTAAATTCACTTTCAACAAAAGAAGTACCTTTTATTGAACAAGCAAATAGATTTAAAGATTTATTTGATAACCTATTAAAGAAATCGAAACAACCACTTTCAGAAGAAGAAATTTTTGTTTTAAATAATCATGCCTATGATGCAGCTATGAAAATTAGGGAGTTTAAGCTAGATATACTTAGCAGGCAGATTATTGATAAAATCATAATTTCATTACCACCTACATTTATTAATCATATGGTTAATGAAGTTGAGGAATATATATTTATATTAACTAAATTGATGGAAAGAAATGTACCTAATATAGGCTCTATTGATCTCCATCTTTTATGGCTTCCGGATGGAGCGGGCCATGCATCTAATATAGCTAGTAGTCTTGATATGACAGAAAAAGAATTGATTAAAAAGAGTAATGAATATTCTAAGGAATTTAATAACTTATACTTAAGAACTATAGAATACAATGGTTATACAAGAACTGGTATTTGTGATTTCCCTGCACTTGATAGTCTCAATAATACTGCTGATAAAATAATGAGTTGTTTTAAAGAATTCTTAAATGAATTAAAAAAAGGTATTATAGAAAAGAAAATACTTGGAACTCTTGTACCATTGGTGCCTGATCATATGTTTAGAGAAGAATGTTACTATTTAACGAAGCTTTCAATGGTTTCAAACATAAAAAGACCTGAGTGTAATCCTACAAAACCAAGAGTAGAGAGATAAGTGTAATCATTAGAATAAAAAAGGATTAGTTAGTATTTAAAATGGATCCTATGAAAAAAACAGTCTTTTTTACTGTCTACTTCATAGGGTTCATTTTACTAGGTGAATAGGTGCTTTTTTATTTTCCTTTTTTATAGTAATTAGGAAACTAGGTGCTATTTTTAGAAAAGTATAAAAGCTTAAAAGAATAAAAGTCATTATGACTTGAAGATAGCAACGTAAATATAAATTATATATAAATAATACATAATTTAATAAAATAGTTAGCATACTAATGCATAAAAAGAGGTGAGCATATGCCAAGTGAAGATAAATGGGAATTTTATAAAGATAATGATGGAAAATGGAGATGGAGAAGAACGGCTCCCAATGGAAGAATAGTTGGTGCTTCTGATGAGGGATATGTGAATAGACTAGATTGCATAGGAAATGCTAGAAGACATGGTTACAAAGGTTAAGTATTAAAAGAGCTCTTAAGAAGGCTCTTTTTTAATGCATCAAATAAGTTAATAGATAAGGAAAATTATAAAAATGTTATTGTAAAAGATAAATTAGCAGCAATATATAGCATTAAACAGAGAGCCAATGGGATAGAAATTAAATTACATTTAAGGTAAATACCTTAGAGCACATTGGAAAGCACTTAGATATGTTTAAAAATGAAGTAGAGCTAAGTAGAAATAATTATACACTACAACCCTCCTATATTTTTAGTAGTATATATATTATGAATATAATTGAACTAGGATGAATAATATGTTATAGAAATATTTTATAAGAGGATTGAATGAGTTATACTAATCCACATGGGCAACCACAGGGAGTTGCTATACTTGATACAAATAAATTAAGGGAGATATTGATAGCTGAAATTTGTGCGATAAACGATATGTTGATCATATTGCCAATTCAAATATGGAAGATATTAATGAAGTTTGAAGAAGTATTATGAGAGATGAGAAAAAACATTATGGTATGATTCTTTCATTGCTTGGTAAATATGATCCAGCACAATACCGAGTGTATTTAGATCATATTGAAGATAAAACAGGTCTTAAATCATCTATGCAAATATATAAACCAAACTATAATAAGCAGATAATTTTAAATAATATAAGAGAAGATATAAAAGGTGAGCTTGAAGCTATTGTCTTATATGAACAACATTTAGCTATTATCCCTTATGATGATGTAAGGTATGAATTGTACTCAATAATTAATGAAGAGAAGGGACATGTTGAGCATTTAACACAACTATGATTAAAATGTGATACAGACAAATATAATGATCTTAAATAGGAGATATTGAATTAGATGGAGTCCCTAACAAGGCTCTTTTCTTTTGTACAAAATAAACGAACAGTAATTAGCAATGAAATGGTTGTATGATAGATATTAGAGGGCTAAATATGTAGAACATGCTAAAAGGAACTATTTAAATGATTCTGAATATAAGTGATGCTGAAATGTATGCATTTGATAAAGCACCTTCTTTAAAGCTAGAAGATGGAGTATATAAAGATGGTATGTATAAAGTAGAATTACATATACCAGCAGAAGAATATAAGATTGCCCCAAGTAACGATATGACATATATTGAAGTAACAAAAGATAGTACGGGAATTATAATAACAAACGATAATTTGGACGCAGAAAAATATATAACTGTAAAAGACAGTCAGTACCTAAAAATACATGATGTTTCAATAAAAGCAGGAAATTAAAGTGAAAAGAATTATTAGAAATTTAAAACTAATAATCCTTTTGAAATTTGCTAAGTTATTAATGAAAAGTTTAAAAACTATAAGATTATTAACATGGAATAAGATAATAATAATTACGGTGGCAAAATAAAATTTGCACTGTTCTGATACCTAATTAAGTATTAAAAAGTATATTAAAATATCTATCTGTAATTATAAATTATGTAGAGTATATTTTTATACTTAAAAATATACTTTTATATTAGCTTTTTTGAATACAGAAAATGAGAAATATTTTATAGAAATCAGGATTTCTCGTGAGTTACTGATAAAAAAACAGACCTATAACACCTGTTAAAATCATAAGCAATATTGGATTCATCTTATACTTTCTCAGTAAAAATAGAGAAATGATAAATACAATGATAGCAGTAATATTAAAATCAATAGTTTTTATATCAAATGACGTAGATCCCAAAAATGTAATCAAAATAATGGTAGATGCAGAAGATGCAATAAGCCCAACAGAAGTAGAACGTAATCCTTTCAAAATATTAGAGATACTAGCTACATCTTTATTCTTTTTGAAAAACTTGTATAAAATAATAGAAAGGGTAAATCCAGATAGAATACATCCTAATGTAGCTACTATAGCTCCTAATATACCTGCTATGCGTATACCAACAAAGGTGGAGGTATTAATAGCTAAAGGACCAGGTGTCATTTGAGAGATTGTAATAATATCTACAAATTCTTGCGATGTAAGCCAATGATTAGAATCAACTACTCGTTCCTGTATTAATGGTATTATCGCATATCCACCACCAATACTAAATAAGCCAATCTGTAAAAAATTAATAAGTAAAGTAAGAATACTTTTAATCATATTTTATTCCTCTTTCTTTATTTTTTATATAAGCTTGAATAAAACATAGACTGCAGCAGAAAAAGATAATAGCTAGAACATTAATGTTTAAAAAGAAACTGGCGAAAAATGAAGCGGGAACTATTAGCGTTAACAACCAATTTTTTTCCTTCAAGACTCCTTGATTCATATCAATAACTAAATCCACAATTGTGGCAGCAACGCCTGCCTCCATTCCTTTTAATATTGAAGAAATAATTTTATTACTTTGAAATGTACTATAAAAATGGGATATGATAGATAATATCAATAAAGGAGGCAGTACTGTCCCAATACAACTAATGACTGCACCTTGGATTCCTGCAATACGATAACCTACTAATACAGAAATGTTAACGGCAATGGCACCGGGTGTTGATTGTGCAATTGCTGCCATATCTAACAATTCTTGCTCACTAATCAATTTTAAGTTATTAACGAAATATTTTTGCATCATAGGAATAACTATATATCCTCCTCCAAAGGTAAAGGCACTAATAGAAAATGTGATTTTAAAAAGTAAAAAATATAGTTTTAATTTTTTAGATCGCATAATATTATTTCCTCCATCAAACTAATTCTTAGCATTTTTATTATATAACATAGACTTACTATAAGTATAATAGTATAATTTTATATAATACATAACTAAATAGTAATGAATGAGGAGTTAGGTATGAAAATAAGACATTTGCGTATTTTTAAAACTGTATGTGAAGAAAAAAGCATCACAAAAGCATCTGAAAAACTGTTTATGACACAGCCAGCGGTTTCTCATGCAATTAGTGAGCTAGAAGAATATTTAGGAATTTGCTTATTTGATAGAATTTCAAGAAAACTCTATTTAAATGAAACAGGTAAGTTATTTCTTGAAAAAGCAATAAAGTTGTTAGATTTATATGATGATTTAGAAAAAAATGCTAGAGAATTAGAAGATAATGCAACTATTAAAATTGGATCGAGTATAACCATAGCAAATTTTATTTTGCCTCAAACTATAAGAAAGTTTGAAACGATTTGTAATAATACTCCAACCAAAGTTATAATTGATAATGCCAGAAATGTTGAAAATATGCTACTTAATAATGAAATTGATTTAGGATTGATTGAAGGAGTCATTTATAATGAAGAATTAATAAAAATTCCATTTTCATCTTATCCATTAGCAGTAATTTGTTCTTCTAAACATAAATTTGCTTTAGAAGAATCGATAGATTTTAATACATTAATAAAGGAAAGACTATTACTAAGAGAAGAAGGCAGTGCGATTCGTGATGTTTTTGATAGTGCATTATTGTTACATAATATAAGAGTAAGTCCAGAGTGGACAAGTGTGAATTCACAAGCTTTGATTTATGCGGTAAAACAAGGATTAGGAATAAGTGTGTTGCCTAAAATACTAGTGGAAAAAGAAATTAGTAATAGAGAGCTTTTTGAAGTGAAAGTAAATAATTTTGAATTAATCAGTGTAAATCATATTGTATTTCATAAAGAGAAGATTCAAACCAAGAGCTTAAAAACATTAATTCAAATAATCAAGAATGAAGCAATTGATAATATAATACACGAAGAGTAATTATATTAGATTTAGATGAACGGCTATTTTAAACCATCTACGCTACTAAACGTAACTAAAATAAACTAGATGTAATTACTAATTCATAACTTCGAATCCAAAGGCTGTGAGTTCGAATGTCGTTAGGTACACCATATATAAAGCTAGAGAGACCAATGGTTTCCTAGCTTTTTTATAATAAAAATATATTGGGAATTAATTGGAGAGGGTATATGAATAAAAATAAATATATTGAATGGTTAAAATCAGAGTATGAGAAGACGGAATAGAAGATATGGATAAAATTGCTGAAATAATAGAAAGTGGAAAATGTTTTTATTCCCTAAATTTTTGATATGCAGCGTATATTATATATAACTGTGCTTCAAATAGCTCCTTTGAAGTTTTGTATTTGAGTATTCTTCTAGAGAGTGTGTTCATCCAATTCTCTATAAATGGAATATCATTGGAATTATATTTTGACATACGTTTTCCCTTCGGGATAAATCGAAGTAGGAGACTGTTATCACGTTTATTAGTTTCTTTCTCAAAGGATAAATCTTCTCAATATAAAAAAGAATTTGAGTTCCTAAAAGCATTTTTAGAGAATGGATTTATCCGAACTGTGGAACACATCACGATAGAGATTATAATGCCAGTAAGAACTTAGAAAACTTGATAGCCTAAATTAGGCAGTATTGAGGTAAGGACTACCTTGTACGCTTGGGTAAGCTTGTTTTGTCAGAAATATTGACCAAGAAGCTCACACTTCTAAAGTGGAAGTAGTTCACTGTAAATTAATAGTCAACAGATATGGAGGAATATATTATGAAATCAACAGGAATAGTAAGAAAAGTAGATGAGTTAGGTAGAATGGTAATACCGAAAGAATTAAGAAAAACTTTAGATATTAATATTAAAGATGGCTTAGAGATATATGTAGATGGAGACCAAATTATATTAAAAAAATATGAGCCAGCATGTATATTTTGCGGAGAAGCTAGCAATATTAAAGATTATAAAGATAAAAACATTTGTAATAACTGCTTAAATAAATTAAGAAGTGAATGGTAATAGAAATAGAAGAATTGATTAAGAAAGCATATGAAAATGCTATGAACCATGGTTTTTAGGAAGATTATGAAGCAGCTAAAATGGTATTAATAGAATGCATTATGCTCAATGATAAGAAAGATTTAATAGAAAATGATTATGAAAATTTCAAAGAAGAGTTGGGCGGCGTTGCTATAAGATTAGGAGGTTTAGATGAATGGCTATTTTAAGCTATTTATGCTACTAAATGTAACTAAAATAAACTAGATGTAATTACTAACTTAAAATTTCCAATCTAGAGGCTGCGAGCTCAAATTTTGCTAGGTGAACCATAGATAAAGCTAGAGAAATCAATAGTTTTCTAGCTTTTTTATTTTTGTAAAAAATTAAGAAAATTTTTAAAAGCACCTAAGTAACTAAGTGCTTTTAAAATGTTATTAATTATTTATATTTTAAGATGGAGATGAAAAAAATTCTCTACTATACTACACTACTAACTCGATGGACTTTCAATAAGAGTCGTAAAAATAAAATGATGAATATGTCCATCATTTAATGTTGTAACACCTGTTACTAAGTGAATATGTTTGCCATTACCAACAGCGACAGCTGGTCCTGTAACTACATCTATTCCATGATAGTGATTTGAGAAAAAGTCAGTATTAGTTAAGATAGCGTGAACGTGAGAATTACCCATAGGAATAACTGGTCCTGTAACACCAGCAAATCTATGATTATGCCTATCATTTCCTTGTTCAGCGAATTTATCACTTCCTAAGAATTCGTGAACATGAGTTTGACGATTATTAAAATTTTCACCTCTTAAGTATTCATCTAACATGATAACACCTCCTTATATAAAATATTCAATAGGTATAATATTGATACTATATAATAATTTGGAAATGGCTAAGTATATGAATATAAGAAAGAACAAAACTTTATTAGAGCTAAATAATCCCTATGTTACTATGTAATTTTTTATTTATATATGAAACAACACTTATACACGTCTATGGATAAGATTCATATTATATTTATAAAAAGTCAAGTTTTTTAGGGAAATATTGAAAAATTTGAGCTAAAAAATAGGGGGAAATAAGTATGAGTAATTTTTGTCAGCTTTGTAATGAATTTGCTAGAATACTTGGAGCAGAGATTTTAAGTACAGCTAATGATGTTTGTACAGTAACATTTATGAGAGATATTAATGCAACCATATTAGGAAGACAAACTCATTCTCCATTAGCATTAGCAGCACTATTTTCATTTGAGTCCTCTGATAATAGAGGTAGAACTCTTAATTTAGGTGAGACAGTTATTTTACAAGAAGAAATAAATGATTTTATATCTATCTTAAGAAAAAATGGAATATTAGTTACTGCACTTCATAATCATTGGCTATTTGATGATCCAAGACTTATGTATATTCATTTTGAATCAATTGATAATCCTATAGATTTTGCTAGAAAAGTAGCAGAGGCACTTTGTGTATTAAGAAGATAAAATTAGTAACTTAAAGTTATATTAAAGCACTTACTTATGTAGGTGCTTTTTAACTTTTCTTTTATTTGGACATGAAACAGAATGTATACACATTTACAAACAAGCTTCATATTATATTTATAGAAAGTCAAGTTTTTTAAGAAAAATATTGAAAAACTTGACTTAAAAAATAGTAGTGGAAATGGGAAATAGAAAATAGAGGTTTTTATGAATTTTGTAATGAATTATTAGAAAAGTAAAAGAAGCACTTTGTATATTAGAAAAGTAAAATAGAAATTTTAAATTATATTAAAGCACTTACTTAGGTAGGTGCTTTTTTAAATATAAAAAATTAGGTATAAGAGAAGGAGAGAGTACATATAGATGTAGAAGTTATAAAAATTAGGTTGCATTATTAGCTACGGAAATTGAAAAAAGTGTATGTCATAAAGGGACTATAAAAAATTAGCAGAGATTTAAGGCGGAAATAGTCGAATTTTCAGTAAAGGAAAAGCTTTTGAAGTGTAGAAGTAGTTATATATGAAGGAGGTAATGATATGGCAAAAAAACGTGTTTCTAGAGGTAGTGTAATCATTAATAAACAAGAAAAACTAAAGGCTGTTTTTAATGAGATACAAAAAGACATTAGTGAAGAAAATTTTAAAAATAAGTTTAAGGAGATGTTTCCAGAAGCATGGGATAGGATAATTAAAAAATACAATGAATATGAAAAAATTACAAAACCAAATAAATCTCATCCTATGCCTGAGCCAGAGATGTATTTATCAAATTTATATAAAACAAATATAGAAAAATATAAGAGCTCATAACAGAACTCTTCTAAATATAAATAAAGATTTGCTTGTAAAACGTAGAAATACTTATTAATTAAAAATTATAGATTTACGACAATGTAGTTATTATTTAAATTATAAGAAATATTTTAAAGCCATGGGTTAATTTAGATTAGCTCATGGTTTTTTTATTAAAACTGTCAAATTAAAAGCATTTTTAATTTTTAGATATGATATTTATTTTATCTATTACTCTTCTTTAATAACTTTCTCAGCTTTAGTCAAATCATTTTTTAGTTGTTCTTGTGGAGTAGCATAAGCAGGATACCGTCCTTCATTTATTACTATATAAGATAATTTAAAATGATCATTAATACAAGAATTAAGTTGACTAGCTAACATTTGACTAAGTTGAGGATTAGTTGCTTCACCTATAGCTTTACTTAATAAAGATATATCTAATTTTGATGCTGTTAAACTACTTAAAGCTATATCTTTATCATCAATAAGATTCGCAGTTTTGTCATCAGTATCCAACATATCAAATAGTCCCGTATTTTTACCTCCTAAAATATTATAAAATTTCTTTTACAAATCCTTGTAATTCTTGAAGATTAGTTTTCTTACCACATTTTTAATTATTAATCCTTAATTTCTAAGAAGTTAATCTGTTTTTATAGAAAATTTATTTTTCAGAGTATATATTAAGTTTTTTCATTGCATCTCTATAGATATAGGAGAAGAGAATGTTGTGACTATAACACCGTATAAAGCTAATTATATGTAAGTAAAAATTTATAGATATTTTAGTAAATGAAGATATTAATACAAAAAGGTATAAAAAACCATTTATAAATAATAATAAGACAATAGGAGCAATTATTGTAAGTGACACTAAAAAATTACCATTAAATATGGAACAGAAGAAAATATAAGAACTTAGGTGTATTTATAAGTGAAACTTTATTTAAGATATTGTGTAGATTGTAGAGCTTCTTTTATTTTGCAAATAATAAATTAATGCAAACCTAATTATGTATGTAAATTAAAAGTTTAGCATAAAAACAAAGGAAGGTATGACATTAAATATTTTATTAAGCTGTAAATAAACTATAGGAGGTATATTAAAATGAGTGAAACTATATTAGAAAAAACTGAAGGGCGTGTTAGTTATCACGATTCTGTAGAAGAAATGTTAATAAGAATTAGAGAAGATGGCATGTCAAATGTATTTGATAGATGGGCATCTCAAGAAAAAATTAGATGTAAGTTTTGCCTAGAAGGATTAAGTTGCCAATTATGCTCTCAAGGTCCATGTAGAATTAACCTTAAAGGGGAACAGGGTAAAGGTGTTTGTGGTATTGGGCCAGATGCTATGGCAATGAGAAATATGCTGTTAAGAAATATTATGGGAGCTGGTACATATGGACACCATGCCTATGAAGCTTTTAGAACATTAAGAGCAACTGGAGAAGGAAAAACTCCATTTACAATTAAAGATATAGATAAACTTAAATGGATGTGCGATAAGGTTGGAATTGATACAAATCAAGATATTAATAAAATGGCAATAGATTTAGCTAATTTTTTAGAGGCTGAAATGGGTAAGGATATTGAGGAACCTAGCGTAATGGTAGATGTATTTGCACCAAGAAAGAGAAAAAAAGTATGGAAAGATCTCGGAATATACCCTTCAGGGGTAGTTCATGAAGAACAAAATGCAGTAGCAAGTTGTCTAACAAATGTTGATGGAGATTATGTATCTCTAGCAAAGAAATCATTAAGTTTAGGATTAGCTACTATTTATACAGCACAAATAGGTCTTGAAATGGTACAGGATATATTATTTGGAACTCCTACTCCTCATGAGGTAGATGTTGATTTAGGGATTATGGATCCAGAATACGTAAATATTGTATTTAATGGACATCAACCTTGGCCTGGGGTAGCCACTCTGCAAAAGGCAAAGATGCAAGAAGTACAAGAAAGAGCAAAAGCAGCTGGTGCAAAAGGACTTAGAATAGTTGGTTCAATTGAAACAGGTCAGGAGTTATTACAAAGGTTTGAAGTAGATGATGTGTTTGTAGGTCTTATGGGGAACTGGTTAGCAATAGAGCCACTTTTAGCTACTGGTACAGTTGATGTTCTAGCAATGGAAGAAAACTGCTCTCCACCTGCAATAGATCATTATGCTGAAAAATATCAAGTAACATTAGTAGGAGTAAGCACTATCATTGGTATTCCTGGACTAAATCATATGATTCCTTATAATCCTTCAAAGGTGGATGAAATGGCGGATAAACTAATAGATTTAGCCATAGAAAACTTTAAGAAGAGAAAAGACAATATTGTGCCTAAGGTTCCTAAAATGACACAGAAAGCAATAGCAGGATTTTCGACTGAAGCTGTTGTAAAAGCTTTAGGAAATAGATTAGATCCATTAGTAGATGTTATTGCAGCAGGTAAAATTAAAGGAATAGTAGCTTTAGCTAATTGCTCTACTTTAAGAAATGGTCCTCAAGATTGGAACACAATTAATTTAGTAAAAGAATTAATTAAAAAAGACATCTTAGTTGTAGCAGGTGGATGTGGTAATCATGCACTTGAAGTAGCAGGACTATGTAATTTAGATGCAATAAATATGGCTGGTGAAGGACTAAAAGAAGTATGTAATATGCTTAAAATTCCTCCAGTTTTAAGTTTTGGAACATGTACTGATACAGGAAGAATATCTATGCTTGTTACAGAACTGGCTAACCATCTTGATGTTGATATACCAGAGCTTCCTATTGCTGTAACAGCTCCTGAGTGGATGGAACAAAAAGCTACCATAGATGGTGTATTTGCTGTAGCTTATGGAGCTTATACACATTTATCTCCAACTCCATTCTTAACAGGTGCAAAACAACTTGTAAAACTACTTACTGAAGATGTAGAGGACTTAACAGGTGGTAAAATTGCACTAGGTGATGATCCAAGAGAAGTAGCTAATAATATTGAAGAACATATATTAAATAAGAGAAAAGGGTTAGGATTAAGTTAATTAATATATTAAATATGAACTATATTTAATACTCATTTTTTTACATAGTAAATATAGTTAAATAAAAGTATTATAAGATATAGAGAGCACGAGACTTTAATATATGTAATAAGTCTATAAAAGACCTACAGTATAATAGTACTGTAGGTCTTCTTTCAGTAGTCTTGATTACTTCAATAGATAGTAAATAAAAAAGCCACTAATATGATTCATTAGTAGCTTAAAAGTAAATAGTTAATTAAAGCTGTGATATTATTTAGAGTTTATTAAATCTACTACAAAGTTTATAGATTTTCTTAACTTCATTAAGTCTTCTTCTTTAGGAGCAAATTTAACTCTAATAGGAAATAGTATATCACTAATTCCTGTAGAAGTTATAACCTTTGAAGTAGATAGAGTATTCATATTTGTTTTTAATAAATAGTCTTGAATTATTTCAATTGATTCTCCACTCCACCCATAAGAACCAAAGGATACAGCAATCTTATTTCTATAATCTTTATTTTTTAGTTCTTTTAATATGTCCTCCATTTCTCCAATCATATCACCATATTTGGTAGAACTGCCTAAGAAAATTAAATTAACTTCATCTAGTGATTTAAAGATTTCTTCCTTAGAACTCTTATTAACATCTATTATTTCACTGGCGATTCCTTCTTCTGTAATATAATCATAAATCACATTTGATATCTTTTTAGTATTATTAGTCATAGTAGAATATAATATTAACGCTTTTTTATTTTTTATATTTTTACTACTCATTTCATCATATATTGATATGAATTTTTTAACATCACTTCTTAATATATAACCATGAGAAGGCGCAATTATATCTATATCTAATTTAGAAATCTTCTTTATCATATCTTGTACATATTTTCTATGAGGATGCATTATTAAATTGTAATAAATCTTAAAATCTTCAACAATGTCTTCTTTAGCTAAATCATTAAAATAATCATAGTTTGCTATATGAGTACTAAATATATCACAAGGAAATAATATTTTATCTTCTTCTAAATAAGTTATCATTGTCTCTTCTGTATGAAGATAAGGAGTTTCTATAAATCTTAAAGTTTTTCCACCAATATCTAAAGCATGATTATCTTCTACAGTTAAAAATTCTCTATTGTGAAGCTTATACATTTCTTTAAGTTGTTCAGCTGCTAACTCTGTACATACAATTACTGCGTTTTTTGCTTTATTTGCTAATGCAATTAATCCACCTGAATGGTCAGGTTCTGTATGATTTATAACTATATATTTAATTTCTCTAGGATCTATAAATGTTTCTAAATTCTCTACATATTCTTTCCCAAAGGCTATATCTACTGTATCTATAATTGTTGGATACTCTGACATTATTAAATAGCTATTATAAGTAGTACCTTTAGCTAGAGTTAATCTATGAAAAGGAACCTCTCTATCATCAATTTTTCCTACCCAGTAAATATTATCTTTCATCATTACATTATTCATAATTATTACCTCCTAATTGTTCCAATCTATATTATGACTTAATTATAGTTTTAATTAAGTTTTTAAAATATGATTCAAATCAAATTTTTAAAATTTAATAGAAATTAGATTTGAAAGTAGTAAAAATCTTTAAAATATACACTCTTTTCTATTCATGCAAGTAAATTAAAGAGCATGATATGAAAAATAATTTGAATATTATATTTATACAAAACTTAAAGATTTATAAAGAATAGTAAATAAAATAGTATATAGAAGATATTTATAGTCCAATTTTATTATGTCGACAATTTATTGAAACAATGTGGATATTATGGTATAATATTACTTAATTTCAAGAATTTTAAATTATAATGTAATAAAAGGTCACAGTAGAAAATAGTTATTAATAAATTTATATTTTAAGGGGGAAGTTATGAAAGAGAAAAAGGGGATGATAATATTTTTAATTTTATTTTCCATATTATGTATTGGCATTCCTATTCTAGCTAGAGTATTTAGAGAAACAATAGAATTATACCGATTTGATTTCTCTTCATTTCCAAGTAACTATATAAAAGAGATAACTTTAAGTTTAGAAACCTATAGAAGCTTTCTAAACTTTAAAAATCCAATTAATGGATTAGGCTTGGTTGTAATCATTATATTCTTACTTTCTTATATTATCAATAGATTAGGATTGTTCAAGGTTAAAGGTAAATATGAACAATTTGAACATTATGGATCTCATGGTACAAGTAGGTGGCAAAGTGATAAAGAGATTAAAGATAACTATTATAAAGATAATTTAGGCTGGTTTTTAGGAACTATAGAAAAGAATAAAACTTATGATATTGGGATGAGAGCGGCCTATCATCCTGTAAATGGCGAGCTAAATATGCAGCAAGTAGTAATTGGACCGCCAGGTTCAAATAAAACTACGGGATTTGTATTAAATAACATATTTCATATATGCAATATGTATAAAGATAAAGAAGAAAAAGCAGATATTATAATAACAGATCCTAAAAGCGAATTATATTCACTTACAGCAGATTATTTAGAAAAAAATGGATATGATGTTAAAGTTCTTGATTTTATACACTTAACATATGGTGATTGCTTAAACCCTTTAGACTTTATAAACGATGATAAATCATTAATGGAAATAGCAAAAGGATATATTGATTCTGTTGAAAGTTCTAATGGTGACAAAGCTAGTGGTGATATGGCTTTTTGGAATAATCAAGAAGCACAGTTATTAGCAGCTCTTATAGGCTTTATAAAGCAAGCTTACCCAAAAGAAAAGCAAACTTTTTCAGAAATTTCTCAAATACTAACTAGTGAAGATGTTAGTGATATAGATAATGCTAGGTACTTTTTTGAAGATAATAATATAAAAGGAGCAGCAAGACAGCTTTGGAATAACTTTTTAATGTTAGCGGAAAGTGAAAGAACTAGATCCAATATACTAGGGGGATTGTCCGAAAAATTAAAATTATTTTCAATAAATGGAATACGAAATATAACAAGTAGAACTACTGTAGATATAGATAAGTTAGGGACAATGAAAGATAAACCTATAACTTTATTTATTTTAATTCCTGATAGCGATAGAACTTTTGCACCGGTTATAAATGTAGTAGTAAATACTCTATTTAAGCAGCTATATAAAACAGCCTATAATACTAAAAACAAGCTCGAATTTCCAGTATATTTTTTACTAGAGGAAATGGCTAACATAGGAAAAGTTCCAGGAATTCAAGAAATGCTTGGAACTATGAGAGGAAGGCGAATATATCCTATGATGATATGGCAATCTCTTTCCCAAATGAAAGATCGTTATGGTGATAAAGGCTTTGAAGATATTATGTCCATGTGTGATACTCATGTTTACTTAGGGGTTAATGATCAATTTACAGCAAAGTATTGTAGCGATAGTTTAGGAAATACAACAATTAAAGTTCAAGGATTATCTCAAAAGAGTGAAGGTGGTTTATTTAGTATTAATGAAAAATCTGGTAGTGAAAATTATCAGCAAAGAAATTTGCTAATGATTGATGAATGCATGAGATTAGATAATAAAAAAATGATAATAAGACAGAGAGCTAAAAATCCTATACTACTTAATAAAGTTCAATATAAGTACTGGGAATATAATCTCTGCGAAAGTAAGGAAATATTTAATTTGAGAACTATAGAAGAAAATGAAGAATTTAAAGAGGATAATCTTTGTAAAAATGTGTAGAGACAGTATAAATATAAAAGTAATATGATTTATAGATAAAAAATAACATAAATACATTTGGAATAGTAGATTAAGCTTATATAAAAAGATTATTTATTATTTGAAATAATCTAATTTACTTAAAGGAGAAGTTTATGTTAAAAATTATGCCTTTAATAAAATCGAAAGACAGTTATAAGAGAATAAAGTCAGAGTTTAATTTTGTTGATTTTGAAGAGCAAATAACATCATTAGAAAATCTTCAAGAAAAGATGGTTATATGTGATTATGATATAGCTATTGTAGATATTAGAATATCATGGTATGAACAGGCTTTGAATTTACTGAGAAAAAGTGAAATTTTTATAGTCTTATTTAAGGGGGATTTTCATGATTTAGACAATGAATTAAATGATACTATAAATGAAGTAAAAAGAAAAATATCTAAATCAGAAGAAGATAAAAGCTTAAATAAAAAAAGCGAACCAGAGATTAAATATGTATATTTAGATAGACCTTCTGCTAAAAATGAGCCTAAGATTGAAATTAAAGAAGTTGAGAAAATAGTTGAAAAAATAATTGAAGTAGAAAAACCTATCATTATTGAAAAGGAAGTAGAAAGAGAAGTAGAAATTGAAGTAATAGATGCTGCAACTATAGCAGTTATCTCTAGCTGTAGTAATGGTAAATCATTTATTACCTGGAATGTAGCACATGGTTTCGCCAGTAGAGGATACAATACGTCAGTTATAAATTTAGATATAGGATATAGCGCTAATATCTACTATTCAATAGATAAGGAAGAAGAAAGTGCTTTAAAACATGTAAGCAAAGTTAAAAACTTTAATAAAATTTTGGACAAGGCTTATTATGTTAATAAAAATCTTAGAATATTTACAAACGAATTATGTAGTGAAGAAGAGTTGAATAATGAAGATTTTCTCAAAATTTTAAACTTAGTACAAGCTGATAGCCAAATTACAATTATAGATTGTAAATCAGAAATAAATGATTTATTAAAATCAGCTATATCATACAGTTCTTCTATATTATTTATTTTTGATAATGATAACATGCATTACAATTTGAATGAAAGAATGCTTAAAAAAATAAATGATACATTTAATCCTCAAAAAACTATTGTAGTATTAAACAATATATTTTATGAAGGATCAGAATTAAAAAATACAATAAAATTTATTAAGAATATGGAGTTGAATTTTAGAGATATAGTAACTATAAAAAATTGTGGAGCAGCTGCTACAGATATGATGTTTACAGATACTTGTCCTTATATCTCTAGTAAAGATGAAAAGTTTAAAAATGATATGGATGAATTAATGAATAGTTTAAAATCTAAGGGAAAAAAGAAGACTTTATTTCAAAAACTGTTTAGAAAATAGTGCAAGAAGGGGGCAATTATGTTAAGAAAGACTTATTTAACTAAGGAACAACAAATTAAAAGAAGTTTTAAAAAAGGACTAATAGTAAGTTTTATAATTGTAATTGGCGTAGTTGTATTATATCAATTTTATATAATCCCAGAAGTAAAAAAATCAGAAAAGTCTAAATTATTAGCTGATTTATCAAAAGAAGAGAATCAAATGAGTATTGTTGCACTAAATAAGGATATTAATCAAGGAGAATTAATAACAGAAGATATGATTAAGACAGTAACCTATGATAAAGAATTATTACCCACAGATATTTTAAAAGATAGAGAAGAAATAAAAGACAAAGTAGCCAGAATGAATTTAAAGGCTAATACAATAGTGACTAATTCAATGTTACTAGAAAGAGAAGATGTTCTAACTACAGATTTAAGAAAGCAAGATTTTGATCACATTTTACTTAATGTAAATTTACAACCAGGAAACTTTATAGATATAAGATATAGAAAAAAAGATGGTAGCGATTTTATAGTGGCTTCTAAGAAAAAAATACTTGATAGAAATGATGGAATAATGATAACTAATATTACAGAAAAAGAAAGAAATTATATTAACAATTCTACAGTATTAGCATCATTAACGGGAGCAGTATTATATACAACTATATATGTAGATCCAGAAAATCAGCCGCCAGCTAAAATTACTTATGAAATAAATAAAAATGTAAAAGAAATTATAGAAAAGGATCCTAATGTAATTAGAAGTTCGCAGGAAGAGTTAAAAAATAGAATAAATCAAGAAAATAATAATGATAACAATAAGGAAGAGATAGATATCACTAAAAGTCATAGTGATAAATCAAAAGATGAGTTTAAACCTATATTTATAGAGTAGGAGGAACAGTAATATGGATATCAGTTTATTTATAGGAGCAAATGGTACAGGTAGAAGTCATACAATGATCATATTAGCTAAAATATTAGCTAAGTTAGGTAATAATGTATTAGTTATAGATACAACTAGGAGTCAGGGGATATTTAATTATTTTGAATATAATACTGATGTAGAAAGTGAGGTGGCTTTAACAGATTTAGATCCGATTATTAGAGAAGAAATATCAATATTAGTTGATAATCCTTTAAACTGTAATAGGTTAGATATACAGTTTAAAACTTTATTAGAAAATGTAGAATTCAATAAATATAATTATATATTTATTGAAGTTGATGGGGTAGTGGATAATAGGTTGGTAAAAGAAAGCAGTAGGATTTTTATGGTTCAAAATAGTGATAAGGATAAACTAATAAGAAACAAAAAAATTTTAAAGGAACTAAATATAGATTCTACTAAACTCCATTTTATATTTAATCAAATTGTTGATAGTAGATGTGATAAAAGTTATTTATTAGAGAAGTTATTCTCTAGTTTGAATAATAAAATAGCAGTCTTAAATAATGAAGATGTAGAAATTCCATTTTTAGAAGAAGATTTAATATGGAGTTATGAAAATAAATTAGATGGAAAGATATCACTCAAAGGATATTCAGAATATTTCAAAAAGGCAATGTATGAGCTCACTAATATAATTACGTTTGTGGATAGTAAAACATTTAAAAAGATAACCAGTGAAAGGTGGGTTTAGAGATGCAAATAGCATTTTGGAGCAATTATCATGGACAAGCAGGAGTAACTTCAAATACTATAGCTACAGCCATTTATATGGCTATGAACTATGATTTTAAAATATTACTTACTCATACTCAATATAGTAAATCTAATATGGAAAATGCATTTTTTAGTGACAATGAAAATAAAAGTTCTATTAATTTTGATGATATAGGAATAGATTCTATTGAAAGACTAAGTAAATCAGGTAGATTAAGTTCTAATGAATTTAGTAGCTATACTAAAACATTAATCGATAATAGATTAGATATTCTAACCGGAAGTAGTAAATGTAAAAAAGAACTATTTGAGGATATGTCCAATAGCATTATAAACATTTTAAATTGTGCTAATGAAGCTTATGACTTAGTTTTAGTAGACTTAAATTCTGGAATAGAAAATGATATAACCAATAAAGTTCTAAAACAATCAGATATTATAGTTGTAAATTTATCTCAAAATGAAAGAGTTATAAGAGAGTACTTTAATAAAAAGGAATGGAATGAAGTTTTAAAAGGTAAAAAGACTATTATAGCCTTAGGTAGATATGATTTTAATAGTAAGTGTAGTAGTAAATATGTAAAAAAGGTTTATAACTATAAAGATAATATATATTGCGTACCGTATAGTTCAGAATTCATGGATTCTAATAATAACCATAGTGTATTAAATTTTTTTCTTTCAAATAGGAAAGTGAAAAGTAATAGTGATAATTATTTATTTTTTAAAGAGGTAGAAATGCTATGCAATAATATATTAGAAAATATTAATACAGATATTGAAAATTTAGAAAAACCAATAGAACACCACGGAATATTAAAACAATTTAAATTACTTTTAGGAATGAGTTCATAGGTGTAGATATGTTGAAAGATAATAAGGATATGCAAAGATATAAAATAGAGAATATAAAGATTTTTATAAGAGATACAATAGATGAACTTTTAAAAAATACTATTGAGGAAAAGAATTTAACTATAGAAGAATATGAGAAAAGAAAAGTAAGGAAGGAAAAGCTAAATCAATGCTTAAAAAGATGTGGAATAGGTGATTTAGGGGCCAAAGAATTTGTAAAAAGTTATATAGAAGATTTAATAACAAAAGTATATAGGATTAATGAAGAAAATATAAACTTTATAATTAATTTTAATAAAGCTACAAGCCTTACAATACAAGATAAGTTTGAAGTAATATTGCATCATTATAAAAAGATATATGGATACAATGCCTTAAAAGTATTGATAAAGGAATATAATTTGGATACCTTAAGATATTGGGAAGAAGAGCGAATGTATTTTATTTCACGTAATGATATAGAGTTTATATTTAATAAAGAAAACATAGAATTATGTTTTGAAGATAAATTAAAAATTGTAACTCAAAGAATTTATTCAATTTATAAAGGATTAGGTGTAATTGATGAAATCAGAGATATGAGAGTCAATGGCTTGTCTTTAGGCGTTTCAGGAATACCAGAAGATTTTTTATCAAATTCACAAATAGATTTAAGCTCTTTAAGAAATAGGCTCGAGTATATACCAAAAAGTTATGATAGCATCTGGCTATATTATGAAGGTAAAGAAATACATTTAAATTTTATGAGTTTTGGAAGCTATAAGGAGCTTGAAAGAGTGTGTAAAAACTCATATAAATTTAATAATCCAGGTCAATTTTCTCAATCTGATGGTTATATATTTAATACAACTGCTGATAACTGTAGAGTTGTTGTGTTTAGACCACCATTTTGTGAAAGTTGGGTTTGTTTTATACGTAAATATGATGTTGATGGTAATTTAAAAGAAATTATAAAAGGTAGAAATGCAGAGAAAGTAATAGAGCTAAGTAAATATATGATAAAAGGTTGTACTAATATATCAATAACTGGTCAACAAGGAAGTGGTAAAACAACTCTTTTAATAGGGCTCGTTAGAGAAATATTACCTACATATACCTTAAGGGTTGCCGAAAAATTTTTTGAAACTCATTTAAGAATAAAAATGCCTAATAGAAATATTGTAACTATACAAGAAACCTCAGATATATCAGGAGATAGGGCTTTGGATGTATTAAAGAAAACCAATGGGTTAGTAACAATAGTTGGAGAAGTTGCTGAAGATTCAGATGTAAAATATATTGTTAAAGTTGCACAAGTAGCAAGCAAATTTACATTATTTACTCATCATGCTAAAAAATTTTCAGACTTAGTTAAATCATTAAGAAATTCCTTATTAAATATTAATATGTTCACAAATGAAAGTGTTGCAGAAGAACAAATTATAAGTGTTTTAGACTTTGATATTCATCTAGAAATCACCGCAGAAGGAAAAAGATATATAGAAAGAATTACAGAATGTATCCCTGTTGAAGAAGAAAATTTTTCAATGAATTTTCAAAATTATGGTAACTTGAATGAAAAATTAAATGCTTTTATGAAAACTACTGTAGAGTTTTTTGAAAAGATAACTATGAAAAAGAAGTATAGAGCTGTTAATATAGTTGAATATAACATAGATAAAGCTAAATATGAATTTAAAAATAGCATCAGTGAAGAAAGAATAAGAGAAATGTATAAAAATATGTTAAAAGAAGATAGAGAATCATTTAAAAAGTTTATTGAAGAATTTTTTAATGAGGAGGTAACATAAATTCTATGTTAAAAAATTATTTAATAATACTATGTATGGTATTAGCTATATTAGCAGTTTGGATACCAATATATTTAATTATAAAATCTGATTCTAATAAAAATAAAAAAAATAATGTTAAGAAATATAAGTTATCCCTTAAAATATATGATGTATTAGTTACAATCCCTATAATAGGCAATTCAATATTAAATATAAAAAAATCACTATATGCAAATAGTGATGACAATGAATATATATTGAGATACAAAGCTATAGTTTATTATCTCATAGGATGGTTTATAGCCTTAAGTGTATTTATAACATTATATATTATCTATGGTAAAAATCTATATATAACTTGTGTATTACTTTTTATATCTTATTATTTAAAAACTATATCAATAGATAAACTTATAGGAGATGATACAAAGCTTTTAAAAGACTTAATTGAATTTATTAGGGATTTAAAACACCAATTTCATATTAAAAGTGCAGTTAGTGAAGCTATGTATGAATCTATAAATATAGCAACACCACTTATGGTAGTACAGGGAAAGAAAATGTATGAGGCTATTGAGGATGAAGATGCACTACAAAATTATTATGAAGAATGTTCTAATAAGTACTTGAAAATTGTAACGGGATACATTTTTTTAACAAATGAATATGGAGATAAAAGAATAAATGGAATGTCAGTATTCATAAAAAACATGAATTATATCATGAAAGAAGTAATGCTAGAAATTTTAAAAAGAGATCAGCTTCGTTATTGGTTAAAAGCTCTTACAGCAATATCTTTAATTCCAATAATATTTCCTAATATAATGGAAAAATGGATGAAAAATAATTTTCCTCAGGCTAATTTTTTCTATAGTAGTTCTTTGGATATTATAGCTAGAATAATTATATTAATTGTTGCTTTAGTATGCTTTATTGGATTAAGGCAATTGGAAAAATATAATGATAAACAAATTAAGTTAACAGTAAAAGAAAAAAGTTGGGAAAAAGTTTTACTAAAAATTAAGCCTATAGAAAGAATAGTTCACATATCAATGCCTAAACCCAATTCAAGCTACTATCATAAAGCAATAAATCTGTTACAACAAGCAGGAAGCTATTTAACTATTGAGTGGTTATATCTTAGAAGAATAATTTCAGGACTTTTAGGTTTTATTTTTGTTATTATATCAGTTGTAGCTTTGCAAAGAATCCATATAGACAATGTCTTAAATAACACCTCTTATAGATTTATAACTCCTTCTTTTAATAATGTAATAGTTATTGGTAAAGATCAAGTGGATATAGGAAAATTTGATAGTGAAATTATAACTAAAGTCAAAAATGAAGATAAAATATATAAGACTACAACAGAAAATTTAATCAAATATATGAGAGAATATGGAATTGATGATGATGAGATATTAAAGGAGGCTATTATAAGAATTGAAAATAAGTTAAACTATCTAAATAATCAATATTTTAAGTGGTATCACATTATTTTAGCAATAGTAATAGGATTTTTTACTACAGATATACCTATATGGGTACTAAAATTTCAAAAAAAACTTAGGCAAGCTGATATGGATACTGAGGTCTTTCAATTTTATACAATTATATTACTTTTAATGCATCATGAAAAAGCTTCCATTGAAATGATACTTGAATGGATGGAGAGATTTTCAGATATATTTAAAAATCCTATAAGAAAGTGCCAAAGTAATTTGCAAAATGGAACTGTTGAAGCTTTAGAGCAATTAAAAGAAGATGTAAAATATAAGCCATTTAGTAAGATTATTGATAATTTAATTATAAGTGAAAAAATAAAACTATGGGAAGCATTTGAATCATTAGAAAGTGAAAGAGAATTTTTTGAAGAAGAAAGAAAGGAACTTAATAAAAGAATAGTCCATGAAAGAGTAAGTTTGGGGGAACTTTTAGGATTTATTCCAATGTATGTTACTGTAGTAATTTACTTTGTTTTGCCATTAGTATGGACAAGCTATATAGAACTAGACAATATATTAAACAATTTTAAAATTTGAGGGGGACAATATAATGGATAATATTAAAAAAGCAATTATGTTTGCTGTAGGAATTTTAATAACAGTAGGAATTATAGCTATGGGACTTTCCTTCTATGGAAAAGCAAATAATATGACCAAATCGGCAGATACGAGTCTCAATGATATAACTCAAACTATAAGTAATTCCAAATATACCGAATATGATGGCACAACAGTTTCAGGGACACAAGCTATAAATGCCATAAGGCTTTATGCCTCAAATAATTTTACGGTTTCAGTTTCCACAAAAAAAACCACAACAAGCTACAATTCAGCTACATCATATAATATAACTGATATTAGCAATTCTGATTATATTGAACCTACTGGAAAGTTTAAATCGGAATTAGAGAAGACTGCTAATGACACAGTTAACAAAATTAAATTAACACAACAATAGCTTTATAATTTATTTCCCTCACTTTTAAAGTGAGGGAAATTTATAAGGGGGATTTATGATTAATTCGATTTCAAAGGTGGTTAGTATAATTATTGCTGTAATTTTAATGGTGATGATTACTTATAATATGTTTTGGATTATAGATAGAATGGTCTATAATCAGGTAAATGTAATTAATAATAGATTTCAGAAGGAAGTAAGAACTAGAGGTTATATAGATAGAGAAATGTATGATAATTTCATGAGAGAACTTACAAATACCGGGAGGATTTATGACGTAGAAATGCTTCACAGGAATATTAAATATTATCCATTAAGTGAAGATTTAAAAGAATATACAATTGAAAAGCCTTATAGTATTGAATATTTTAAACATAATGAAAATGAAATATTAAATGAAATTTATAACAAGGACAAAAGATATTTAATGAGAATTGGCGATGATTTTACTGTAACAGTGAGAGATCAAGGTACTAGAGGAAGTAGAGTACTTTGGAATGTGATAGGTGGAACTAAAGAAAATAATACATTAATATTCTCCACATACGGGGGGATGGTAGAAAATGAAATTAACTAATTTATTTGTGGTTATTTTAATAGTTATAGGAGCTGTATCAATTCCAATTGGAGTTAAACAAAAGAGAATGATAGAAGCAGAAGAGTTAAAAGTAAGATATAACGAGATAATTGATAATGCGGTAAAAGATTCAGCAAAGACATTATTAGACCCAATAGATAATGAATCTATAGAAATATTAGCAGAAGGGAAAAATATAAATTTTAAAACTACTAATTTAAACCTTGATAAAGCATTATGGAGATTCTATCAAACTATGTTTTTGAATCTTAATATAGAAAATGATTACATGCAGCAACAGGCTTTTTTAGATAAAGTACCTATAAAATTAGCAGTAGGCTACGATGGATACTATATAAATACCTGGACAGAAGTTGTTGAAAATGATGAAAAAAAAGTTAAGGAAACATGGCAACCTAAAAAAGAGTTTTTGTATTATGATGACAAAAATAAAATAAAAATCAATCTTACATTAGATGATTATGTTTATATCACAGATATTAATACAAATAAAAAATTACAAGGTAAGCAAGAAGAATTTAAAGATAAATATGAAAGTATGCTTTTTAGTGATAAATTTGATCAAATACGAAGGCAAATAATAGTTGAGTCTATAAGAAAGGACTTAGAATATTATAGTAGTTTAAATAATGAAATCTCATTAAAAAATGGATGGGGTTACACTCTTAAATTACCATTAATAAATGAAAAGGCAATTAATGATATAACCTTTATTGCTTTTCTGCAAGGATTACCACTTAATGGTATTGAACTTTACAATACCTATGGTTTTGGTGTAGCTAGAGTAGTAAGAAAAAGCAATGTTTATGGGAATGAAGAAAAGGGTGCTAAATATTATCATACTAATAAATGCAGCCATAGAGCTAATACAGATGTAATATTTGATAGTCCTATTGATGCTTGTAAAAATGGTTATTATCCACATCCTTTGTGTAATTAGATTGGGATATATAAATTTAGAGAGAAAAGAGAGGTATAATTTATGTTTAATAAAAAAACTTTTACAAAATTAATAGCGTTAGGACTTTTAGGAGTATCTTTATTGAGCTTTACTCCAGAAGTAAAAGCTGAAAGAATAGAAGGAAAGAGTAATTTAAATAATTATGCTACAACAACAAGACTTTGGGGAAAAGATAGATTTGATACTGCAATAGAAATATCAAATGAATTTATAAAAACTAATAAAGAGCTAGAGATAGATGACTGGTATTTAGCTTATCCTGATACAGCAAAACAAAAAGTAGATACAGTAATACTTTGTAACAGCTTTGATTATCCTGATGCATTAGCAGCTGCACCATTAACACATCTTTATAATGCACCAATACTTTTGAGCGAAGCTAATAAACTAAACAGTAAAACAGAAGCACAACTTAAAAAGTTAGGTATTAAAAAAGTTGTTATAGTAGGCGGAACTGGTGTGATTTCTAATAATGTTGATACAAAGCTTAAATCAATGGGGATTACAACGGAAAGAATTGCAGGAAAAGATAGATACCAAACTTCCTTAGAGATAGCTAAAAAAGTAGCTTCAAGTCACGATATTGATGCTGTTCATGTAGTAAGTGGACACAATTTTAGTGATGCACTAACAGTTGCACCAGTGTCAGCATCATGGATGCAACCAATGGTTTTAGTGCCACAGGGAGAAAATAAAACTATCTCTGATGTAGAAGGGTTAGAAGAATTTATAAGCTATTGGGAAGAAAAATGTCCTAAAGTAAATAAGTATGGAAATAGACTTGCAAAATATACTTATGGCAATAAAAAAGATGTTAGCGATAATATTTTAAAAATATTAAACGGTGTAGATAGAGCTGGTTATACCGAGAGTAAGCTTTTAAACAATATATTAATAATAAGTGATAAATTACGAAGAGGAAGTTTTGGAAGTGCCAATAATGTTATATTTGTAAGTGGAAAAGATTTCCCTGATGCACTAACTGGATCTGCATTAGCAGGAAAATTAGGAGCAATCGTAATGTACGATGGTACTGTTGGTGAAGATATTAAGGAAATTAATAAAAAAATTCACTTTGATACTCATGAGTATTTAAATGATGTAACAAGTAGATTTAGAAATAATGTTTACAAAGTATATTATTTAGGAGGAGAAACAATAGTGCCTAAAGGAGCTGAGAAAAAATTAAATGGAAAACTATAAAAAATATTTTAAATATATTAATTTCATATTAGTATTTTTCATAGCTTTTGAATGTTTTGGATTAGGAGTTAATGAAGCAAAAGCCTATGATGGTTTTGGATATGCAAATCTTAGATTTATTGATATTAACTTAAGAAAAGAAATTGCACCACTTAAAACATTACAAATACCTTTAAAGAATGGAGTAGGAGAAATTAAATTTTCTGTTGATGGTATAGACGGATATGATCTTCAATATGTAATGAACGAAAATGGAGAAAGGTTGGGCGAACCATATAAAGTTACAGTAGATGGTAGTAATACTTCATCAAATGCTTTACAAATATATGCTTTTTATGAAAATAGAGGAGGAAATTCAAATATTGAAGTTACCTATGTAGGCGAAAATAAATCTACTGGACATATATCAGAAATGGATAAACAAGTTATAAGCGCACCTAAAGGGAAAAATTATAGTATAACTCCAAATAGCGCACCACCATTGCCTAACTGGAAATTTAAAGCTACTAAATTAGATGGTAGGGTATTAACTAATAAACTTGAAAAAGTTACGTTTATACCTACAGAAGATAATCATAAGTTACAGTTCTGGTACGAAGCAGAGGATTTACCCACAGCAGATCTTATATTAGTTGTTGTAGATAATGAGTTAGATAAAAACGGTAGAGTTGTAAAACAGCCTGATGGTAAAGACTATTTTCATAGGGTACAGCATGATCTAAAAAATGTACTAGGTACTACAAATAAAATAGTAGACTCAGGTGGAGGAAAACCTAACCTAGAAATAGCTTTTGCAACAGTAGATAATATCGGCGGAAACCCAACAACAGCTATGACTAATTATATTCAGAAGGTAGAAGCACATGAATTAGGTAATCCCCCTACAATAAATGCTACTGTTAGAACAGATACTAAAACGTGGTATGTTCACTTTTACTGGAAGCCTACAGGGACAGATGTAAAGCCACCAGAGGGTGAAGGAATAGTATTCAATCCGAACGAAACCGATTGGACTAATTTAGGAAAGACAGGCGATGGAACAGGTTCATATCCTGTAGAAGTAAAATATGCAGGGGAAAATCCAGCCATAGCACAAGGTTCAGCTACATGGGAACACGTAGAAAAGCAAGATCCAATTATTATAGAAGGACAGTCACCAATAGAACAACCAGATGTTGTAACTGAATATAATATAAGCTTTGATGTAAAATTTCCACTTCAAAATATTACTGTAACAGGAGATGCAAACGAAAGTTTTGGAGGAGAAGGTGGAACTGTTAATATTCAAAAGGAAGGTGAAGGATTACAGCTACAAGCTACTGGAAAATGGGGACAAGCTGAATATAATACTGAACCAAATGATGGTGGAGATAGATTAATAGATAAAAGTATTCCAGATGCACCACCTGATCCAGCAGGGCAATCAGGACTATATAATATAGACTGGACTAAACCTGAAATTCACATTGATGATCCACAATCAAAGTGGGTTAAAAATCCAGTACCTTATCCAGTAAAGGTCGCTGTAGATGATAATTTATCAGGGTTTGCAAATGGTAGTGTAGATGTTACTGACTCTAGTCATTATGGTAGAGATAATAGTGATAGCTTACCACATGCAGAAAAGAGCTATAGTAAAACTGTAATGTTACATGATGGAATGTATAAAATAGCTGTAAATGCAGTTGATAGAGCTACAAATGATAATGCAGATAGTAAAAGTACCTATTATATTGATGGAACAGATCCAGAAGTGACATTTAACATTAAGCCAGGAATATTTTCAGTAGAAAATGGAGCTGTAAGGAAACCTAGTAAAAAAGGCATAGATGATGGCTTTTACGGAGAGTTAACAGCTTCCGATAACCTTTCAGGAGTAGCTAAAATTCAGTATGGGTGGACATTTGAAAATAAAAAGAATGATGTAGAATACGAAGTAATTTATGCAAGTCCATATACCTATACCGATAGATACCAGGAAAGAATTAAGAAGGAAATAGAAAAGCCAGTTGGAGATAACTTATATCTTCATGTGGAGCTTTGGGACACCTCAGGTAATTACACTTATAAGGTATTTGGACCTTATGAAGATCCTATAAAATTAAGAGGTTTTCAAGTTACAGATGTTAGAGATCCTAAATGGCAAGAAGTATTTTGGAAGGACAATAAGCCTACAGGAGTAAACTTTAAAGCGGATAAACTACCACTTGATAATACAAGTAATCCTATATATAAAAATGCTGATATGAAGAAAGGATATGCATTTTATTTTGATGTTACCAGTGAGTATCTATATAGGGAAGAAGATAAAATTATGATTACACCTACATTATATTGGGTAAAAGATGATAAAAAAATTCCAATAGACATGTATTATCAGCTTAATAATAATCCTTTTATAAAAATGGGAAGTGATGGAGATACAATAAAACTTCATATGAAAGTTAAAAGAAAAAAAACTGTTATAGGAGAGCTTTCGGAACTTATTCTTAAAAAGCCAGTAAGAATATGCAAAGGAAAAGAATGGCTAGGCATAGGTGGATGGAAACATAAATACCCTGCTGATGTTCAGTATAAAGATGGAAAAGAACAATATTGGTATGGCAAATATCTTATACCTCAAACAGCTGTATTTGTAAAAAAGGGCGATTCTCCAAGACCTGAAAATATCTTAGAAGGTGGAGAAATACTTATTAATTTTCAAATTATAGCATATAAAAATGGAATTGAAACATTAAGTAGGGATCAAATATATGTATATGTACCTGATCAATGGAAGGGTGAAGGTGGCCCAAAATCAAGTAAATATGCAGAAGGTGATGTTATTCTTTATAATAACAAAAGGAGTAGCTTAGATGATTTTAAAACTAATATAACACATTAATAATAGTATTAGTTTTTAATGCTAGGGAGGAACTATGATTAGCTATATTTTAATAATCGCAATATTTTTATTTATTTATATTTCTTCTTTTATAGTTATAATAAGCAAATATAATAAAAAAATAAATGAGCTAAAAACAAGTTCATTTTCTACAAAAGAAAACAATATAATGAAAAGTATATTGGATTCAGAGGTAAATACTAGTGTTACATTTACACTAGAAAGTTCAGCATTATCAATAGTAAATATACTTATGAATAATTACAAATTAGATTATTGTAGTATTTTAATTGATAGAGATAGATTAATAAATATAGCTTCAAATGTGGAAAGTCAGTATATAGAAGATGTTGAGGAGTATTGTAATGAGGCTATAAGAAGTATGAATGGAGCAGCTAAGATTAGATATTCAGAAAGCTATTTAAGCTACAAATCTGCTAATAGGAGAAAAATTAAGTATTCATATTTAATACCATTAAATCAACAGAGCAAACAAATAGGAGCTATATTTATAGAAAATTATGAGGATTATAAAGAAAGTGAATTTGAATTAGAATTTTTTAAATTGGTTATAAAAAACATAGCTATAGCTCTTCAAAATTGCATTTACCGTGATGAGATAACATCCATGGCAATGAAAGATAATTTAACTCAAGTATATAACAGAAATTACATGAAAATGCATCTACAAAAACAAATTGATTCTAATAAAAAGTTTACATTGGTACTACTTGATATTGATTTTTTTAAGAATTTTAATGATACTTATGGTCATGACTTCGGAGATGTTGTTTTAAGAGAAGTAAGTCAGTTTATTAAAAAGAGCATAAAGGAATATGATGAAATATATAGATGGGGTGGAGAAGAATTTGTAATATATTTTAATAATACAGAAAGTAGTGGAATATATGAGAGATTAAACAGTATAAGAGACAATCTTTCAAGATATAAAATAGGGAATGAAAAATCTGCAGAAGTTAATGTAACTGCAAGTTTTGGAACCGTCGATAGTGGAAGTGGGAAAACTATTGATGAGTTAATTTCCTTAGCAGATAAAGCTTTATACCATAGTAAGGAAACTGGAAGAAATAAGGTTACAGTATATGAAAAAATGTAAATTTCTGCAAAGATTATGTAACATAGTCTTTTAACTATACATAATATTTTAGTATAGATATCTTAGTATATTATTTAATTTATAAATTTATTTAATTGGTTCATTATTAAAGTTGAGTATATGGCAAAGCTAATGTAAAATATAATAGGATATTTTATATTAGGGGGTTAATACATGAATTACGATGAGGCGATTAAATATATAAAAGAAACTGCAAAGTTCGGTAGTAAATATGGTCTTGATAGAACAGAAAAAATATTAGAGTTCTTAGGAAATCCACATAAACATATAAAAACTATACATGTGGCAGGAACAAATGGAAAAGGGTCAACTACGGCTATGCTTACTTCTATACTTATGGATGCGGGATATAATGTAGGGAGTTATATATCGCCGTACATAGAGGAATTTGAGGAAAGAATACAAATTAATAGAAATAATATTCCTAAAGAAGAATTAGCAGAAGTAGTAACGGAGGTATCGAAGGCTGTTTCTAAAGTTGTAGACTTAGGATATATTAACCCTACAGAATTTGAAATAATAACCTGTGCAGGACTTTTGTATTTTTATAAAAAAAATATAGATTATGCAGTAATAGAAGTAGGATTAGGTGGTAGATTAGATTCTACAAATGTTATAACTCCTATTTTAAGTATTATTTCTTCTATAAGCTTAGATCATACTCAAATATTAGGAGATACTTTAGACAAAATAGCATATGAAAAAGCAGGAATAATAAAGGAAAAGGTTCCAGTTGTATTGTTTCCACAGGAAAAGGTAGCGGAAGATGTTATAGAGAAAACCTGCAAGGAAAAAAATTCTAAGCTTATAAAAGTTCCTAGAGATATTTCAGAATATGTTGCAGTAACTTCTAATACATTGGAAGGAAAAGAAATTAAAACTCAGCAAATTAATTTAAAGAATGAATATATTGATAGCTATGAGTTATCATTGTTAGGCAAACATCAAATACTAAATTCTACAGTAGTTGTTTATGCGGCTAGAGAGCTTATGAATTTAGGGGTGAAGATAAGTAAGGATAATATTATTAATGGTTTAAAAAGTGTTCAATGGCCAGGAAGATTAGAAATTATGAAAAATAATCCACTGGTTGTTATAGATGGGGCACATAATATTGATGGAATTAAAAAACTTACAGAAAGTATAGATTTATATTTTAAATATAATAAGTTAATATTGATTCTTGGAATATTAGCAGATAAACAGGTTGAAGACATGATTGGTACTATTGCACCTAAGGCAGAAAGGATAATATCAGTGACTCCACATAGCGATAGAGCTGAACTTGCAGAAGACTTAAAGATAGAAATAGAAAAGCTAGGGGTTAGCTGTGAAGCTATAGATAATTATGAAGAAGCATATAGAAAAGCACTGTCATACTGTAATGAGGATGACTTATTATTAATATCAGGTTCTTTATATATGATAGGGGACATGAGAAAGATTATAAGGAATTTTAAATAATAGTTTTTTGTAGAATTTTTGAAAAATCATGACTTTTTAATCGTAGCATAAATTATCACCTCCTCATAGTATATTGTGAGGAGGTGATTCGCGTGAGGTATCTTTATGTGTGTAATGCCACTAAAGATAGAATTGAGAAAATAGAGTTAGATAATTTCGAAGAAGTTGAGTCCATAGATATTAAGGATTCAGAAGGGGAGAAATTATCACCCCGTGGATTATGTCTATACGAAGATATGCTCATAACTTCGAATTAT
Source organism: Clostridium sp. Marseille-QA1073 (assembly GCF_054863625.1). NCBI lineage: Bacteria > Bacillati > Bacillota > Clostridia > Eubacteriales > Clostridiaceae > Clostridium > Clostridium sp. Marseille-QA1073. Next base: position 186,327 of record NZ_JBSVQM010000005.1, on the reverse strand, counting down.
AATAATAGCTCTATTTCTTTTTTGTATAAAGAGGGAACTATCGAAAAATTCTACTTAGGCGGTGGATGTACAGAGGCTTCTGTTTTAGACAAATACGCTTATGTAATTTGCGAAGACTCTAATACAGTGGTATGCTTTGATATTAAAGCTAAAGATGTGGTAGAAATAATACCTTGTGGAAGTTCACCTCACAGTTTAGATATTTGTAAAAAGAGTAATAGAATATTAATTTCTAATATGTATAGTGATAATTTAAGTATTATAGATGTAACTAAGGGAGGAGAAGTCAAAAATATATCCGTAGGAGCATATCCTACAAAGGCACTATGGTCATCAGATGGTAATTATATACTAGTTTGTGAAAGTAATTTAGGATATTGTGGAAAGGGATGTGTAACTATTATATCTTTAAGGAATAATAGTATCCTCCATAAAATTCCTGTAGGAAATGCTCCTATGGATATGTATTGTGATGGACGATACTGCTATGTATCTAATTATGGTGATGGAAGTATAAGTATAGTAGATATAAATAAATATGAAGAGATTAAAAAAGTTCGTATAGGTGGAATGGTAAAAGCCATAACCACAGATGAAAAATATATATATGTAGGTGATATATATAATAATTCTCTTATTAGAGTAAATAAAATAGATGAAAGTAAAAAAGTCATTCCGATGAGTGGAGAACCCATGGGAATGATTGTTAATTGATTTTTCGTGATTAGCTTATTTAAATTTATTCACTAGCTAATATGTTTATAATTTTATTATAGAGCTCTGATGAATTAGATTTCCATTTATAGCATAATTCACGAGCTTGTTTATTTGATGCAACACTTATTTTAATATCGATAAGTGTTGTGTCATTTTCTGAAGCTATTAAATTAACTAGGTAGCTATTTTTATTTTCAATAGTATAATCAGCAGTAACTGTTAATTCTTTTTTTATTTTAGATAGGCTGCTTTCTAAATAATTATTTACTTTTTCAATTTTACTTTCTGAAATTCTATTTTCAAATAGTGACAATACCTTCTGTCCATCATCTGTTATAACTAATCTGTCTTTTTCATGTTCAATTGTATGTTTTAACAAATTTGAAGAAGTTAATTCCACTATGTATTGCTGAAGCGTAAAATAGTTCATAAAATTATTTTCTAAAACAATTTCAGTAATTTGAATGTTTGAAATTGGAAACTTTATTTTATTAAATATATATAGCAGAAGGAGTTTATTTTCTGCTAAATCCAGAGAATCTTCAAACATATTTCATCCCCCTTTGAATTTTAAAATGAATTAAATTCATACCTATTATAACACAAAAATAACAATTTTATTAGAATTTTATTTTAAATATATTTTACTATGAAAAAGAATATGATTTTAAAATATTCCTTATTACATAAAATATTGTATTTACTGCATTTTTATAATTTACAAAAAATTATCCTGGCAGAATATAGGTACCTAATATGAAAGATTAAAATATACTCTGGAAAATAATTTTTCTAAAAAATAGCTTATGTCTTTAATAGGTTTTATATGTAATATAACCATAAAGATGTGAATATTATTTATGGAATAGAAATATTATTTTAGGGGGAAATATGGATTTTGTAAAAAAACATAAAAAGGTATTTTTAAGCGTTGCCTTATTACTTATTGCATCTATATTAACAGCAGCTATAAGTAGTAAGGGAACTTTTGCAGTCTTTTCTCAAGGCAAAAAGATGCCCATATATTGTGTAGACACAGAGGAAAAGAAGGTAGCTATAACTTTTGATACTACTTGGGGAGAAAGTAATACTATGGAGTTATTGGACATACTTGACAAGTATAATGCAAAAGCAACTTTTTTTGTTATAGGATTATGGGCAGATGATTTTCCTGATATTGTTAAAGAAATAGATAAAAGAGGACATGAGATTGGAAATCATACTAATAAGCATCCTAATATGACTACAATTTCAAAAGAAAGAATGTTAAAGGACACTGAAATTGCAGATGCTAAAATTTTAAATCTTACAGGAAAAAATACTACGTTATTTAGGTTTCCAGAAGGTGCATATAATGATTTAGCTATTGAAACAGTAGAATCTACAGGGAGAAAATGTATTCAATGGGATGTGGATAGTATAGATTGGAAAGCACAGGGGGCTGATATTGAGTATGAGAGAATTATGAAAAAAGCGAAACCAGGTTCTATAATGCTATTTCATACTGATGTAAAATACACACCTCAATCATTGCCAAGGATATTAGAAAGCTTAAGTTCACAGGGGTATAAATTTGTTACAGTTTCTGAACTTATATATAAAGATAATTACAATATAAATAATGAAGGAAAGCAGATAAAAAGCAAATAATCCATTGCATAAATGTATAATTTGTATTATAATGGAAACATGTATTAAGGCTTTAAAATTGTTTCGGAAGAATTATAAGAATTTTCATAATATTGGTTATAGTTCGCTGGTTTAGTGAATATATTATGGTATATGAAAATGAACAAAAAACTAAGGGAAAGAGGGGTTACGATGGACAATACTATGTTGAACAACAAAATTTACTTGGAGGGAAGAGTTATTTCAGAATTGGAATTTAGCCATGAAATGTATGGGGAAGGCTTTTATAATTTTGATTTTGAAGTACCAAGATTAAGTGATGCTACTGATGTTTTAACTATAACTGTTTCAGAAAGATTAATAACAGGTATGAATGTTGGAATAGGTAGTGAACTTATAGTAGAAGGGCAATTAAGATCATACAATAAGTTTGTTGACGGATCAAATAGACTTATATTAACAGTATTTGCAAGAGATATTAAAGAATTAAAAGAAAGAAGTAAAAATCCAAACCAAATTTATTTAGATGGCTATATATGTAAAGCGCCAGTATATAGAACAACTCCTTTTGGACGTGAAATTGCAGACATGCTTTTAGCGGTTAATAGATTATATAACAAATCCGACTATATCCCTACAATTGCTTGGGGAAGAAATTCTAGATTCTGCAGGAGTTTAGAAATAGGAGATAACATAAGGATTTGGGGAAGAGTACAAAGTAGAGAATATCAAAAGAGAATCTCTGAAACTGAAGTTGTTAAAAAGATAGCATATGAAGTTTCAATATCTAAAATGGAAAAAGTAAATGATGAAGATGAAGCTCTAGATGAAGAAAATACAACAACTGTTTTAGTTGAGGAGAATACAGAATCAGATGTTAATATAGAATCAGATGTTAATATAAATGATGCAGTTTAAATTTTTGAAATAAAATAGTTAGTTAAATATGACTTGTATAAGAGGCTGTAGATTTAGCTGATAGTAATTATTAGCTGTTTCAGTATTGCGCAAAATAGGGTAATAATACTGATTAATTATTTATTTGCTGATATTATAAAAATGGTGATCATAGACCACCATTTTTATTTATTCTTTATTTTCTTAAATCATCCAATAATTCAGTTTTGCCTTTCGTTTTAATATCAACAGTTTTAATTATTTTTGCAGGGCATCCTGCTACTACTACATTTTCAGGTACATCTTCAGTAACGATTGATCCAGCAGCAACTACTGAATTATCTCCTATTTTAACACCTTCTAATATAACTGCATTTGCACCTATTAAAACATTGTCACCAATCTCACAAGGTGATTTACTTGGCGGTTCTAAAACTCCTGCAACTACAGCACCAGCTCCTAGATGAACTCTTTTTCCAAGTTTTCCTCTAGCGCCAACAACGGCATTCATATCTACCATGGTTTCTTCACCAATTTCAGCACCTATATTTATAACTGCACCCATCATAATAACTGCATTTTTACCGATACTAACCATGTCGCGTATAATAGCACCAGGCTCAATTCTAGCATCTATATTTTTAATGTCCAGCATTGGAATTGCAGAATTTCTTCTATCGTTTTCTATTCTGTAATTCTTAACTTTTTCATTATTATTTTCTAGGAAATTTTGTACCTCATCATAATTTCCAAATAATATGTAAAAATTTCCTTCGCCATAACATTCTATGTTATTGAAATCACAATCTTTAATATTACCATTTACATAAGCTTTAACAGGAGTAGCTTTTTTAGATTCTTTAATATATCTTGCTATTTCATATGGATCTGTTAAATTGTAATTCATGTTCAATCTCCTTTCCAAGTGTAGTTTGAATATGAACATATAACTTTTGTTCATACACTAAATAATATAATATTAAAGTTATATTTGCAATACTTAACCAATTGAGAATTAAGGATTCCTATTGATCACTAAGATTAAAATTAATTATTATTCAATTTATTTTTTTATAAGAATTTATAAAGTAACGTAAAAAGAACAAATAAATTTTAGATTTTTTATTAAAGGAGAAATACTAAATAATCCTCCATCGTCTGTTATAAACCTTAAATTGTATAAGTACTTTTAATAATTTGGTATAATTTATAGAGAATGATATAATAAAATCAACGTATAGGAAAGGGGTAGTGATACCATGGGAAAATTAAAAGAGGGATACATACAAATATACACAGGCAATGGAAAAGGAAAAACTACTGCTGCAGTAGGTCTTGCAACAAGGGCAGCAGGAAATGAATTTAAGGTTACTATGGTACAATTTTTAAAGAGTGGATCAACTGGAGAATTAGAAAGCGCTAAAAGACTTTCGACCTATTTTAATATATATAGATTTGAAAAACCACGAGGATTTTTCTGGACGTTAAATGATGACCAAAAGGCTGAATTAAAAGAAGAAATACAAGAAGCTTATAGATTTTGCTTAAAAGTTATGGAAGATAAACAGTGTGATATATTGATTATGGATGAAATCATGGGAGCTTTAGGTAATGGATTGGTTTCAGAAGAACAATTATTAGAACTTATGGATAAGAAACCAAAAGATATGGAACTTATTATGACAGGTAGAAATGTTCCAGAAAGAATTATGGAAAAGGCTAACCTTGTTACAGAAATGAAAGATATAAAACATTATTTCAATGAAGGTGTACCAGCTAGAAAAGGCGTAGAGTTTTAAGTGCTGGACAATATTTAAATTATTATTTAATAATTAAAAAGGACTGATTATATGAATAATATATTCTCAAAAAATGTAGAGAGTATAGAGATATCTGGAATAAGAAAATTTTATAATAAAGTATCAAAAATACCTGATGCAATATCATTAACACTAGGCCAACCGGATTTTCATACGCCTAAAGCAGTTAAAGAGGGAGTTATTAAAGCGATAAATGAGAATAGAACAGTGTATACTCCTAATGCAGGAATATTAGAACTTAGAGAAGAAATATCTAATTTTCTAAAAGGCTTCGGAATTCACTACAATGCTGATGAAGTTTGTATTACTGTTGGTGGTAGTGAGGGATTAATGTGCGTATTTGCCACACTATTAAATAGTGGTGACAAAGTGTTAGTTCCTCAAATAGCTTATCCTGCCTATGAAAGCTTAGTGAAGATGTTGGGAGGAGAGATTATTAATTATCCTTTGAAAGAAGATTTTTCTATAGATTTTAATAAGTTAAGGGAATTAATAATAGCTGAAAAACCTAAAGCTTTAATAGTTTCATATCCTAGCAATCCAACAGGTAGTATACTTTCTAAAAAGGAGAGAGATGAATTTTATAAAATAATAAAAGAAAATGATATAATTGCTATATCTGATGAGATATATTCTTCACTTTGTTATGATAATTACTATTCTATATGTCAATGTAAAGATATAAAAGATAAGATAATTTTAGTAAGCGGATTTTCAAAAATGTTTTCTATGACAGGACTTAGAGTAGGGTATGTTGCATCAAGTGAATACATAATGAAAAATATAATTAAAGTTCATCAGTATAACGTTTCTTCAGCTACTTCTGTAAGTCAATATGCTGCCTTAGAAGGATTAAAGTGTTCCTTAGATGATGTTGCATATATGAAGGAGCAATTTAAAAAAAGAAGAGATTATGTATATAATAGATTAAAAGATATGGGGCTTCAAGTTCATATTCCTAAAGGTGCTTTTTATATATTCCCATCCATAAAAAGCTTTAATATGAGTAGTGAAGAATTTTGTCATAGACTTTTACATGAAGAAAAGGTAGCTATAGTACCTGGCTCAGCTTTTGGAGAAGGTGGGGAAGGCTATATAAGAATATCTTACTGCTACAATGAAAATGAGCTTAAAGAAGCTTTAGATAGAATGGAAAAATTTATTGAAAGACTTCGTAGTGAGAAATATACATAACTTAGACAATGGACAATTGACAATTAAAATAAAAGTGGTGATTTATATCACCACTTTTTATTTTAATTTATTTTACTACATCATCCATTGAGTACATACCTTTTTCTTTATTATAAACAAAGGCACATGCTCTTAAGGCACCTACTGCAAAAACCTCTCTGGAGATTGCAGAATGTTTAATTTCTATAACTTCACCTTGACCAGCAAATATTATTTCATGGTTTCCAATTATATTTCCACCACGAATAGTATGAATACCTATTTCTTGTTTATCTCTTTTAGCTATTCCTTCTCTTCCAAAGATAAATTTTGTTTCATCATTTATAGAATCTTTGATAGTGTTTGCTAATAGAAGAGCAGTTCCACTAGGGGCATCTACTTTTTGATTATGATGCTTTTCTATAATTTCTATATCAAAGTCATTATAAAGCGTATTACTTATATTCTTTAATACATTATTTATTATATTTATTCCTATGGACATATTAGCAGAGAAAAACACAGGAATAGTATTACTTAAAGCATGAATATGAGCTTTTTGTTCTTCATCATATCCTGTAGTACAAAATACAACAGGTTTATTTTTATTAATTGCAAATTGAGAAATTTGCTTTAATGTATCTGGTCTTGAGAAATCTAAAATAACATCTATTTCTTCATTACATTCATCTATATTATCATAGATTGGATATTTAAGAGATTCTTCTTTAAATCTATCCAATCCAGCTACAATAGATAAGTTTTCAAATTTTTCAACGGTAGAAGAAATTATTCTTCCCATTTTTCCACTACATCCAACTAAAAGGATTTTAACCATAGTAGTCCTCCTATTTAATTAAGTTATAAGCTTTTAATTCGTATTGTAAAGTTTTAAGATTTATTTCTTCCATATCTACAAGAGGTAATCTTAAAGAACCTACTTCCATACCCATTAAATTAAGTGCAGTTTTAACAGGAATAGGATTTGTCTCTATAAAAAGAGAATTAGCTAATGGTAAAGTTTTAAGCTGTAAATCTAAAGCATCCTTTACATTGCCATTTAAATAGTATTCACAGATATTGTGAACATCTTTAGGAATTACGTTAGCAAGTACAGAAATAACTCCTATACCACCCATTGCCAGTATAGGAACAATTTGATCATCATTTCCTGAGTATATATCTAGTTTATCTTTGCATAAAGATTTTATTTTTATAATTTGACTCATGTCACCACTAGCTTCTTTAACAGCAACTATATTATCAAGTTCACATAATTCTGCAAGGGCAGAAGGTGGTATATTCATTCCTGTTCTAGAAGGTACATTATAAACTACTATAGGTGTTTTTACACTATTAGCAATGGCTTTAAAATGTGCTATAAGTCCTTTAGAACTAGTTTTATTATAGTAAGGATTTATAACTAGTAGTCCATCTGCTCCAACTTCTTCTGCATATTTACTCATTTCAATTGAAGCTTGTGTGTTATTTGTACCAGTGCCAGCAATAACAGGAATTCTTTTATTTACTACATCTATAACAAACTTAATAGTTTCTTTTTTCTCATTTGTTGACATTGTAGAAGCTTCACCAGTAGTTCCACAAACTATGATAGCATCGGTTTTATTTTCAATATGCCATTCTATAAGCTCTCTTAACTTATTAAAGTCAACACCAGTTTCATTAAAAGGAGTAACAATTGCTACACCTGAACCCTTAAAAATACTCATAATATTATCTTCCTTTCTAAAATATAATAAAAGACCATACTTATCTAGTCATTTATTTATCAATTCTTTATATAATTCTAAATTAAGCCTTTTTCTATAAAGGTTTCTGCAATCTGAATTGCATTAAGGGCTGCCCCTTTTCTTATGTTGTCAGCGACAACCCATAAATTTAAACCTTTATCTACACTAAAATCTCTTCTTATTCTGCCAATATAAACTTCATCTTTTCCAGCAATAGTTATTGGCATCGGATAGATTTCTTCCTTAGTATTATCCATTACAACTATACCTTCGGATTTTTTATAAAGTTCAAAAATATCTTCTATATTAAAGTCTTTTTTAAGTTCAACATTAATACTTTCGCTATGACCGTGATAAACAGGTACTCTAACTGTAGTAGCAGTGATTCTTAAATTAGTATCATGAAGTATTTTCTTACTTTCATCAATCATTTTCATTTCCTCTTTGGTGTAACCATTATCTAAGAATACATCAATTTGAGGTATTACATTATAAGCAATTGGAGAAGTGAATTTTTTAGGTGCTTCACCTTTAATACCATTCTCTAAATCACTATACCCATGCATTCCAGCACCAGATACTGCTTGATAAGTAGAGTAAATAACTCTTTCAATACCATAAGCATCATATAGTGGCTTTAAAGCTACCATAGCTTGTATGGTAGAACAATTAGGATTTGCTATTATACCATTATGATTTCTAACATCTTCTCCATTAACTTCTGGCACTACTAGAGGCACATTCTCATCCATTCTAAAAGCACTGCTGTTATCAATAACTACAGATCCATATTTAACGAATATCTTTGCATATTCTAAACTAGTGCTTCCACCAGCAGAAAAAAGGGCAAAGTGTATTTTTTTATTGCATATATTTTCTTCTTTTAATTCTTCAACAACAATTTCTTTTTCTTTATAGTTAATAATAGAGCCGGCAGAGCGTTTAGAAGCAAAAAGATAAAGATTTTCTATAGGAAAGTTTCTATCTTTTAAAATTTCAATAAATTGTCTTCCAACCATACCTGTGGCTCCAACAATAGCTACATTATAAGTCAATTAAATCACTCCTTAAAAGTTCTTTACTATATTATATAATTTTAGAATAAAAAGTTATATAGTTTAAAAAAATAAATTTTATTGTTATTGTTAAACTAATAATTATCTTTTTATAAATCAGAAAAAATTACATAAAAAACCATAGGGAAAATATTATTAATTAATTGCTGCACATAAAATATCATTTTATGTAATATTATAAAATCTGAATTGTTAATATAATGAAAATATTTTTAAAATTGTATTAACTTTGATAAGTTTAAATAAACAATATAAAACTAAATTGTTTGACAATTAATAAAGTATATGATAGTATTATAAAAAATGAAATTCTTGTAGAGTTTTTATTCAAAATTCATATTGTTCAATTATATGAAGCTTTCAAATTGCAATATAAATAAAAAAATTAATGATATATTAAGTTTAATTGTAGTTAATAATTAAATTTAATCAACTTTTGCTTGATATTTGACAAAAGCACTTTTTGTTATATCATTGTAAATTTTATGACCAGATTGTTAATGAAGAAAGAATTATCAAAACATTCAGAAAATACAATTAAAATCCATAAAATAAGTCTTAAACATTATTATATATGATATGAAGAAGAATTAGTTGATAAAAAGTAAAGAAATGTTAGCCATACTACTAACATTTTTATTTTCTACTTAACTTAATTGTTCTAAGCTGTGAAATAGGATACTAAAGATGAAATTAATAGTTATAAACTGTATATTAAGTTTTTTATTTATTTAAAAGATTTAAATAAGCTTCCATGAAGTATTATTTAGAATTCAGAGAATAAAAATAAGTACATAAGAATATGTTATAAAAAAATAAAGAGTGGAAATTTATACAAAAAATTATAATATGTAGTTCTAATTATAAGAAGTAAAATAATTTTATTTATATCTTTATAAAATTAGGTATTTACAATGAGATATAAATAAGGTATAAAAATAAGAAAAGAAATTTTACTAAGTTTCCTTAATAATTGCAGTAAAGTTAAATATGAAAAATAATGATTTTAGTGGGCAACATTCTACAACATACCTACAGTAAAGTTTGAACTAAAGTATACAATCATTTAATAATTTTCTTCATAGTATTCATAGTATTGTATCTTTAGTATAAATAAACCCTAAGCAATAGAGAAAACTAAATAACTATAAAACAAAAATAAAATTGAAATTCTTTGAAGAGGCTGAAAGAATTTTATTGAGTTATATATGAATATTAAAAATATATAGCATTATATAGCTTTTTTAGTTTTGCACACATAGAATACATATAAAAGTTGTGTTGAAGGTAGTATTTGGAGTACAGGTATATAAATATTCTTACACTTTTAATAAAAGGTAAGGATATATATAATAAGTTGCAATAAGTGAAAATTTTTTGCAACAACTTTATGCTAAAATGGAGGGATGATGATGTTAAAATTTACTCTAAAGAGATTTGGGTATATGCTTGTAACGCTGTTTATATCAATAACAATTACGTTCATGCTAATACATGCTATACCTGGTGACCCACTAGCGTCAATGGCTAGAAACTTACCACCACAAATTAGGGCAAACTATTATGCCAAGTATGGACTAGATCAACCAGTTATAGTCCAATATGGAAAATTTATTTCTAATTTAGTTCTACATGGAGACATGGGAGAATCTTTAGCTTATGCAGGAAGAAGCGTAGGTAAAACTATAGCTAGTTATGCACCTATATCAGCAAGAATAGGTGGACAAGCAATTGCACTAGGATTTACTATTGGAGTTATTTTAGGTATTTTAGCGGCCTTTAAGAGGGGTAAATGGCCAGATTATTTAGTAATGTTTATCGCTATATTAGGTATTTCTGTACCAAGTTTTGTTATTGCGTCATTGTTGCAGTTTGGATTTACAGTTCATTGGATGGTTTTGCCATCAACTGGTTGGGGAGAATTTAAACACACTATATTGCCAACTATAGCCTTAAGTTTTGGTTCTATAGCAACTTATGCAAGATATATGAGGGCTAACTGTTTAGATGTTATTGGACAGGATTATATATTAACGGCAAAAGCTAAAGGTGTTTCTAAGTTAAGTTTAGTATTTAAACACGTTATAAGGAATGCTATACTTCCAGCTATTACATTATTAGGACCACAAATTGCAAATATATTTATAGGATCATTTGTTGTTGAAAGTATATTTGCTATACCTGGATTAGGTCAATATTTTGTTTCTGCTATATCAGATAGAGATTATAGTATGATAATGGGACAAACTATTTTAGTATCAGCACTATTTATTGTTGCATTATTTGTAGTTGATATAGTTTATGGATTAGTTGACCCAAGAATTAGAGTTTCTAATAGTAGGAGATAGGAGGGAAAGTTATGGCAGAATTATCAAAAGACAAATTTCAGATTATTGGATGTGATACAACAAAATCCAATGAAATTTTAAGACCAAGTATGACTTATTGGCAAGATGCTTGGAGGAGATTAAAGCAAAACAAAGTTGCGATAGTATCTCTTTGCATACTTATAGTCATATCAATAATGGCAATTATAGGACCTAGTTTAGGGAAAGCTATATCTGGAGTAAGTTATGAAGTTACAAATAATAGTTTACTTAATCAAGGACCAAATTCAAGTAACTGGTTTGGAACAGATATGTTAGGAAGAGATACCTTTGGTAGAGTTTGGCAAGGAGCTAGAGTATCTCTTATAATCGGTCTTATAGGTGCATTAATAGATACAGTTCTTGGTTCCATTTATGGGGGAATTGCAGGTTTCTTCGGTGGAATAGCTGACGACATAATGATGAGAATACTAGAAATATTAGTAAGTATTCCTTATCTTGTTATAGTTATATTAATATCTATGATATTTGATAATAAAGGTATTGGAACTTTAGTTATTGCCATGACAGTTACAGGGTGGACTAGTATGGCGAGACTTGTTAGAGGACAATTATTACAAATAAAGGAACAAGAATATGTTCTTGCAGCTAAGGCTCTTGGTGCAAGTCCTTCAAGAATAATTGGTAAACACTTATTACCAAACACTTTAGGTGTTATGATAGTTGCAATAACATTTGATATACCAAGTTTTATATTTGGTGAAGCGTTCTTAAGCTACATAGGTTTAGGAATTCAATCTCCAAAGACAAGTTTAGGATCATTGGCTTCTGCAGCACAACAGAATTTAATGTTCTATCCGGAACAATTACTTTTCCCTGCACTAGTAATATCTCTAATAATGTTATCATTCCAATTATTAGGTGATGGTTTAAGAGATGCACTAGATCCGAAATTACGTCAGTAGGAGGGGAATTTGATGGAAAAAATATTAGATATTAAAGATTTAAGAGTTTCATTCCATACTTACGCTGGAGAAGTTCAAGCGGTAAGAGGAATAAGTTTTCATTTAAATAAAGGTGAGACATTGGCAGTAGTTGGAGAATCTGGATGCGGAAAAACAGTTACAGCTAAGGCGTTAATGAGATTGCTTCCTGAACCAATGCCTGCAGAAATAAAAAAAGAATCAAAAATTACATTTGAAGGAAAAGATATTTTATCAATGGATGAAAAAGAGTTAAGGGAGCTTAGAGGTTCTGATATATCTATGATATTCCAAGATCCTATGACTTCTTTAAACCCAACTATGACTATTGGTAAACAAATTGCTGAAAGTTTAATTATACACAGAGGTATGAGTAAAGACGAAGCTCTAAAAGAAGCTGTAAAAATGCTTGAGTTAGTTAATATACCTAATGCTGATAAAAGAGCACATCAATATCCACACGAATTTTCAGGTGGTATGCGACAAAGAGCTATGATAGCTATAGCACTTGCTTGTAATCCGAAAATACTTATAGCGGATGAGCCAACAACAGCTCTTGATGTTACAATACAAGCACAAATTATGGAACTTATAGGAGATCTTCAAGAAAAACTTGGAACAGCGGTTATTCTTGTAACACACGACCTTGGTGTTGTTGCTGATGCTGCAGACAGAATTCAAGTTATGTATGCGGGACAGATAATAGAAAGAGGAACAGTTGATGAAATATTCTATAACCCTCAACATCCGTATACTTGGGCGCTATTACAATCAGTTCCTAGATTAGATACTAAGAATAAAGGAAAATTGTATTCATTACAAGGAACACCACCAGATCTAATCAAGCCACCAGTTGGATGTCCTTTTGCTGCAAGATGCGAATATTGTATGCAAATTTGTAAAGAAGAAATACCAGAAGTTACAACTGTTACTGATTCTCATGAAGTATCATGTTGGTTAAAACATCCAATGGCTCCCAAAGTAGAAGTTCCTGAAGTTTTGAGAGGAGTGAAGAATAATGGCTAATGAAAAAAATGAAGTCTTAATAGAAGTTAAAAACTTAAAAAAATATTTCCAAGTTGGAAAGACTGCTACTTTAAAGGCTGTTGACAATGTTAGCTTTGATATCTTCAAAGGGGAAACTTTAGGTTTAGTTGGAGAGTCGGGTTGCGGAAAAACAACTTGTGGAAGAACTGTTATGGGATTATATGATGCTACAGAAGGAGCAATATTATTTGATGGTCAAGATGTAGGAAAATTGGATAAAAAGCAGAAAAAAGATTTTACTAGAAGAGCACAAATAATATTTCAAGATCCTTATGCTTCTTTAAATCCAAGAATGACTGTTGGAGATATAATTGGAGAAGGTATAGATATACACGGATTATATAGTGGACAAGAAAGAACAGATAGAATATTTAATTTACTACAATTAGTTGGTTTGAATAAAGAACACGCTTCAAGATTCCCACATGAGTTTTCAGGTGGACAAAGACAAAGAATAGGTATAGCTAGAGCTCTTGCTATAGAGCCAGATTTTATAGTATGTGACGAACCTATATCAGCTCTTGACGTGTCAATTCAAGCACAGGTTGTTAACTTATTAATAAAATTACAAAATGAATTAGGATTAACTTATCTCTTTATAGCTCACGATCTTTCAATGGTTAAGCACATTTCAGATAGAGTTGGGGTTATGTATCTTGGTACAATGGTTGAACTTGCGTCAAGTCATGATTTATATGAGAAGCCATTACATCCATATACTCAAGCGCTATTATCAGCTATTCCAATTCCAGATCCTGAAGTGGAAAGGGGTAAAAAGAGAATTCAACTTGAAGGTGAAGTTCCTAGCCCAATTAATCCAAAACCAGGTTGTAGATTTGCTGCAAGATGTAGATATGCTAAGCCAATTTGCAGTGAAAAGCTTCCAGAATTTAAAGAAATTGAGCCAAAACATTTTGTTGCGTGTCACTTATTATAATAGATATGAAAGACAGGGAGTTCCCTGTCTTTTTTTATATAATGGTCTAATAGAGTAAAAATGTGCTAGAGCGTGAAAGTGCAGATATAACAAATTAAAAATTATGCTGTGTTTTAGATAACTCCTAAAGAGAAAAAAGGAGGAATAAATTTCATTTTTATAAAAATAATATAAGAAGTTTATGGATAAATAATTATAGTATGCTAAATATATGATTATGAGTTATAGCATTAAAAAATATATTAAAGCCTTTGATGTTTAATATTGCTTGCTTTTTTATAATTAGTTTTAAAGATAAACATAAGAAAAATTAGAATTTTACTATGTTAAGAGGGATTTATAAATGCGATGAAGAAGTAAAGAAGAGAGATATCTTCAAAAAGAAGTGTAGAATGTGCTGTAGATAGAATATGTAGCAGCATTATAAATTTAATATGATTAGAGAATGACAAATAAGCAATTAAAGGGTTACTATAGTTTACAGGATATCTTCTTTACTAATAGCCGTAAAAGTATCTTAAAATTGATTATAATAAGAAAAAATAGATAAATATTCTATACAGTAAGTTAAAGATGAAATTGAATTCAGCGTAGGGAATTTTATCAAAGGGTGAAAGTATCAAGTTACCTTATTTATGAACAAATATAAGATGTAATAATTGATATTGCTAGTAGTTTTTTAGATAATAAAGATAATTACCTCTAGAATTTAAATTTTAAAATAATAAGTAAGAAAGAATTAGAAATAGAGAATATTAGAATGTATTAAAATGATTAAACAATATTATGGGTAAGAAATAAATATATCAAATATACTGAATTGCAAATTCAATTATCTTTCAAAGGATTAGATAATCATAGACATAGAAAAACTAAATGATATTCTTTATTTTTATAATGACATTAACACTATCTTAAAATAAAACTCAAATTAAATATATATAATTAAAATTAATTTTCAGAAAAAACTAGCAAGTGCTTTGCTAGTTTTTTTATATATCTAGCATTTTTGAAAGATGATAGGATGAAAAAGGTCATATGGTTAGATGTGTATTTAAAAGACTATATAAGTGGACAAGAATAGCTAAAGAAGTCATCTTTATAAGTATATAATGAAATGACGAAGTGAAAAGAATATTTTTTATTGGCTTCATTATTACTGAAAAGTGTGTTTTGGTCATTCTTACAGCGAAAACTTGATAAAAATTTAAAACTATTTAAATTTTTAATGATCTATTAATATTTTAGTATTAGTTTTGAAAAAATGTAATAAAACTAAACATCTAATAATATATTTAATGTTGTAAACTCATAGTATTTCCACGAAAATTGGAAAATGTACAATTGAATAAATTATTTAATAATATGTCAATAATAATACATTTTATGGTAAAAATCAAGAAAATAAGGCGTAAAATACTAATAAATTTTAGAAAATTAAAGTAAATGTAATGAAAATATTTCAAAGTTCATAAAAAGGTAACTTGATTTTATGAATATGTTAGATTATCGTATATGTATAGAATGTTGGCATTTAGTAGTGAAGTTTACCAAACTGAAATGAAGTTAATTTGTGTAATTTTAAAGTAGTAAAACATAGTAGTAATGAATTTAAACATAGTAAAGTGTACTTTGCTAAGTCAATAAAAAGGGGGATTATTTGTGAAAAGTAAAAGATTATTAGCAGCATTATTAACAGTTTCATTGACTGCGTCCATAGCTTTAGTTGGATGCGGAAAGAAAGAAGATGAGAAACCAGCTGAAGGTAATAATAATGAAACATCAGAAGTTAAAATGGATAAGGAGCAATATTTAAACGTACTGTTACAAGCTGAGCCAAAAACGTTGGATCCTTCAAAAAGTACAGATATGTATTCTTCACAAGTTTTAACCAATGTTATGGAATCACTTACAAGAGTTCAGACCAATGAAGAAGATAAAGATGTTATTACGCCAGGAATAGCTGAAAAGTGGGAAACATCTGAAGATGGGTTGACTTGGACCTTTCATTTAAGAGATGCAAAGTGGTCAGATGGTCAACCAGTTACAGCTGAGCAATTTGTTTATGGCATAACTAGAACTTTAGATCCTAACACTGCTTCTGACTATGCGTTTTTATTATATCCAATAAAGAATGCAGTAGCTTACAATTCAGGTAAAGCTAAAGTAGAAGACGTTGGAATTAAAGCTGTTGATGAAAAAACTCTAGAGTTTACTTTAGAAAGACCATGTTCTTACTTTTTAGATCTAACATATTTTAAAGTAATGGAGCCACAAAGAAAAGATATAATTGAAAAGCATGGTGATAAATATGGTACTGAGGCAGACACAATGGTGTTCACTGGTCCATTTACAATAAAAGAATGGGTGCATAATAATAAAGTTGAATTAGTTAAAAATCCAGAATATTGGGATGCTGAAAATGTAAAATTAGAAAAAGCAACAATGAAAATTATAAAAGAAGTTACTTCAAGAATGAATGAGCTTTATAATGGATCATTAGATCTTGGGGCAGTTACTAAGCCGGAATGGATAGAAAAGTTTGATAAAACAGGAAAATTTGATGTTAAAAAAGGTTATGACGGCTCAGCTACCTATATGTTCTTTAATCAAGATACTAAATACTTTAAAAATGCTAAAATAAGAAAAGCCTTTTCAATAGCAATGGATAGACCAGGCATGGTTAAAACATTATATAAAGATTTAGCGGAACCAGCATTAGCTTGGTGTCCTCCAGCAGTAGAAATAGCAGGAGTAGACTATAGGGAAAGAGCTAATTCTTTACCTGTAGAGGAATTAAAGAAAGATAATCCAGATCCTAAGGCACTGTTAGTTGAGGGGCTAAAAGAGCTAGGATTAGATCCAGACCCATCTAAGCATACTATAAATTACATTCAATCTGGTACAGATGCTAATGCTAAGGAGTTTGCTGAATTCCAACAACAAAACTTTAAGAATGTATTAGGGATAAACATTAATCCAGAATATTGTGAATGGGCGGTATTCCAAAGTAGAACAACTGAAGGTGATTATGAAGTTGCATCTCAAGCTTGGGGAGGAGATTATAATGATCCTAGTACCTTCTTCGATATTTGGCTGTCCACTGCAGGAATGAATAGAGTTGGATGGAAGAGTGAAAAATATGATGAGTTGATTAATAAAGCTAATGGAACTCAAGATCCAGAAGAGAAAGCTAAATTATTTGCTGAAGCTGAAAAAATATTAATTTATGATGATGCAGTATTTGCTCCAGGTGTATGGAGATTTAAAAATACTTATCTACGCAAATTTGTGAAAAATTACAATTCACCAATTTTTGGAGTAATTGATCTTAAAAATGTTTATACAGATGGAAGAGAATAATTTATATAAAAAATAGAAAAATGAGTGATGTAATAAGAATTACATCACTTTTTTTATTATTAGAAATTTGTAATGTGTAAAATTTTTAACTAAAAGTGAATGATATATATATAATTTGAACTAAATTAACAAATTATTATTAAAATGTGTATAAAGTTTTAAATATTATCAAAATAGCTATAAATAAGGAAATATCTATTGATTTATAAAATGCTGTTATATATAATCATAAATATGAAATAGACTTATAAAAAATATTTAAATTTCCTTATATTAATATATAGAATAGTTTAAAAATTATGAAAAATTAAAAATATGAAATATATAAATGAAAATGTTTTCTTTATATGATATTTGTCTTTTTAAGTAGTTTAAAGCAAAGAAATATTAATAATATATATTAAGGATATAATTTAATTTTATATAACCTTCATGGTTAATAATTTCCATGTGAGGGTAAAGATAGTTTGAACACAATAAGTAAGATTGTTGGGTAATAAAAAAGGGGGAATTAATTGTGAAAAGTAAAAGATTATTAGTTGCATTACTAACTGTTTCACTGACTGCTTCCATGGCTTTAGCTGGATGCGGAAAGAAAACAGATGAAAAGCCAGCTGAAGGTGATAATAAAGAAACTTCAGAGGTTAAAATGGACAAGGAACAATATTTAAATGTATTGTTACAAGCTGAGCCAAAATCATTGGATCCTTCAAAAAGTTCAGACAGATACTCTTCTGAAGTTTTAACCAATGTTATGGAAAGTCTTACAAGAATTCAAACTAATGAGGAAGGTAAAGATGTTATTACACCAGGAATAGCTGAAAAATGGGAAGTATCTAAAGATAATTTAACTTGGACTTTCACTTTAAGAGATGCAAAGTGGTCAGATGGACAACCAGTTACAGCAGAGCAATTTGTTTATGGTATAAAGAGAACACTAGATCCTAAAACTGCTTCTGAATATGCATTTTTACTATATCCAATAAAGAATGCAGTAGCTTACAATTCAGATAAAGCTAAAGCGGAAGATGTTGGAGTTAAAGCTGTTGATGAAAAAACTTTAGAGTTCACTTTAGAAAGACCATGTTCTTATTTCTTAGATCTAACATATTTTAAAGTAATGGAACCTCAAAGACAGGATATAGTTGAGAAACATGGTGATAAGTATGGTACAGAGGCGGATACAATGGTATTCTGTGGTCCATTTACAATTAAAGAATGGGTGCATAATAATAAAGTTGAATTAGTTAAAAATCCAGAATATTGGGATGCTGAAAATGTAAAATTAGAAAAAGCAACAATGAAAATTATAAAAGAACCTAATTCAAGAATGAATGAACTTTATAATGGTTCATTAGATTTAGCAGCGGTTAGTAAGCCAGAATGGATAGAAAAGTTTGATAAAACAGAAAAATTTGATGTTAAAAAAGGCTATGATGGCTCAGCTACTTATATGTTCTTTAATCAAGATAGCAAATACTTTAAAAATGCTAAAATAAGAAAAGCATTTTCAATAGCGATGGATAGAGATGGTATGGTTAAAGCTTTATATAAAGATTTAGCAGAACCAGCATTAGCTTGGTGTCCTCCAAAAGTAGAGATAGGTGGGACAGATTATAGAGAAAGAGCTAATTATTTACCGATAGAGGATCTGAAAAAAGATAATCCTGATCCTAAGGCATTATTAATTGAAGGTTTAAAAGAATTAGGATTAGACCCGGATCCATCTAAGCATACCATAAAGTTCATTCAATCTGGTACAGATTCTAATACTAAGGAATTTGCTGAATTTGAACAACAAAACTTTAAGGAAGTATTAGGAATAAATATTGATCCAGAATATTGTGAATGGGCAGTATTCCAAAGTAGAACAAATGAAGGTGATTATGAGATTGCGTCTCAAGGTTGGAGTGGAGATTATAATGATCCTAGTACATTCTTTGATGTTTGGTTATCAACTTCAGGAGTAAATAGAGTTAACTGGAAGAGTGAAAAATACGATGAATTAATTAAAGAGGCTAATGGTTCTGCTGACCCAGAAGAGAAGGCTAAATTATTTGCTGAAGCTGAGAAAATGTTAATTTATGATGAGGCAGTATTTGCTCCAGGTGTATGGAGATATAAAAACACTTATATACGTAAATTTGTTAAGAACTACAATTCACCAACTTTTGGAGTAATTGATCTTAAAAATGTTTACACAGATGGAAGAGAATAATTTGTATAAAATATAGAAAAAATGAGTGATGCAATAAAAGTTGCATCACTTTTGTTTTTGTAGATTTTACACGACAATAATAAGAATAAATTTACTAATTTAACTATGAAGAAGATAATATTATTTAAAATTATTAATAAACTATTAATATAATATGAAGAAAAGATTAAAAATATTATAAATATGTGAAGAATGTGAATTTGTATTTTTAAAATAAATTTAAAAAAATTTTAAAATAATTATAATAAAAAGAATAAAACACCATATATGGAATAAATATTTCAATTAAATGAGGTGAAATTTGTAAAAAACATTAAAAAATATAAAAAAATTTTTCAGAAAAATAAATAATTCATAAGCCATCAAATCTTTATTCAGAAAAAAACTTCTTGATTTGTTAAAAAGTTTAGTTTAATGTATATATATCAAACAAGCTATTAAAATACTAAATATTTAATGGGTTATACATTTAGTAAACTATTAAATATTCTTAATATTTTTAAAAAATATTTGAGAATGTTTTATAAAAGAGGGGGATTAGTTGTGAAAAGTAAAAGATTATTAGTATCATTATTAACAGTTTCACTAACTGCTTCTGTAGTGTTAGCAGGATGTGGAAAGAAGGCAGACGAGAAGCCTGCAGAAGGTGGAAATGAGAATGCTAGCGGAGTTAAAATGGATAAGGAGCAATATTTAAATTTATTATTGCAAGCTGAACCAAAGTCTTTAGACCCATCTAAAGGTACAGATTCTTATTCTTCTCAAGTTTTAACAAATGTAATGGAAGCACTTACAAGAATTGAAACTGATGAAAATGGTAAGGAAACTATTGTACCAGGTGCGGCAGAAAGCTGGAAGACATCTGAAGATGGGATGACTTGGACATTTAAAATAAGAGATATGAAATGGTCAGATGGACAACCAGTTACAGCAGAGCAATTTGTTTATGGTATAAAAAGAACATTAGATCCTAAAACTGCTTCTCAATATGGTTTTTTATTGTATCCAATAAAAAATGCCGTAGCTTACAATTCAGAAGAAGCTAAAGCAGAAGATGTTGGAGTTAGGGCTGTTGATGAAAAAACTTTAGAGTTTACATTAGAAAGACCATGTCCTTATTTTTTAAACTTAACATATTTTAAAGTAATGGAGCCACAAAGACAGGATATAATTGAAAAACACGGAGATAAATATGGAGCGGAAGCTGATACAATGGTATTTACTGGTCCATTTATGATAAAAGAATGGGTGCATAATAATAAAGTTGAACTAGTTAAGAATCCAGAATATTGGGATGCTGAAAATGTAAAATTAGAAAAAGTTACAATGAAAATTATAAAAGAAGAAAACTCTAGGATGAATGAAATCTTCAATGGATCCTTAGATATGGGAGCTGTTACTAAACAGGAATGGATAGAAAAGCTTGATGCAACAGGCAATTTTGAAGTTAGAAGAGGATATGATGGTTCAAGTACTTATGTACAATTTAATCAAAATAGCAAATATTTTAAAAATGCTAAAATAAGAAAAGCCTTTGCATTAGCTATGGATAGAGAAGGTATGGTTAAAACATTATATAGAGGTTTAGCGGAACCAGCAACAGCATGGTGTCCTCCAGAAGTAAAAGTAGGTGGAGTGGACTTTAGAGAAAAGGCTAAATCTCAACCTGTAGAAGATTTGAAAAAAGAAAATCCAGATGCTAAGGCATTGTTAATTGAAGGACTAAAAGAATTAGGATTAGATCCAGACCCATCTAAACATACAATTAAATTTATTCAATCTGGTACTAGTAATGTTCATAAAGAATTTGCTGAGTTTGAACAAGATAATTATAAGAAAGCGCTTGGTATAAATATTGAGCCTGATTATTGTGAATGGGCAGTATTCCAAGCTAGAACAAACGAAGGTGATTATGAACTTGCATCTCAAGCATGGACTGGAGATTATAATGATCCTAACACTTTCTTTGATTTATGGATATCAACTTCTGGTATGAACAGAACAGAATGGAAAAATGAAAAATATGATGAATTAATAAAGAAAGCCAATGAAACTCAAAATGAAGAGGAAAGAGTTAAACTATATACTGAAGCTGAAAGAATGCTAGTTTATGAAGATGCAGCAATTACTCCAGGAGTTTGGAGATATAAAAATACTTATGTACGTAAGTATGTTAAAAATTACTCATCACCAATTTTTGGAACAGTTGATCTTAAACATACTTATACAGATGGAAGATAATAATTAAATATTAAAAAAATAGACAGTTATTTATGATTAAATTTAGTCATGAATAGCTGTCTTTTTTTAATAACTAACTAAAGTAATTTTTACATAGCTAATTTAATTACCTAATTCCTTATCAATTATTTTATTAATTTTAAAATAACAATAGATATTATACGAAGTTTATTTCTAGAAAAAAGAAAGATTTTTAAAAATATAATAATTTATTTATTAGAACTTTTTAGAAACTACTGAAGAGAACATTTACAATAATTAATTTTTTAGAATATGCTCTAAGCATAATACTTTATAAGAATTAAAAAAATATAGGAAAAATTGTAAAAACGAAATTGCAAAAAGTCTAACATATTATTGCAAAATATAAAATTATAAAATTATCTTTTATTTATAAGTTTTTGTTCAAAAAACAATATAAATCTTTAGAAATATAAAATAAAGTAAAAGTTTACAAGAACTTATTTAAAAATTAATAAAAAATGTAAGAAGTTATAATACAACACAAACTAAGCTATAATAAGGGATTTAAATATGTATTAAAAGTTAACTTTTAATACTTTATTAATAATTTTAATAAAAATTATTAAAATTAAATTTTTTTATTAAAAAAACTTTGCATAAAAAATATCTTGATTTTATAAAATTTTTAGTATATTATTTATTTCAAGTGAGAGGCAAAAGACAAAAACATTCAAATAACAATAAATTTAAACAATTTATGACAAATTGTTTAAACAAATAAAGAATAAATTAATTTTTTTCTAATTTAATTAATGTTTTAGGAAAAATATTAATTAATAAACAGTAATAATAAGAAAAATACAAAAGAACTTATTATTTAAAAGAGGGGGATACACTATGAAGAGTAAAAGATTATTATTATCATTATTAACAATTTCACTAACTGCTTCTGTAGCATTAGCAGGTTGTGGAAAGAAGGCAGAAGATAAATCAGCGGAAGGCGAAAATGGAAACACAAATGAAGCTAAGATGGACAAGGATCAATATTTAAATTTACTATTACAGTCTGAACCAAAATCATTAGATCCTTCTAAAAGTACAGATTCATACTCTTCTCAAGTTTTAACCAATGTAATGGAAGCACTTACAAGAGTCGAAACTGATAAAAATGGAAAAGATGTAATTGTACCTGGAGCTGCTGAAAGTTGGACTACATCAGAGGATGGCTTAACTTGGACCTTTAAGCTAAGAGATATGAAGTGGTCAGATGGCCAACCAGTTACAGCGGAACAATTTGTTTATGGTATAAAGAGAACTTTAGATCCTAAAACTGCTTCTCAATATGGATTTCTATTATATCCAATAAAGAACGCAGAAGCTTACAATGGAGGTAAAGATACAGTTAAAGCAGAAGATGTTGCGGTTAAAGCTGTTAATGAAAAAACTTTAGAGTTTACTTTAGAAAAGCCATGCCCTTATTTTTTAGATATAACACATTTTAAAGTAATGGAACCTCAAAGACAAGATATAATTGAAAAACATGGTGATAAATACGGAACTGAAGCAGAAACTATGGTATTTAATGGACCATTCATCATAAAAGAATGGGTTCATAATAATAAAGTTGAACTAGTTAAAAACCCAGAATATTGGGATGCTGAAAATGTAAAATTAGAAAAAGCAACAATGAAAATTATAAAAGAAGAAGCCTCAAGAATGAACGAACTTTATAACGGTTCATTAGATGTGACGGCAGTTACTAAGCAAGAATGGATAGATAAGCTTGATAAGACTGGAAACTACGATGTTATAAAAGGATATGATGGTTCAGCAACTTATATGTTCTTTAATCAAAATGATAAATATTTTAAAAATGCTAAAATAAGAAAAGCCTTTACTATAGCTATGGATAGAGAAGGTATGAGTAATACTTTATATAGAGGTTTATCAGAACCAGCAAAGGCTTGGTGTCCTCCAGCAGTACAAATAGGTGAAGTAGAATTTAGAGAAAAAGTTAAATCTGAACCATTAGAGGATTTAAAGAAGGATAATCCAGATCCTAAAGCTTTACTTATAGAAGGTTTAAAAGAAGAAGGGTTAGACCCAGATCCATCTAAACATACTATACAATTCATCCAATCAGGTACTAGTGCTAGAGATAAAGAGTTTGCAGAGTTCGAGCAAGAGAACTTTAAATCAGTATTAGGTATAAATATTCAACCCGAATACTGCGAATGGGCAGTATTCCAAGCGAGAACAGATTCAGGAGACTATGCAATTGCATCTCAGGCATGGACTGGAGATTACAATGATCCTAACACTTTCTTCGATTTATGGACATCAAATTCTGGTATGAACAGAACTGGATGGAAAAATTCTAAATATGATGAACTAATAAAGAAAGCTAGTGAAACACAGGATTTAGAAGAAAGAGCTAAAATCTTTGCTGAAGCTGAAAAAATATTAGTTTATGAAGATGCAGCAATTAGTCCTGGTGTATGGAGATTTAAAAATACTTATGTTCGCAAATATGTTAAGAATTATTCATCTCCAACTTTTGGAACAATTGATTTAAAACATACTTATATTGAAGGTAGATAATAAATAAGAAATAGGGCAGTTTTGCCCTATTTTTTATTTATAACTGAATTGTAAACTATGAAATATACCATTGTGAATTTAATAGCTTTAATTAGAATACTAAAAAGGCTAATTATTTTGAAATATACATTGATTTTAGAGCCAGGATGTCTATATATAGTCTAATATATTTACAAACAAACACTTTTATTTACTGATTTATAAAAATAAATTTACAATATTAAATAAAATATAACATTGTTAAATGAATAAAATATAAAAAATCATTTTTAGAAAAAATATTTTTTAAAATTAAATTTATTAGACGATATTTAGGTATAAAAAACCTTTCCTGGTAGAGAATATAACTATAGCAGGAGGGGTATAAACATGGGAAAAACACCATTAAAAAAGGTTATCAAAGCTAAGCTTAAAAGTAATAAAGAATTAACTCCTTACGAGGAGATGAGAGAAAAGATAAAATATGAAATTGCAGAAGAATTAGGACTTATAGATAAGGTAAAGGAATTGGGGTGGAGTGGTCTTACCGCAGAGGAAACAGGGCGAATTGGAGGATTGATGACTAAGAAAAAGAAGATGCTAAATATTCCTAAAAACGAAGATGCATATTAATAAAAAAATGGTATATATTGTAAATTTATTGAGCTGTTATTGTTTTATATTTTATATATTTAATTATAAAACTTTGGACAAATATTTAGAAAAGCTGTAATATATTATTGTTATTTATTATAAGAGTTTATTAATTTTATATAATTTTAAGGAGAAGAAGAATGTACTGTTATAAGAATTTTGCCAGTATATATGATGAACTTATTTATGGTGATGTTGATTATAAAAATTGGTGTGAAAAAATATTAAAAATATGTGAGGAATACTCCTTAGAAAGAAGAAACTATTTAGATTTAGCCTGTGGCACAGGAAATTTAACAGTAGAATTAGGTAAAAGCTTTCAAAATGTTTACGCTGTAGACTTATCACAGGAAATGCTTACAATAGCAGAAGAAAAGCTTCGTGATAATGGCATAAGAGCAAAGGTTTTTTGCCAAAATATATGTAATTTGAGCATAAAAAATAATTTCAATCTAATTACCTGTGCTTTAGATTCTACTAACTATATTACAGAAAAAGAAGATTTAAAAAAATACTTTGAAGGTGTCTATAATTTATTGAGAGAAGATGGAGTGTTTATATTTGATATAAATTCCCAACATAAACTTATTAATATATTAGGTAATAACACTTTTAACTATGATAGTGAAGATGTTGTATATATATGGGAAAATTACTTGGAGAATGATATAGTAAATATGTATTTAACTTTTTTTGTAAGGGAAGGACAAGTCTATAAACGATTTGATGAAGAACATTGTGAAAGAGCTTACAGCGAAGAATATATTGAGGGAATTTTTAAAGGTTTAGGATTTAAATTAGAGAAAAAATTAGATTGTTATGATAATATACCTGTAAGTGAAAAAACTGAAAGAATCACATATGTATTAAGAAAATAAATTTAAGTTATATAAAATATTAGTTAAAGATAGTAGTATTATTTTATATTGGATTAGGAAATAGAGTTCCATCATAGTATGCTATGAGTGAGCTTTAATAAGATAGGATAATAAAAAACAGACTAGTATATTGACTAGTTATTTTTTAAGATATACAAATATATGGATTTAAACTAGGAGGAAGAAGATGGATAAGTTAGTAAGAGCAACAGCACATAATGGTGATGTTAGAATAATAGCAGCAATAACTACAAATATGGTTCAAGAAGGAATAAAAGCTCATAATTGCACACCTACAGCATCAGCAGCTTTAGGAAGAATGTTAACAGCTGGAGGTTTAATGGGAGCTATGCTTAAAGCTAAAGGGGATAGTTTAACTCTTCAAATAGATGGAGAGGGAGAAGCAAAGAGTGTAGTGGTAACTGCTCATGCTGATGGAAGTGTTAAAGGATATATAGGAAATCCAAATGTAGATTTACCATTAAAGCCAAATGGTAAATTAGATGTTGGAGGTGCTATAGGAAAAGAAGGCTATTTAAAGGTTATAAGGGACATGGGACTTAAAGAGCCATATGTAGGTCAAGTTCCTATATATACTGGAGAAATAGGGGATGATTTAGCCTATTATTTTACAGTTTCAGAGCAAACACCATCTGCAGTGGCATTAGGTGTATTAGTTGATACAGATTTAAGTATAAAAGCAGCTGGTGGATTTATAATTCAAATGATGCCAGGAGCTTCTGAGTTTTTAGCAGATATAATAACTTATAGACTTGAAGAAATTCCTTCAATAACTACTATGATAAGTGATGGAATGACCATAGAAGAAATATTAAAAAATATATTTGAAGATATGGATATTAACATATATGAAGAAGGAAAAATAGAATTTAAATGTGATTGCTCAAGAGAGAGAGTAGAGAGAGTTTTAATTAGTATAGGTAAAAAAGAATTACAGAATTTATATGAAGATGGAAAAACAGAAGAAATAAAGTGCCATTTTTGTAATAAAGCTTACGACTTTACAACGGAACAAATAGGACAATTATTAAAAGAATTATAAAATGAGGCAATGATATTAAAAGTATTAATAAAAAATTTAAAGAAATTAATTCTTTGAAGATTAATTTCTTTAATAAATTTTTTACTAGCAATATAATTGCTAGTTTTTTTATAATAATCTAATGTACAATTTTAAAAAAGAAATCAATTAAAGACTTCTCTTAAAAAAGTGAATAATTATGATTTGTAAATAGATAATCTTTAATTATATTAAGTAAGTTTTTATAAATTTTTCATTTTTAATTAACAAAGAAGTTATAGGTTATTAAATATAAGAAAATAAAAGATATATTTCAAAAAATAGAGTAATATAAAAATAATTTCTTTAAATAGCAAAATAATCTATTGACATTAATGCTTATTTTTTATAAAATATAAATGTATTCGGCAGGTTGCTGAGAAAAAGTGGTCGCATAGCTCAGCTGGGAGAGCATCTGCCTTACAAGCAGAGGGTCACAGGTTCGATCCCTGTTGCGACCACCAAATAATATATGGCCCAGTGGCTCAGTTGGTTAGAGTGCCGGCCTGTCACGCCGGAGGTCGAGGGTTCGAGTCCCTTCTGGGTCGCCATTTAAATTTTAATATGACAGTTATTTTTGGCTCGATAGCTCAGTCGGTAGAGCAGAGGACTGAAAATCCTCGTGTCGCTGGTTCGATTCCTGCTCGAGCCACCAAATAAACGCGGGAGTGGCTCAGTGGTAGAGCGTCACCTTGCCAAGGTGAACGTCGCGGGTTCGAATCCCGTCTTCCGCTCCAATATGGCGCTATAGCCAAGTGGTAAGGCAGAGGCCTGCAAAGCCTTTATCCCCAGTTCAAATCTGGGTGGCGCCTCCAAAAAAGCATTGCTAAATAGCAATGCTTTTTTTATTTGATATAGAAATAAATTGATTATCCTTAGTATTAAGAGTGTATTTTATCTATATTTTTAATTATATATAAAATAAATACTTTTAAATAGTAAATATTAATCCAATAAGTTTAGGAAATATATACATAATTTCTATTAACTTTATATACTACTAATATTCCATTTTATATTTATATGTAAAGTTTTTTTAAAAGAATTTCACATATATGAATTTAAACATCTAAAAAGAAAATACTACCCCTATCAATTAAATTATTATCACTAAGGTAAATAGGAGTTATATTATATTTATCCAAAAATGTTAGTACTTCATTACCATATTTATAACTTTCTAAGTTTCCATAAAAAACCAAGTGGTTCTCATCCAATAGACCGCAGCTACCACCTATAAAACCATAATTCAGTCCAGGCAGCTCAATATCCCCAGGAGGAAGTAATAATATATTTATAGTTGTTTCTTTTAAAGCTTTTACAATTGACTTATCACTAGTAATAATTGCATTATCATTAACTATTACAGTAGAGCATTTAGTATACCCTTGTTTGACATTGATAAGAGTTTTATCTGTCATATATTTCAATAAAAATTCATCAGTATATTTAATATTATGTATAAAATAATCCTTTAGATTTACTGCATTTAAAGTAATATCATAGGGGTATTTTTCCTTTAGTTCATTTTTAGAAAATATAACATCAAAATTAAAATCATTTTGTAATAAATTGATGAAAGTTTTGTCCATGCTAAGGTGTGTCATTAACGTACTTTTTGAAATAGTATGAATTAGCATATCTGGATGACCACATACAGCATCATATAGTTTATCACTAGGAGGACATTTTAAAACTTTACAACCTAAAGTCTGTAAGGCTTTTATTTCACTATTAGAAATTCTAAAGTCTACTATAGCAAGTTTCATTTTATCACCTCAATTCAAATGTCGATAAATGTTTAAATTATTAATGCATATCCATTGTGAGAAAACGCATAATAAGATAGACATATAATTTTTAAAATTATATTAGCATTTTAGAAATCAGTTTACAAGTTATAGCTTTTGAGTTGTGGTAATTAAGCCATGTTATAAAGGAGTGAGCTATATGTTATTATTAACATTAATACAAGATGACAGCAAAGAGTATATAATAGATGAGATAAGAAATGCCAGAAATTATTTTAAATTAAAGAATGTAACGGTAGGTATTTCAGAAAGCTTAGAAAACAATCTTCATATTGTTAAAGTTTATTGTGATGATGAGAATTTTGATGAAAAGTTTCATAGAATGTTTAACTTATATATAGGTACTGTACTTTTTAAAGTTGTTATAAAAGAATTTTGCAAGAAAAACATTTCAAAATACTTATCGGATAATTTTTACTTTTTGAGGGGTGAGGACATAAAAGAAGTAAAAAATATCATAATTGATGTATTTGAAAATGAAAGCAATATAATAGATGACAATATGATATATTATATGAATAGAAAGAATGAAATCATAGATAAAATTGTTCTTTATCTAGAAGAGAATGATGAGATAAACATTAAAGGCTTTTTAACTTTTAGAATGAAGGAAATAGCACATGATTTAGAAAGCATAATAGATAAGATAGTTGAAAAGTTTATGATAGAAAAAGAATATAATGAATTTATTAAGCTATTAAGGTATTTTGTTGATGTTCAGGAAAGTAAGATAGACAAAGTTAATATTATGATAGATAAAAATGGAGATTATTTAGTAAAAGATGAACTTGGAAATGATATCTTAAATAACTTAATAAATGAACTTTATGATAGCAGAATAAGTTCAAAAGTAAGTTCGGAAGATTTAATAATAAGTGGTTTAATTACTTCTGCTCCTAAAAAAATAGTTATACATTGTGTGGAAAATTCCAGAAATAAAGAATTGATAGAAACTATTAAAAATGTATTTGTTGAAAGAGTAGAATTTTGTAATGACTGTCCAAAATGTACGCAACTTAAAAATAATATAAAGATGTAGTTTAAAATTGTTGACAACCAGAAAAACATATATTATAATACTACTTGTTGAATAAATGAATAATATTATTATTTAAAGAAGAAACAGCCGTTTCTCACCTTACAGCTAAGCTAGTAAGGTTAAACTGAAATTTGTATATTACAGTAGGGCGGCATTTGTCGCCCTTTTATTTATATATTTTTATAACACCTAGGAGGTGAAAACTATTAGTAAAAATAAAGATTTCATAATTAATGAAGACATAAGAGAAAAAGAAGTAAGAGTTATTAGTGCTGATGGTGAGCAATTAGGGGTTCTACCAACTAAGGAAGCCTTAAAAATTGCAGAAGAGAAGGAACTTGATTTAGTAGTTATTTCTCCAAATGCAAATCCACCAGTATGCAAGATTATGGACTTTGGGAAGTATGTTTATGAGCAACAGAAAAAGGATAAAGAAGCTAAGAAAAAGCAAAAAGTCATAAACATAAAAGAAGTTAGAATGAATGCTACTATTGAAGACCATGATATTGAAATCAAAGCAAATCATGCTAGAAAATTCTTACTAGATGAAGACAAAGTTAAAGTTACTGTGAGATTTAGAGGAAGAGAAGTTCAAAACTCACATGTAGGACATGAAATATTGAACTCTTTTGTAGAGAAGCTTGGAGATGTATATGTAATTGAGAAGCCTGCTAAGCAAGAGGGCAGAAATATGATATTAATATTAGCTCCTAAAAGAGCATAAACACTGAGAGGAGGAATTTTATTATGCCAAAAATGAAAACTCATAGAGGTGCAGCAAAAAGATTCAAGAAGACAGGAACAGGTAAGTTAAAAAGAGCGAAAGCTTTCAGAAGCCATATATTAACTAAGAAAAGCGCAAAAACTAAGAGAAATCTTAGAAAAACTGGATATGTTTCAACTTCACAAGAAAAAGCAATGAAGAAATTATTACCATACTTATAATCGAAGGTGAACTAGGAGGTATTTTAAATGGCAAGAGTAAAGAGAGCTGTTAACGCTCGTAAAAAACATAAAAAAGTATTAAAACTTGCAAAAGGATACTATGGTGGAAAAAGCAAGTTATTTAAAACTGCAAATGAGTCAGTTATAAGAGCATTAAGAAATGCATATGTAGGAAGAAAATTAAAGAAAAGAGATTTTAGAAAACTTTGGATCGCAAGAATAAATGCGGCTACAAGAATGAATGGACTTTCTTACTCAAGATTCATGAATGGAATGAAACTTGCAGGAGTAGACATCAACAGAAAAATGCTTTCTGAAATAGCTATTAATGATCCAAAAGCTTTTGCAGAATTAGTTGAAGTTGCTAAAAAACAACTAGAAGCTTAATTAAATATTGACTTTAAAATGTAGCCATAGGCTACATTTTTGTATTATACACTAATTTTAAATATTAATATGGAAATACTATAATATACTAAAAAAGTATATAATGAAAATAACTATAGTTTAAATACAGAGAGAATTGAGGTGTTTTTTAGTGGAATTAAAAATGAAAGATGTTTTAAAAAAGAGAGAATTTACTCCTATGCAGGTATTAGCCATTGGATATGCAGTTATTATATTTTTAGGCGCAATGCTATTAGCACTGCCTATATCAACAAATGCTAGAGTATCTACACCTTTTTTAGACTGTATATTTACGTCCACTTCAGCAGTGTGCGTAACAGGACTTATAACAGTAGATACAGGGACACATTGGAGCTATTTTGGTAAAACAGTAATTATGATGCTTATTCAAATTGGAGGCTTAGGATTTATGTCTTTTGCTACTATGTTATCATTAATTATAGGTAAAAGAATTACCCTAAAAGAGAGATTAGTAATGCAAGAAGCTATGAATTCGACATCTCTTCAAGGTATAGTTAAATTAGCAAAATACATATTAATATTTACTTTTTCTATAGAAGGATTAGGAGCACTTTTATTGAGCACTCAATTTATTCCTGAGTTTGGATTATCAAAAGGAATTTTCTATAGTATATTCCATTCTGTTTCAGCCTTTTGTAATGCAGGTTTTGATTTGATGGGTAATTTTAATAGTTTAATTAATTATAATGGAAATATAGTTATAATTTCTACTATATCTGCTCTTATAGTTACAGGTGGATTAGGATTTTATGTTTGGAATGAGATATATAATTACAAAAATATTAAAAAGTTATCTCTTCATTCAAAATTAGTAATATCTATGACTATTGCATTAATAATAGGTGGTGCAATTTTATTTTTCTTATTTGAATTTTCAAATGAAGCTACAATGGGAAGAATGAGCTTTAAGGATAGAATATTAGCATCAATTTTTGCATCAGTTAGTCCTAGAACGGCAGGATTTAACTCTATATCCTTACCAGATATGACTATACCATCAATTTTTTTAAGTATTATATTGATGTTTATTGGAGGGTCACCAGGATCAACAGCAG
This sequence comes from Clostridium sp. Marseille-QA1073, assembly GCF_054863625.1. NCBI lineage: Bacteria > Bacillati > Bacillota > Clostridia > Eubacteriales > Clostridiaceae > Clostridium > Clostridium sp. Marseille-QA1073. Next base: position 153,712 of record NZ_JBSVQM010000005.1, on the reverse strand, counting down.
GTGGATTAAAAACAACAACTGCTGGTATATTATATATGACAGTTAAATCAGTTATTAAAGGACGAGAAGATACAGAGATATTTAAAAAGAAAGTAAGTAAGGATATGGTTTATAAGGCATTTTCTATTATGATTATAGCCTTAGGTTTAGTTATAATAGTAACAGTACTTCTTTCTATTACAGAGCATCAAACTGGCATGCCTTTTGAATATTATATATTTGAAGCAACTTCAGCTTTTGGAACAGTTGGATCCACATTAGGATTAACTCAAAAGTTAAGCGCTATAGGAAAAATAATTGTAGCCTTAACTATGTATGCTGGTAGATTAGGACCATTAACGTTAGTTTTAGCAATTTCAATTAATAGACGTAAGAAAGCTTTAGCTATAAAGTATCCAGAAGATAAAATATTAGTTGGGTAGAAGGTGGAAATTATGATTAAAAAGCAATTTATTGTAATTGGATTAGGGAGATTTGGAACATCTGTAGCAGAAACATTATACTCATTAGGAAATGATGTATTGGCAGTTGATGTTGATGAGGAAGTTATACAAAATATATCAGAGAAGGTAACTCATGCAGTTCAAGTTGATGCAAATGACGAGCAAAGCTTAAGAGCATTAGGAGTCGGAAATTTTGATGTTGCCATTATAAGTATAGGTTCAGATATTCAAGCCAGTATATTATCTACACTACTTGTTAAAGAATTAGGCGTTAAGCATATCATTACAAAAGCTAATAATGCACTTCATGCTAAAGTATTATATAAAATTGGAGCAAATAGAGTTATATTTCCAGAAAGAGATATGGGAGTAAGAGTTGCACACAATTTATGCTCTTCAAATATATTAGACTATATTGAATTATCACCAGACTTTAGCATTGCTGAGATTGTAAGTCCACAGGAATGGCATGAAAAGAGCTTAAAAGATCTTAATTTAAGAGCAGAATATGGAATAAATGTTATGGCGATAAAGAGAAATAATGAAATAGATGTTTCTCCTTCTGCTGATGAGATTATTCAGGCTAATGATATAATTGTAGCTATTGGTGGTAATCAAGAGCTAAATAATATAGAAAAGTTAGTAAGATAGGAGAAGATAATTTGCAATATATTAGTAGTAAAGAGAATTCACTAATAAAGCAAATAAAGAAATTAAAAGAAAAAAAGCATAGATTTGAAAATAAGGCTTTTTTAGTTGAAGGCTTTAGATTTATTGAGGAAGCATTAAAGTCATCCTTTAATGTAAAATATATTTTTATAAATGAAAATGCAGATAAAGAATACTGTGAGAAATATATAAGTATACATCAATGTAATGCTGAGATTTATACTGTAAGTGATATAGTTTTTAAAACTCTAACTAGCACTGAAACACCGCAAGGAGTAATTGCAGTAGTAGAGAATAAAGTTCTTAATTTAAAATACTGTGATGGATTTTATGTATTAGTAGATAAGGTGCAAGATCCAGGAAATTTAGGTACAATTATAAGAACTGCTCATGCAGCAAATGGACTAGGAATTATATTAACTAAAGGTACAGTGGATGTATATAATGAAAAAACTCTGCGCTCAACTATGGGATCTATATTTAATATTCCTATTATAGAAGATAAGGATTTAACTCTTGTTAAAGAGTTAAAATATAAAGGTTATAAGCTTATTACAAGTTCTCTTGATACAAATAATAACTTTTATGATATAGATTTAAGCGGTAAATGCATTATCTCTGTTGGAAATGAAGGTAGTGGAATTAGTAAAGAAATATATGAGCTTTCTGATGAAAAAGTTAAAATTCCTATGCCTGGTGGTGCAGAGTCATTAAATGCATCAGTTGCTGCATCTATTATGATGTATGAGGCTGTAAGACAAAAGAATGTTATTAAATAGTATTGAAATTTTATACAAACATAGGTATAATAGGTTTTAAATTAAAAATTAAATATTTTAAACTGTGAAGGAGAGAGTAGGTATAAGGTTACATACAGGGAGTAAAGGTCATAGATTGAAAGCCTTTATATGATAAATTTATACTGAAGTTCACTCTTGAGTTCTAATTGTGAAAATAGGTTTTGATTAAAACACTATAAGTAATGATTAGCGATTAAAATCGATAAATTTACTAAGAGGGTCTATTTTATAGTCCAATTAGGGTGGTACCGCGGATATTCCGTCCCTTTTTTAGGGACGGTTTTTTATTTTTAAATATATATTAGAGTAATTTATATTAAAGATATACATTATTCAATAAAAGTAATATTGTCTAGGAATTTTAATTAATCATTGTTATTTGAGAATTAATAAAAGGTAATAATTATTAATTATAAGAAAAATATGAAAGGAGATTTTAAAATGAGAGAAAAATTAGAAGATATTAAGCTTTCTGCTTTAAATGAATTGAAGACTGCTACTGAGAAGGTTCAACTTGAAAACATTAGAGTAAAATATTTAGGAAAAAAAGGAGAACTTACTCAAATATTAAGAGGAATGGGAGGTTTATCACCAGAGGAAAGACCACTTGTAGGTAAGGTTGCTAATGAAGTAAGAGAAACATTAGAAAATGCTATAGCTAAGGCAACTGAAGAAATCAAAAATAAAGAAAAAGAAAAAAGACTACAAAGCGAAATAATTGATATTTCTATGCCAGGCAAAAAGCAAATCATAGGTAATAGACATCCTCTTGATTTAACTTTAGAAAAAATTAATGAAATATTTTTATCAATGGGATTTTCTATAGAAGAAGGACCAGAGGTAGAAAAGGATTATTATAACTTTGAAGCATTAAATATACCTAAAGATCATCCAGCTAGAGGAGAACAGGATACTTTTTATATAAATGATAATTTAGTTTTAAGAACTCAAACTTCTCCAATACAAATTAGAACAATGGAGAATCAAAAACCACCAATAAAAATGATAGCACCAGGAAAGGTTTACCGTTCAGATGCAGCTGATGCTACTCATTCACCAATATTTTATCAAATAGAAGGATTGGTTATAGATAAAGGAGTAACTTTTGCAGATTTAAAAGGAACTTTAGAATTATTTACTAAGAAGATGTTTGGAGATGTTAAAACTAAGTTTAGACCACACCATTTCCCATTTACTGAACCTTCAGCAGAGATGGATGCTACTTGTTTTGTTTGTAATGGTGAAGGATGCAGAGTTTGTAAAGGAAGTGGATGGATAGAAATATTAGGATGCGGTATGGTGCATCCACAGGTTTTAAGAAATTGTGGAATTAATCCAGAAGTCTATAGTGGATTTGCTTTTGGATTTGGTCTTGATAGAATGGTTATGCAGAAATATGGAATTGATGATATCAGACTATTATACGAAAGTGATATGAGATTTTTAAATCAATTTTAATACAATGTTAAAGGAGGATTACCAATGAAAGTTCCAGTTAAATGGCTTAAAGATTATGTTGATATAAATATTTCCCCTAAGGAGTTGGCAGATAGACTAACACTATCTGGCTCTAAGGTAGAAGAAGTAGTTGTTTCAGGAGAAGAGATTTCAAATGTAGTCACAGGAAAAATAATAAAAATAGATAGACATCCAGATGCAGAAAAACTTGTGATTTGTCAAGTTGATATAAATGCTGAAGAACCAATTCAAATAGTAACTGCAGCTACAAATATGAAAGAACAAGACATAGTTCCTGTAGCATTACATGGCTCAACGTTACATGGCGGACTTAAAATTAAAAAGGGTAAATTAAGAGGTGTTGTATCTAATGGTATGTTCTGTTCAGAAGAAGAACTTGGAATAGCAGGAGACAAACCAGTTCACGGTCTTATGATACTACCACAAGATACTCAAATAGGCGTAGATATAAAAGAAATAGTCAATATAGGAAGTGCAGTAATAGAATTTGAAATTACATCAAATAGGGCAGATTGTTTAAGTGTTATAGGAATAGCAAGAGAAACAGCAGCAACATTAGGAACTACTTACAAAATGCCTAATTTAGAATATACTTCTACTTGCAGTGAAAATGTGAAAGATGATTATAATGTAGAAATAAAAGATGAACTTTGCAGAAGGTTTATGCTAAAGAGAATTAAAAATGTAAAGATAGAGCCATCACCACAATGGATGCAAGAAAGACTATTGGAAGCAGGAGTTAGACCAATAAATAATATTGTTGATATAACAAATTTTGTTATGCTAGAGCTTGGGCAACCATTGCATGCTTATGATGCAAGAGAAATAACAAGTAAAACTATTGTAGTTGAAAGAGCTAAAGATGGCGAAAAATTCACTACTTTAGATGAAATAGAAAGAACTTTAGATAGTGATATACTATGTATTAAAGATGGAGAAAGAACTGTTGGACTTGCAGGAATAATGGGAGGATTAAACTCAGAGATAAAAGAAGACACTGAGATGGTTATTTTAGAATGTGCAAACTTTGATGGTGTTAATGTAAGAAAATCATCGAAGAAACTAAATTTAAGAACAGAAGCTTCAACCAAATTTGAAAAAAATCTTGATCCTAATTTATGTGAAATAGCAGTAGCTAGGGTTGCTTCACTAGTAAATGAATTAAATGCAGGAGAAGTAATGGAAGAAGTAATAGATGTTTATCCAGAGCCTAAAACTCCACATTACTTAGAAGTAGATTCAAATTGGATTAATAAATTTTTAGGTATTGATATATCTAAAGAAGAGATGAAGAAGTATTTAGATAGTCTAGAATTAGCTACAGAAATTAAGGAAGATATATTAGTTGTAAAATCTCCTACTTTTAGAAGTGATATTAATATTAAAGAAGATATTGCAGAAGAAATAGTAAGAATTTATGGATATAATAATGTACCTTCCACAATAGCATTATGTGAAGCTACAAAAAGCGGGAAAAGTGAAAAACAAAAACTTGAAGAAAAGGTTGTAGATTCATTAATAAATAGTGGATTAAATCAATCTATAAGCTATTCTTTTGTAAGCCCCAAAATTTTTGACAAATTATTGATTTCTGAAGATAGTAACTTAAGAAAATCTATTTCAATTAAAAATCCTTTAGGTGAAGATTTTAGTATAATGAGAACTACTACATTAGCATCTGCTATGGAAGCATTATCAAGAAATTACAGTAAAAGTAATGAAGAGGCAAGATTGTTTGAAATAGGAAAGGTATATATTCCTAATGAAGATGAAAATAAGCTTCCAGAAGAAAGAAATATAGTTACAATTTCAATGTATGGAAATATGGACTATTTAGATATTAAGGGAGTAGTTGAGAATGTAGTTGAAGAACTAGGAATTGGAAGTGTAAGCTTTAAGAGAGAATCAGAGAATCCAAGCTTTCATCCAGGAAAAACTGCTGCACTATACATAGGAAAAGAATATATAGGTGTTGTAGGTGAAATTCACCCTGATGTAGCAAGCAACTATGATATGGATGTAAGATGCTATATATCTAAATTAAATTTAGATTTATTATTAAAACATGCTAAAGTTGATAAGAAGTATATTCCGTTACCAAAATTCCCAGCAGTAACTAGGGATATAGCACTTTTAGTTGAAGATGAAATATTAGTTCAAGAGATAGAGGATACTATTAAAAAACAAGGTGGAAACATACTAGAAAGTATTAAATTATTTGATGTATATAAAGGTAAGCAAATACCAGAGGGTAAGAAGAGTATTGCTTATTCAATAGTATATAGAAATAAAGAAAAAACTTTAACTGATAACGAAGTTAATAAGGTCCATGATAAAATTTTAAGAGCATTAGAGCATAAGTTAGGTGCAGAATTAAGACAAATTTAATCAATGGATAGATGATTTTTAAGAAAAGTGATTTACTCACTTTTCTTTATTTATGTAAAAAAACAATTATGAACTTTTACATAAATGTTAAAGGTTAATATTTATTGAATTTGAGAAAAGCAGGTTAAACTAGAGAATAATCAAGGAAACAGTTGAAATTATAGCAGTATTTTATTATTTTGGTTTATTTCATAAGGGTTTTATGTTAAAATAAGAACAACTATAATCTTTAAGAGGGTGTTTTAGTGAACATTATAACAGTTAAAATAAATGGTATGGAATATAATTTAAAAGGTGAAGAAAATGATGAATATTTACATATGGTAGCCAAATTTGTGGACAAACGTATTCGCACCTTAATGGAGAACAATTCTAAGTTAGGCCCAGGGGATGCCACTATATTAGCTGCTTTAAATATGGGAGATGAACTTTTAAAGAATAAAGAAAGCTACGAAAGGTTATCTGAAAACTACACAAAAGCGACCAATGACAATAAGATTTTAATTTCAGAATTAGAGCAAATGAAAAAACAGGTTGAATCTTTAGAGAGTATTAACAAGGAGCTTCAAGAGCAAGTTGAAAATTTGTCTGATAACCAAGATCTTAGATTAAAAGAAGAAATGGAAAAAATTGATTCTGAGATGGAGGTTATGACAGAGGTTTCAAAAGAAATAAAAAGTGAAAACGAAAAGCTTACTATGTTAAATAAAAAGTTAGCAGCTAGAAATAGAGAACTAAGATCGGATATTTGTGATAAAACTAGAAATATTAAAGAATTAGCTAAACAATTAGATAATAAAAATGAAGAATTAATAAGAGAAAAATTAAAAAACAACCCATTATTAAAAATTAAAGAATAGCTTTTTATAAGAATGAAATCTTTAACCTCCAGTTGTTAGAAATATGGAGGTTAAATTATTGTAAATAAAGGGGAAGAGGTTATGTGTAAATATGATATTTCAGTAAAAGAAATGTGGTTAAGCTATTTAAAGACTTTAGGTGAAAATGAAGAGACTACGAAAAAAAGCTATACTGCTTGGCATTTTTGTAATGATGAGAAGTCTGCCAATGAGTTAGCAGAACTTGTTTTACAAGGAACAAAAAGAGGAACAGCTTCTTTATATTATTGGTATAAAGAAGGAAGAGAAGGATTACCAAAAGCTGATGAATATAGTATAATTATTAATTGGCAAGGTATTGCTAAATGTATTATTAAAACCACTAAAATAGAAATTATACCTTTTAAAGATGTAACGGAGAAATTTGCTTCAATAGAAGGTGAAGGCGATAAATCCTTAGACTATTGGAGAAATGTTCATCGAATATATTTTGAAGATGAGCTAAAAGAAATAGGAAAAGAATTTAATGAAGATATGGAAATAGTATGTGAAGAGTTTGAAGTAGTATATAAATAAAAAATATCAAAACATAAGTATGAATAAAGAATTTTCTTTAGGGCATATAGCTCATAATTAATTAAATAATTATGAGTTTTTTTATTTAACAACTTTTTATATTTAGAAAGTCGTTAAATAATTTTGATAAAATATTTTATAAAATTAATAATAGAGCTATTTGTCTTATTAAGATAAACTATTTTATTTAAATAATTAGTGATAAAAACTACTATGATTGCATAGTTATATTTTAAGTAGCAAACATAGGAGGATTATCAATGAAGGTTTTGTTGTGTGCAAGACAGGATTATTTAAAAAGTTCTGCTGGTGACTCCATCATTGTAAAAAAGATTTACAAAAATTTAAGACAGTTAGGAGTTAATGTTGATATAGATAGAGGAGAGTTATATGAATATAATGATTATGATATTATTCACTTATTTAATATCAATGTTCCAGGAGAGATATATAGGTATTATAGACAAAGCCTAAAAGGAAAAAGTAAAATTGTGATTACTCCTCTTTATTTTAATATGAGTAATTATTATAACCATATAGGAGAAAATGAAAAACTAAAATTGTGGAATAGTTGTAATATATATAGAAGAGAACTTTTAAGAAAAAGTCACATGATTTTTTGTAATAGTAAGTGGGAATTAGAAAATTTAAAAAGAGATTTTAAGTTTGATACTCTTTGTAAGGTAATTTATAACGGAGTGAATATGTTAGAATATGAAGACGTGCCACTTTATAATTTTACAGAACGACATGACGTAGATAATTATGTGTTATCTGTAGGAAGAATATATGAGGCAAAAAACCAGCTAATACTTTCAAAGATTTGTAATGAGTTAAATTTACCTTTAGTTTTAGTAGGAGGAGTTTCAAATAAAAACTATTTTAAGAAATGTTTAGCTTATAAAAATGTACAATACTTAGGTTTTATGGATAACTATAATGTATATAATGCTTATAAATTTGCTAAAGTTCACGCATTACCTAGTTTTATGGAACTAACAAGTCTTTCTTCCTTAGAAGCAGCAGCAAGTGGATGTAATATCGTAGTAACAGAAGAAGGAGCTTCAAGAGAATATTTTAAAGATTTAGCTATATACTGTAATCCTTATGATGAAAATTCTATAAAAGAAGCTATAATTAAGGGATGTAATAATAGAAAAAATGATGAATTAAAAGAATATGTATGTGAAAAATATACCTGGGAAAATACTGCTAAGCAAATATATGAAGAATATTTAAAACTAATAAATAGTTAGTGGACTTTTTAGTCCACTTATTTTTATTTGTAGAAATTTGAATTTTCACTATTTAATATGGTTTAAACTATATTTATAACTAAATAATATAGGTAGGTTTTTATTTTTATAAATAAAAACTATATAATGGAATAAAAACTTTGTCTTATATACTTACTATTGGTATAATTATATTCGTAATTATAAGCTCAGTAATAGGAGAGATGAACATGAGGAAAATAGAACTATTAGCACCAGGTGGAAGCGTGGAAAGTTTACATGCAGCAGTGCTTTCAGAGTGTGATGCAATATATATGGGCGGAAGTAAGTTTTCAGCAAGAGCTTATGCTAATAATTTTGATGATGAGAAATTGAAAGAAGCAGTAGATTACTGTCATATATATAATGTTAAAGTCTATATAGCTGTAAATACTTTAATTAAGGAATCTGAATTTGAAGAGGCTATAGAATACGTTAGATTTTTATATGAAGTCGGAGTAGATGCAATATTAGTTCAAGATTTAGGACTATTTTATGCTATAAAGAAGTTATTACCAGATTTTGAGATTCATGCTTCAACTCAAATGACAGTTCATAATGGAGAAGCTGCATCATTTTTAAAAAAATTAGGCTTTAAGAGAATAGTACTTTCAAGAGAACTTTCATTGAAGGAAATTGAATATATATCTAAAGAATTAGATATAGAGACAGAAATATTTGTTCACGGTGCGTTATGTGTTAGTTATTCAGGACAATGTCTTATGAGTAGTATTATAGGTGGAAGAAGTGGGAATAGAGGACGGTGTGCTCAACCTTGTAGATTACCCTATACACTAATTAATAAAATTTCAAATGAAACAAGAGAAGGATACTTACTAAGTCCTAAAGATATTTGTACTTTTGAAGATATTAAAAAAATTATAGAAAGTGGAACTTCTTCTCTAAAAATTGAAGGAAGAATGAAAAGGCCTGAATATGTTGCAGGAGTAGTTTCAAGTTATAAAAAAGCTATTGATGCTTTTTATGAAAATGATGATGTTGTTGATATAAAAGGTGAGTATAGTAAATTAGCTCAACTTTTCAATAGAGAAGGATTTTCTAAAGCATATATGTTTGGAAATGTAGGGAAAGATATGATGGCATATAATTTTCCTAAGAACACGGGAGTATATATTGGAAAAGTAGAAAAGGATTTGACCATTAAGTTAGAAGAGAATATTCATCTGAAGGATGGAGTTAGAATAGGCGAAGGTGGATTTACTGTGTCTGGCATAAAGATAGGTAAGAATGAAGCACAATATGCTGCAAAAGGAGAAAAAGTAATATTAAAGCCTACTAGATATAAAGAAGGAGATATGTTATATAAAACTTCTGATATAGAACTTTCAAAAGAACTTTCAAAGATTTATGAAAATGTATATGGTAAGAAACTTCTAATAGATGTAAAAGTAGATTTTATAGTAGATAAACCTATAAAGATTATCACAAATTTTGATGGAAATAATTTTATTGTAGAAGGAGATTTAGTTCAAAAAGCAATAAAAAGACCAATAGATAAAGACAGTATAATTAAAAACCTTCAAAAATTAGGAGATACTCCATTTGAATTTAATAATATTGAATTTAAAGCCTTTGAGGAAGGATTTATACCAGTGTCTTCAATTAATTCTATAAGAAGAGATTTAACTGAAAAAATATTAAACTTTATAAAGGAAAGCTACAGAAGAGAAGATGAATTAAAGTTAACTGTTAATAATATAGAAAAACAGCCGCAAAAAGGTAAAGTTCCTGAGTTTTTAGTTGTAGTAAGCAACTTAGAACAATTAAAGGCAGCTTTAGATAGTGGAATGGAAAATATTGCAGTGGACTTTTTCTTTAAGGGTAATCAGCTGAAAATTGAGGAAATTAAAAACTATGGAAAGTTTAATTTATATATAAAAACTTCGAATATAATTAAAGAGGAATTTGAAGGTATTTGTGAATTTATAGATAAAAATTTAGAGAATATTAAAGGTATAATAACAGCTAACTTAGGTATTATAAGTAGATTTAGAGATAAAACAGCTTTAATTGGAGATTATAAACTAAATATATTTAATAGCTATAGTGGAGAATTCTATAATCAATATTTAGATGGAGCTTCAATAAGTGTAGAGCTTAATAATAAAGAAATAAATTCAGTTGTAAAAAATACTAACATTGCTTCTCAAATAGTAGTTTATGGTAAATATGAGCTGATGGTTAGTGAATATTGTGTAATAGGAAGCACCTTTGGAGAAAAGTCACTATGTTCTAATTGTACTGTTAATTGTGCTAAAGGTAACTATATTTTGAGAGATAGAAAAGGTGAAGACTTTAAGGTATTAACAGATAAGTATTGTAGAAGTCATATATTCAATAATGTTCCTGTTAATTTAATTCCTAATATGAAGGAACTGAGAAAGAACAATATACAAAGCTTTAGAGCAGACTTTATAGATGAAGATTATAATAAAACAAAAGAAATTTTAGATATAATTAAAAATGAAGAATTTTTAGGAGATTATACAAATTTTACAAGAGGACATTATAAAAGAGGAGTAGAATAGAGAAAGTTGGTGGTACAATGCAGGATAAAACTTTAAGAGTATTAGAATACCAAAAAATAAAAGAAAATATCAAAAAATACACAAGAACATCCGCAGCAAAAGATATTATAGATGAATTAGAACCTTATAATAATATATATGAGGTAAAAGAGCATTTACAAGAAACTAAGGAGGCTTTTCAATTATTAATAAAAAAAGGTAATCCTCCTTTTGAAGGAATATACGATGTTAGAGAAGCTATAAAAAGAGCAGAAAAAGGGTCAGTGCTTTTACCAGAACAGCTTATTAGAATTGCATCTATGCTTAAATGTGCAAGATTATTTAAAGATTATATAGCTCATAAAGAAGAGGAAGAAAGCTATAGGGTACTAGAAGACATATGTATAGGTATTGTTCCTCTTAAAAAAGTAGAAGATGAAATATTTAAAGCTATAATTAGTGAGGAAGAAATAGCTGATAGAGCATCTCAGGAACTTTATGATATAAGAAGAAAACTAAGAGAAAAATCTTCTTCTGTAAAGGATAAGGTAAATTCCTTAGTTAGAAGCAATTCTAAGTATCTTCAAGAAAACTTATATACTATAAGAGGGGATAGATATGTTCTTCCTGTAAGAGCAGAATATAGAGATGCAGTACCGGGTCTTATACATGATCAAAGTTCAAGCGGGGCTACTTTATTCATTGAACCTATGAGTTTGGTTAATTTAAATAATGAAATAAGAGAATTAACATTAAAAGAAAAAGCAGAGATAGAAAGAATATTAAGGATATTATCTCAAAGGGTTACAGATAATGTTGAAATAGTCGAAAATAATGGAAATATATTATGGGAATTAGATTTTATTTTTGCAAAAGCTAAATATGCTAGCGAAATTAATGCTATTTGTCCAGAAGTAAATAGTAATGGAATTATAGATTTAATAGAAGTTAGACATCCACTTATAGATCCTAAGGTAGTAGTACCGAGCGATATATATTTAGGAAGAGAATTTACTTCACTTGTAATTACTGGTCCTAATACAGGAGGAAAAACTGTAACTCTTAAAACTGTAGGACTTATTCACTTGATGGCAATGAGTGGTATCTTAATTCCAGCAAGACAAAATTCTGTAGTAAGTTTTTTTCATAAAGTTTATGCTGATATAGGAGATGAGCAAAGTATAGAACAAAGCCTATCTACTTTCTCTTCACATATGACCAATATTGTTGGAATTATAGAAAATGCAGATGAGAATTCTTTAGTACTATTTGATGAATTAGGTTCAGGTACAGATCCTACAGAGGGAGCGGCTCTTGCAGTTTCAATACTAGAAAATTTGAGAAAAAGAGGATGTAGAGTGGTTGCTACTACTCACTATAGTGAGCTTAAGGGATATGCATTAAAATCCATAGGAGTAGAAAATGCTTCTGTAGAATTTGATGTTGAAACCCTAAGACCAACATACAAATTACTTATAGGTATACCAGGAAAATCTAATGCTTTTGAGATTTCAAGAAGACTAGGGCTTCCAGAATATATTATAGACAGTGCAAGAGAAAATATTTCCAAGGATACTTTAGAGTTTGAAGAGCTTATTCAAAGCTTACAACAAAAAAGTATTAAAGCTGAAAATGACGCAAGAATTGCTGAAATGTTAAAGAAAGATGCAGAAAAGCTTAAAGAAAGATATGAAGAAAAGCTTTATAAATTTGAGAAGTCTAGAGAAAATGCACTTTATGAGGCACAAAGAGAGGCAAAACAGCTTATAAGAGAAGCTAAAGAAGAGTCTGATACTATTCTTAAAAATATTAGAGAGCTTGAAAGAATGGGATATAGTTCAGAGGTAAGAACAAAACTTGAAGAAGAGAGAAAGAAAATTAAAAACAAACTTGAAAATGCAGAATTTGCATCACAAAAAACAGAAGAAGCTAAAGGAGAAAAACTTAAGTCTATTAATGAAGGTGATGAAGTCTATCTTCCAAAATTAAATCAAAATGTTATAGTTATATCCAAAGTAGATTCTAAAGGTGAAGTCCAAGTACAAGCAGGAATAATGAAAATAAATGTAAAAGTTTCTGACCTTAGAAAATCAAAAGTATCGCCTGAGGATAAAAAGATTAGGAAGATGGAAAAAAGAGAAGCAAAATTAAATTTAAGAAATGTAGCAACTTCTGTAGATTTAAGAGGTATGGATTCAGAGGAAGCTAGTTATACTGTTGATAAATATTTAGATGAAGTTTATTTAGCAGGCCTTAATGAAGTGTCAATAATTCATGGAAAGGGTACAGGAGTACTTAGAAGTGCAATAACTGACTTATTAAGAAGCCATCCTCATGTAAAAGGATTTAGATTGGGAAATTATGGTGAAGGTGGTACAGGAGTTACTGTTGTAGAAATTAAGTAAATATAAAAGATAGAATCAAGAAATAAAAAATTATTTATTCCCATATATACGTTACAAAATCCTATATATTTGTATGAGAGGAGTGAGATTTTGGTTTTAGTAAGTGCATGTCTTTGTGGAGTTAACTGTAAATACGATGGTGGTAATAATCTTAGAGAAGAAGTTTTAAAGCTTCTAAAAGAAGGAAAGGCAATACCAGTTTGTCCAGAACAGTTAGGTGGACAAGAAACTCCAAGAGAACCACATGAAATTATACAGGGTGATGGTGCTATGGTTTTAGATGGTAAAGCTATAATATTAGGACCTAAAAATGATGATGCTACTAAAGAGTTTACAAAAGGAGCAGAAGAAACCTTGAAAATTGCAAAGGCCATAGGAGCAGAATATGCTATTTTAAAAGCTAGAAGTCCATCTTGTGGAGTAGGAACAATATATGATGGAACTTTTAGTGGTAATAAAAGAAGTGGCAATGGAGTTACAGCAGAACTTTTAATACGTAATGGTATAAAGGTATTTACGGAGGAAAATCTTAAAGAATTCTTTGATATATACAATAGTTAAGGATGGGAGCGGTATTTTATGAATATGAATGAAGTTAAAAAAATTGCAAGAGAAAATTTAAATAACAGTTGCAGAGTATGTAAAGCTTGCAATGGGGTAGTATGTTCTGGAGAAGTGCCAGGAATGGGTGGAAAAGGAACAGGAGACTCCTTTAAGGCTAACTTTGATGCATTAAATAATATAAAGCTAAATATGAGAGTTATCCATGACGCTAAAAATCCTGATATAAGCACAGAATTATTTGGAAGAAAAATGGATATCCCTGTTTTTGCAGCACCAGTTACTGGAACTACTTTAAATATGGGCGGAAAACTTACAGAGGAAGAATATATTTCTTCTGTTATTGATGGATGTGTACAAGCTGGTATATATCCAATGGTTGGAGACACAGCAGTTGATGCTTTTCTAATGACTAACCTGGAAGTATTAAAGAAATATAATGGTAATGGCATAGTATTTATTAAACCTTGGGAAAATGAAAATATTATAAATAAAATTAAGCTTGCAGAAGAATCAGGAGCTTTTGCTGTAGGAGTAGATATTGATGCCTGTGGTCTTATAACATTAGCATTACACGGTAAACCAGTTATGCCTAAAGGTGTAGAAGAGATAAAAGAGCTTGTAAGTAGTACAAAACTTCCTTTTATACTAAAAGGTATAATGACCGTCGATGAAGCTATACTTGCAGTTGAAGCAGGAGTAGATGCAATAGTTGTTTCAAACCATGGAGGAAGAGTACTAGATCAAACACCGGGAACTGCTGAAGTCTTAGAGGATATAGCTAAAGCTGTTAAAGGAAAAGTAAAGATACTAGTAGATGGTGGAGTAAGAAGTGGAGTAGATGTATTAAAAATGTTGGCTCTTGGTGCCGATGGAGTGCTTATAGGAAGGCCATTTGTAACGGCTTCCTTTGGTGGAAAGGTAGAAGGAGTAAAAACATATATTGAAGAACTAAAAAGTGATTTGAAATCCTCAATGGTATTAACAGGTTGTAAAAATATAAAAGATATAGATAGTAGAGTTCTATATAGAAAATAATATTATCCAATAAATGAAAATCCGCCTTTGGAGCAGATAACTGTTTCAAAGGTGGATTTTTTACTAGGGACGGTTCATTAAAAATACTCATATTTTCTAATTATCATATAAAAATTTTGTTTATGGCCTTAGGCGATGTCAATAATTATAGAAAGCTATAATTATTGGAGGAGTTAAGATGGATATATTTATTAGGGACGGTTCATTAAAAATATTTATATTTTCTAATTATTATATGACAATTTTGTTTGAGGATTTAGGTAATGGTAATAATTATAGAAAACTATGTTAATTGGAGGATGCTGTATGGCTAGAGCAGCTAGAGTACTAAGTGCAAGTGGAATATATCATGTTATGACTAGAAGCTTTCCTGATAAACCTTTGTTTTACGATGATGAAGACAAAGAAAAAATGCTTCAAATATTAAGAAAATTACAGATTGAAGAAAATTTTAAAGTTTATGCTTATTGTTTAATGGATACCCATACCCATTTTTTGATAGACATTAATGGTGGAGATTTAAGTAAAATGATGAAAAAGTTTAACTTAAGATATGGAGGATATCTTAGAAAGTACAAGAAACATAAAGGACCAGTGTTTAGAGATAGATATAAAAGCAAACCTATAAATAGTGATGCATACTTAATAGAAGTTTCTAAATATATACATAGAAATCCAGTAGATATAAAAGAATATAAAGAAAAGCCAGAAGAGTACACGTATTCAAGTTTATCATTGTACCTAGGATTAGAAAAAAATAGATTTAATCTTTGTAATGAAGAATATATAATGAGTTTCTTTGGTAGGAGAAAGAGAAGAGCAAGAGAGAACTATTATAAAACTATGTTTAATGTAGAAAAAGAAAAGCTTAAAGAAATGGAATTTGAAAATGATAAATCAGAATATAGAAGTGAAAAGGTTATTTTACTTAGAAATTGTTCAGAAGAGGAAATAAGTAATTTTGTCTGTAAGAAGACAGGAATTGAACATATAGAGTTAAAATTAAAACATAGAAGAAAAAGTAGGAAAGCAAAGGCTATATATGTAGTATTTTTAACTCAGTTTAGTGGTAAAAGCCAAAAAGAGATATGCAAAACATTAGAAAATATAACACAATCTAATGTATCTATGCTTTGCAAATATGGAGTAGAACTAATAGTTAGAAATAGATTTTACCAAGCTATGTTAGATGAGTTAGTAGATCTAAATGCTCAAAAGATAGCATAACGATTTAAAATAAAAAATCTAAAAGCATTATTTATGTACACACAAAGTAGGACAAGCTTAAGAATTACAATAAAATTTTGATGAAACTTAAAATATCAACAAATCTAAAGATATTTAATTATAGTAAATATTTATTTATTTATTTATTTATTTATTTAAGGGACGGTTCATAATTTAGTTTAATTATATTATAAAATTTTAGTCAATAAGAATGAACCGTCCCTTAGTTAGCTTATTTTAATGAATACCACCAACTGCCTTATTAATTGCATCCCAAGTTAATGGTCCAACTATACCATCAGGAGTAAGCCCGTGACTACGTTGGAAACTTTTAACTGCAGACTCTGTTCTAGGTCCAAAATAACCATCAGATTCAAGACTATAGCCTATATAAATAAGGCAATCTTGTAATACTCTTACATCACTTCCTGATGAACCTATAGATAAAGTTCTAATATAAGCTGATTGAGTGTATGATTGTGAAAAGCTTAATTTCCCCATTGACTCTTCAATATTAGTTTTAGTTGTAGCCTTTGCTGGTATTACTAATCCTGTAGTGACCATAGTAGCAGTTAATGCTACGATAAAAAGTTTTTTCATGATAATTCCCCCTTAAAATTTATTATATTTATACAAATATATACTATTTATATAAATATTGCCATAATAGTCCAATAAAATCAAATTATTTATTTTTTATACAATATTATGATGATAAATATAATTATTTAATATAAATTGTGAAAATATAAGTTATATTAAGTGCACTATTTAAGTTTAACTCAAGGGCTATTTTACATAGCTATTTTTTATACAAATTTTTACTGTACACAGATCTCTATTTATGAATTAAATTACTATAACCTATATACTTAGAAAGTACTGAATTTCTCAGTATATGTATAATAAAGTTAAATATATTATTCACCAGTTAAAGTCTTTAGATAAATTCGAGTAAGAATGGATTTATAAGCATTAGCAGTGAAAGAATAATTTTAGGAGAAATTAGCGCTATTAAGGTATTTACTATAGAAATAGGGACGGTTCATAATTATATTTAAAATGAATTATAGTATTATATAAAAATATGAGAATAAAAATGAACCGTCCCCTAAACATAGAAAAAAGTCTACTTACATTAAAAGTAAGTAGACTTTTTTCTATGAATTTAAATATAAATTTTATTTTACTTTAAGATGATGAGCTAAATAAGTAGTTATTTCTTTATTGTTTGCAGAGCTAGCTGGTGTGAAAGCATAACCAATTACAGCCATTTTATTATTTTGTGGCATATGTATTTGAATTTGCTTATAATATACTTCATCTTTTAAAGCATCTATAGAACCAGTTTTATTAAGTATGTCTAACCATTCTTTATCAAGCTTGTTGCTATCCACTAAAGATTTGATTGATTCAGGTGAAAGCTTGATGTCTAATTCAAATAAAGCACCTTGTCCACTTGGAAGATTTATAGCTTCAGAATTAGTTACGTTAAAAATAAGTCCTTGTTGAGTATTTTCAAGTTCTTTCTTTACAAGTTCAGCATATTTACTCATGTCTCCTAAGTCTTCTTTAGGTAAGTCTAATATATTAACATTAGCATTAGAAACAAAATTTTCAGTACTTTCAGAAACGTTTAAAAATGATACTATAGGAGCCATTGTTTTCTCGTCAACTTCCCAATTTGTAGGGATTGATGCAGTGAAATTCTTTCCATCGTAATCTTTAGTTTCAAAGCTAGCTTTCATAGGCTCTACAGGTTCTGCTTTTTCTTTAGAAGAACAGCCTCCAAAAGTAAATACAGCTAAAACAGCCGTTAATAAAAGTAAATTTTTTAATTTTTTCATAAAATAACCCTTCCTTTTTAATGTAAAATTATGTTGTAAAGTATAACAATATGTAATATTATCATGAAATTGTAAAAATGTAAATGAAATTTTATGAAATATATGGGTGAAAATGTATAATTAACTCTAAAAATTAATTTAAATTAGTGTATTATATAAAATATTTTTAATTAAAAAAATTCATTCTAAATTAAATGTACTATAGATTCAATTTGAGAATAAAATCTTACATATTTATTATAACAAAGGTAATTAAATGCTTTTATATTTAGAGGTATTAGCTATAGTAATTAGTTCTGAAAAATTTTTAGCCATAAAAAGGAACAATAGAATCTTTTAGAAAATAGAGATAGTTTTATTAACTAACCATATCTGGGGGACGGTTCATGATTATGTTTTAAGTTATATTATATTATTTTATAGAAATATAAGAATAAAAATGAACCGTCCCTTAAAGAGTATAAAAGTAACTGGTAAGTGTAAGTATAGTAGTTATTAAAAGAGATGAAATAGTTCTTATTGTGGATATGTTCTTAAATAAAATTTTAATAATAATTATTATTAATTAGAAAAGTAAGATAGATATAAAATCTAGAATATGTTGATAATGATGATTGCAAGCAGTATAATACATATTAGATAATGTTATTTTAATAGAATAATTTTTTATTTATAATATAAAGCAGCTTTTAATAGCTGCATATTTTAAAGATATGTAATGAAAATGATTATTATTATCATTATTTTATGTTTAATATCATATAGGTATAACAGAGATTTAAAAATATCACATATTTTTGTTGACTTTTACAATCATTAATATAAAGCAAAAAATCATGATAATTATAAAAGCATAATAATAAAAGGGAGTGAATTACTATGCTTAATAAAGGGATGAGGGAATATGATATAACAAATATAACAGAGGGAAAATGTTCTGTTTGTAAAGATCTTACTAATATATATAATTTAGAAGCTAATGGCCATGAATTCAAGATTCCTAAAGAAATAGGACATGGGTACTTCAAACAAATTGTTTCTTATGAAAATATTCAAATTATAGATTTCAATATGACTTTTCATAAAAAAATGGAGGTGCAAGGTATTTCAAAGACTCCACATATAGATATGTTTTTCTGTGTAGGAGATGGAATAGAATGGGAATTTGAAGGGAATAAAGATCAATTTGGACTTTCTAATGGAGAGAGTTTTTTCGCTAAGGCTAAAAATAGAGAAAATATAAAAAGATGTACTTATTTACCTGAGCGAAATTTTAATTTTATAGAGATCAAAATTCATCCTAAGAAATTTCATCAAATAACAGAGAACATTGAAAAAGAATGGAATACATTTTGTAATGGTAAGAAGGATGAGATATTTTATAGAGATAAGATTACGCCATCTATACAGGTTGTTTTACAACAAATACTGAATTGTCCATATGAAAAGGGATTAAAAAACATTTATATGGAAGGTAAGATACTTGAAATTCTTGCAATATATCTTAATGAAAGAATTTATCAACAAGAAAAACATAATTCAATAAAGCTTTCTAATGAAGATATAGAAAGCCTCTATAAGGCTAAAGAAATTTTGGACAATAATTTAGTTGATCCACCTACGTTAACAGGATTATCTAAGATGATATGTCTTAATGAATTTAAGCTTAAAAATGGATTTAAAGAGATATTTGGCGATACGGTATATGCATATGTTATCGATAAGAGATTAGAAACAGCTCGTTTGTTGTTAGAAAAAAAGAATATGCAGGTTAGTGAAGTTGTAAGCCTAGTGGGATATGCAAATGCAAGCCATTTTGCTTCAGCTTTTCGCAGGAAGTTTGGAGTTAATCCAAAGGAATATTTACAAAACGTAGTTAAACAATGAGATATAGAATATCAAAAAATTGCTGTGTAGAAAAATGATAACAGCAATTTTTTATTTAATAATCCTTTTTTCGTCTTTTTAAATCCTTATATGAGTAGAGAGGAAGAATTAGTTCTTTTACAATAAATGATAGGGATAATCATTATCAATAATATTTTTGAAGAAAATTAAAATATCAACTTATAAAGGAGGTGTATTAAGTAAGCAAAGTATAATTACACTTCAATAATATTAAAGTAACTTTAAAAAACTAACCAGTATATTAGCATCTTTGGTATCTTTAAATAGTTATTTTTTCGGATGCTTAAGATGATAGGTATAAAGGGAAAAGGAGAAGAATTGAATGTCAAAACTATCACTAGAGGAAGTAAAATATATAAAAAACAAATTGATGGAGAAAGGTTACAGATTAACGGTTCAAAGGAAATCAATAGTCAATATTATTATAGAAAATAAATTTGATCATTTATCTATAAAAGATATCTATGATCTTGTAAAAATTACCATACCTGATATAGGTATTGCAACGATATATAGAACTGTACTTTTACTAAAAGAAATAGGTTTTTTGCATGAAATTGATCTAGGTGATGGTTTTACTAAATATGAGATTATTCCTATAGGTTCCAAAGGATATCATCCACATTTAATATGTTTAAATTGCAAAAAGATTGTAGAGATTGAAGCTGAACTTTTAGATAAAGTAGAACGCACAATAGAAAATAATAATAAGTTTAAAATAAATAACTATAATATTATATTTTATGGGCTATGTAGTGTATGTAATGAAAATAGTTAAGCTTTATACATAATAAAAAATTAAAACAATTAAATGTATAATATTTTCAATATAAAGGAGGCAAAAATTTTGGAAAAGAAAAAGTCAGGAATCCCTCGTTTATTAGAAATTGCTGGAGAAAAACGAGGGCTACTAATTATTTCAGGGACATTATCATCTATTAGTGCTATTTGTATGCTTGTACCTTATATATCTATTTATTTTATACTTGCAGAATTGTTAAAGAATGCTTTTAATCCTTCTTTAGCTAATGGAGCATTAATGATGCATTGGGGCACTATAGCATTAATAGGATTAATTGGTGGAATTATAACTATGTATTTTTCTGGGTTATGTTCCCATATGGCTGCTTATCGTATATTATATGGATTACGTGTAAAACTTTCAACTCATATAGTAAAACTCCCACTTGGATATTTTACTAAGAACTCCACAGGAGCAATCAAAAAAACTATGGAACAAAATGTAGAAAAAATTGAGAACTTTGTTGCTCATCAATTACCGGATTTAGTTAATGTATTAGCTACAACAGTAGTAATGATAATAGCAATGTTTTATTTGAGTCCATTGCTTGCCATTGCTTGCATTGTGCCACTATTTTTAGGTTTTTTTGTTCAGTCTAGAATGAGAACTGGTGAAAAAGCTAAAGAAAACTTAAAGTTTTATCATGATTCCTTAGAGAGAATCAATGCATCAACTGTACAATATGTAAGAGGTATGCCAGTTATAAAGATATTTGGACAAACTGTACGTTCCTTTAGAAAATTTTATGATGATATGATAAGTTATAGAGATTATTGTGTAAGATATACAGATCAGTTTCAAAATAGCTATGTTTTTTTTAAGGTAATGCTAGGAGCTTCTTTAACATTTATTTTACCTGTAGGTGTATATATTTTAAGTGGAAAACCTGAAAATATAGCATTTGCGCTAACTTTACTTTTCTTTTTAATTATGGCACCAGGAGTATCAGCTCCTATGTATAAGTTTGCTAATTTTGCTTCTACAATAGGAGATATTTCTGAAGGTGTTGAACGTATAGATAAAATTCTTAAAGAAGAAGCTATGCCCGAAGTAAAGAATCCTAAAATGCCAAAAAAATTTGATATTAAATTTCAAAATGTATCCTTTAGTTATGATTCAACTGAAAACTCAATACGTAAAGAAGCACTTTCAAATATAAATTTTAAGGCAGAACAAGGAAAAGTAACTGCCCTTGTAGGTCCTTCTGGTTCAGGAAAATCTACAATTGCAAACTTAATTCCTAGATTTTGGGATGTAAAAAAAGGTTCCATCACTATAGGTGGAGTGGATATACGGGATATGAGTACAGAGAATTTAATGAATACAGTATCTTTTGTTTTTCAAGATTCATTTTTATTCTATGATACTATTTATGAAAATATTTTGGTAGGAAGACCTGATGCAACTAAAGAGGAAGTGTATGCTGCTGCAAAAGCTGCACAATGTCATGAGTTTATTGAAAGATTTCCAAATGGATATGATACTCTCATAGGAGAAGGTGGAACTTATCTTTCTGGTGGTGAAGAACAGAGGGTATCAGTAGCAAGAGCTATACTTAAGAACTCTCCTATTTTAGTACTTGATGAAGCAACAGCTTTTGCTGATCCAGAAAACGAATATCAAATGCAATTAGCACTTAAAGAATTAATGAAAAATAAGACCGTAATAGTTATTGCTCATAGACTTTCATCTATACAAGACTCAGAACAAATTATTGTTCTAAATGAAGGATGCATTGTAGAAAAAGGTACACATCAGAAATTAAAAGCAAATAATGGGCTTTATAAAAAAATGTGGGATGCATATACTGATGCAGGAAAATGGAAGCTTGAAAAGGGAGGTAGTATAGCATGAAAATCCTTTATAATATAACTGCTGGAAATCCAGAGAAGTTAAGAAAACCAATTTTCTTTTCGGTTCTATCTAATATTTTAAATATCTTACCTTTTACTTTAGCGATAACAGCAGCAAAAATAATATTTGAATCTTATTCAACTGGAGCAGCTCTTGATATAGGCAAGTTGTGGTTAACCTGTGGTGCATTATTTGTATCTATGATAATAATGTTTTTAGGAGAAATACCTGCTTATAAGTCAGCGTATAGAGGAGCATTTATAGTTGCTGCAGAGGGAAGAGCTAAATTAGCTGAACATTTAAGACAATTACCACTTGGATATTTGACAAGCAGAGACCCTGGTGATCTTGGAAATATGATGATGGGTGACTTTGCTCTAATAGAACATTGTATATCTCACCTTATGCCTCAGTTAGTGGGAGCATTAGTTATGCCAGTGATTGCTTTTATTGGATTGTTATTTCTGGATTGGCGTATGGCTATTGCTATGTTTGTGGCGCTACCTGTAGGAACTTTGATTATAAAAGCTACTTCTAAATTACAAAAAAGAGTAGGTAAGAGACATATGGAATCTAAAATATATGCTGCTAATAGATTACAAGAGTATTTAAACGGTATAGGAACCATTAAAGCATACAATTTAACAGGAGAAAGATTTACTCGTCTTGAAAAGGCATTTAGACAATTTATGATTGAAAGTATAAAAATAGAAGGATTTTTACAACCAATAGTATTGGCAGCGCTAGCTTGTATTAGAGCAGGACTTACAGTAATGGTGTTTGTGGGCACACATTTACTTTTAGGTGGAAAATTGGATATTATAACATTTGTTACATTTTTAATTGTAGGGACAAGAGTATTTGATCCTCTAACTACAGCGCTTGGGGATTTCTCAGAAATTAATTACGATCAGCAAGCAGGAGAAAGAATTGTAAATTTATTAAATGAACCTGTTTTATCAGGAGATAAAATGCCATCTGAAGGTCATGATATTGAATTAAAAAATGTTACATTTGGATATGGAACTAACAGTGTTCTTAAAGATGTCTCTGTGAAGATGTCAGAGGGATCATTAACTGCATTGGTAGGACCTTCTGGTAGTGGAAAGAGTACTATTTTAAAATTAATAGCTCGTTTTTATGATCCGCAGAAAGGTGAAGTTCTCATAGGGAATGAAAATATGAAAAATTTAGAGCCAGAAGCTCTTCTTAAGAAGGTTTCTATGGTATTTCAAGATGTATATCTCTTTCAAGACACCATTGGAAATAACATAAGATTTGGTAAAGAGAACGCAACGCAGAGTGAAGTAGAAGAAGCAGCAAAAAGAGCATGTTGTCATGACTTTATTATGAAGCTTCCTCAAGGGTACGATACTCCTGTAGGAGAAGGAGGTTCCACTCTTTCCGGTGGGGAAAAGCAGCGTATTTCTATTGCTAGGGCAATACTAAAGGATGCACCAGTAGTACTTTTAGATGAAGCAACTGCATCATTGGATCCAGAAAATGAAGTAGATATACAAAGAGCAATAAATGAACTTATCCAAGGAAGAACAGTTATTGTAGTTGCGCATAGACTAAAAACTATTTGTCAAGCAGATAATATTATTGTCTTAGATAATGGAGAAGTTGTAGAGCAAGGTATTCATGAGGAGTTAATTTCTCAAAAAGGATTATATTCTCGTCTTTGGAATTTACAACATCAATCTAGCAGATGGAGTATATCTTCATAATAATTATAAATCAATCCCTGTAGAATAAATAAGTTCTACGGGGATTGCTTTATAATTATGAATTTTTGTTATTCAAATGATTTAGGATAAAGATATTTAAGATAATGTTATTTTTATGCTTTTATTACTTTATCATTACTATCCATCAATTTTAAATATTCTTCTTTAGTCATTTTAGGAGTAAAGTTATTTAATATTTCATTTGCATTCTTTGCATTGTCATATAATAAATCTACTACAGTTAATGCCATTGCTTTTGCAGGGGTTATATATGCTAAATTTTCGTCTATTATTTCATATTCTCTAGAATGAAGACTTCCTTTTATTCCACCTATCATAGGATGAAGAGTAGGCATTAATTGTGATACATCTCCAAAATCAAAGGAGCCTGTAAAATCTCCTCCATCTATTATTTTATCTTCAGCTATTCCAATAGTAATTAAATTATCTTTAAATAAATTATCTAATTCTCTATATCTTAATATTGGTAAATAGCCTGGAATTTCTGTAATCTCTATTTCAGCTCCTACAGCAAAAGCACCAGCCATTAGAGCACGATTAATTTTAGCATTTGCATCTAACATTCCTTCTATAGTTCTAGCTCTAACATAAGATTCTATTCTAACATCTGCAGGAACTGAATTTACTATGTCCCCACCTTTAGTTATTATTGGATGAAATCGAACTCTTTCACTTTCCTTAAAAGTTTCCCTTTGGGCGTGTACATTATTCATAGCAAGCATAGCAGCATTTAAAGCATTAATACCTTCATAAGGTGCTGAACCAGCATGTGCTTCTTTTCCTATAAAATTAATTTTCTTTGCTATAAATCCATTACTTTCAGTACCTACCAAGGCTTTATCTTCACCCATATATAAAGAGTGAAACATCATAGAAATATCTACACCATCAAAGTAACCACGATAAATAAGTTCCTGTTTTCCACCAAAGAATTTTATTTTTTTATCTTTTCTTAAATTATCTCTATATTCTAATTCTATTAATTCTTCAGCAGGAGTTGCTATAAATTCTATTTTACCATCTAACTTATCAGTAACGCCAGATTTAACAAGTCCCACAGCAGCTCCTAACATTCCAGCTATTTGTATATTATGACCACATGCATGAATAGCACCTATTTCATTAGCATCTTTATGGTCTTTGCAGAATATAGCATCTAGCTCACCTAATATGGCTATCTTAGGGCCAGTTTTATTAGAATTTATTTCAGATCTACATCCTGTAACTGCAATATTTTCTTCAACATCTAAATTTAATTCATTTTTCATAAAGTCTACTACTGTATTTGTAGTTTTAAATTCTTTATATCCAAACTCGGGAGTAGAGTATATTTTTTTACCTATTTCAATAATTTTATCTCTATTTTTATCAATAGTTTTAATTACTTGTTTTTTTAATTCATCTTTATTCATTTTTATTCCTCCTATATTTTATCTTAAAATTTTAGAATAAAATGGGACATACCTAGTAAGAAAAAAAGATATTTATAAATACTATTATATATTATTACAATTTTACAAGACATCTCTTTTATTGCCTATAGAAATTCCAGCAAAAGCTAAGATAGGTGTAGTAATACTTAGAAAATTTATATTATTAGTTTACTCTATAACTAATTTAAATATAGTACTAGAAGGTAGAGTTAAAAGTAAAGCTATAATAGTAACCTAAGAAAATACAGGGAGAATATATTTTACTATCATAAAATTATAGCAGCTAATACTGAAATCATAATATCTGGAAAAGTTTAACGATAGAAATGCTTAAGTCTATCTATTAACCAATTAAAAGCATTACTAATAATTTATTAGCACTTCTTTTAATATTAATTTCATTAAAAATAAATATCTCTGTTTTTTATTTTTAGAAAAATTAAGATCTAATATTTTGTAATATGAATTAGCAAATGATAGGAAAACAAAGACTAGAGTTTATTTCTGTAATTACTGAAAGCATATTATTTTACATAATATTTTTATTATGTATAATTTCCTATTTATGATTTAAATTACCATAAACTACATATTTAAAAGTACTGAATTTCTTAATTTCATAAGTTATAATATTAGTGCAAAATAATTAATTCTTGTAAGAATATTTATGTAAAAATGCTTACATTATATTGAATATTTGTAATACAATATAAATATTTAAATATTATATTTATAGACTAGTAGAATGGAGGTTAAAATGTTTGAGATTGAAACTAAAGTAAAAAACAAAATAAATTTATTTCATAAAAAAATTTATATTAAAGTACCTTATAAGTTTTTATTAAGTCATATAATTGCATTTAGTTGGATGATATTTTCTATATATGTATCTTTACCATGGATAAATGATCTTGGAATGATAGTTACAAAACCAGTAGCAATATTAATTATTGCTGGTATAGGGTATATACCGGGTTATATTAATGCATTTATTGTTACTAGTCTTCTAATGGATAGGCAGCCAGATTTTTTAGATACAAGCCCTAATGATGAAATTACAATTATCATTGCATGTAAAAATGAAGAAAAAAATATTGCTAATACTTTAAGATATATAGCAAATCAAGATTACGATGGAAACATTAATGTAATTGTTGTTGATAATGGTTCTACAGATAACACATTTAATTCTGCACAGGTAGCAGGAGAAGAAATGAGCTTAAATTTACAAGTTCTTTATGAAGAAAAGCTAGGAAAATATAATGCTTTAAATAGCGCTTTAAATTACATAACAACGAAGTATACAGTTACTTTAGATGCAGACACTTTATTGCATAAATCTGCAATAAGGTACATTGTATCAAGAATTAAATCTGCACCAAAAGAGGTTTGCGCTGTAGCAGGAACTGTTTTGGTAAGAAATAGTAGAGAAAATTTTATTGCAAAGCTTCAGGAATGGGATTATTTTTTAGGAATTGCTAGTATTAAGAGAATGCAAGGTTTATATCAAGGAACATTGGTAGCTCAAGGAGCTTATTCTTTATACAGAACAGAGGCTTTAAGATTAATGGAAGGATGGCCTGATGCCATTGGTGAAGATATTGTTTTAACTTGGAATTTTTTAAAGCATAATCTTAAAGTATATTTTGAACCATTAGCTGTAGCTTTTACAGATGTACCTAAAACATTAAAGCATTTGTCAAGGCAGAGAAGCCGATGGGCAAGAGGAATGCTTGAGGCTTTAAAAATAGTTAAGCCTTGGCAACATCCAATATTCTATGTTCGTTATCTTACAGGTATAAATCTTGTTATGCCATATCTTGATTTTGTATATACTTTTTGTTGGATGCCAGGATTGATACTAGCATTATTTGGAATATTTTGGGTAGTAGGGCCTTTTACATTATTTGTTATGCCTTTAGCACTATTTCAGAATTTTATACTTTATAGGTATCAAAGGCATGTATTTAAAAGACTAGGATTAAGAGTAAGAAGAAATATATTAGGTTTTATTGTATATGTACTTATGTATCAAATGATTATGAGCCCTATGTCTATAATAGGATATTCTCAAGAAATATTAAATCTTAGACGTAAGTGGAAATAATAAATAAGTGATATTTAAAAATAGAATTAATTTATAATATTTACAGTATAGTAAACTAGATTAAATAATAGGAAGTGCTTTTTTACGAAAAAGTACTTCTTATTATTTAAATTTTTATGTATATTTAGAAGGTAGATTAACATTTTTACTACGATAGATGATGAATGTAAAGTTAATAATTTTAACTACTATAGAATATAAGAGAAATGTTGAAAATTTAATTTGTAATCTATCTAAAGTAAGTTATAAAAGAGTCAAATAATGTTCTAGTATTATATTGATTTGGATTAATAGGAGCAATATTCTTATTTAACTTTAAAGATTTTATATAATAAGATAATTTTTGTAGGAAACTTAAAATTTAACTTAAGATAATTAATATTAATTAAGAAGGCTGCTCCAAAAGGAACAGCCATAATTTTTCTATTTATATGAGTAACTTATAAGAAAAATTTTAGTTAATATTAAGAAGATATCCTATGGATTGCAATTTGGAAGAGTAAAGAAACCAGAAACAGCGATGCCTTTAATCACTCCAGGGAAATTAGAACAACCTAATGGTCTAAGAGGATTAATAGTTGCATCAACACAAGTACAGTTATCTAGTTTTTTACGAATAATATCACATGCAGCATTAGCTTCAGCTTCACTACATCTAGTACATATAATATTATTTACGCATACAGAATCATGACAACATAAAGAAGCATCTCTAGGGAAGCCATTTCTAACTCTTGTACATGCTGTACTGGTAATAAAGGCATTTATCAAGAATGGGATACATCCTACAATTTTCACATTAAACACAGTAAGAGTTATAGGGCAGCCGCAAACTGTAGCAGTAGTAGTGCAAGGTTCTACAACACACTGTAAACAATCAAGGTTATAGGTAATTCTTGCAGCATCAAATGCAGTAATTCTTAGATTACTAGGAATATCTATTATACAACAAAAATTTGCTGTACGATTAGGCATTGGAGGGCAAGGAGAACCACATGGCAATATGGCATTAGCTTCTTTAGTTTCAGTTGGTAAATCAGTTTCTTCTTCCATTTCTTCTTCTGATGTTGTATTTACCAATGCATCTTTTGTCATTGATGTTTCTAATGTTAATTCAGGAATCATTTTTTCTTCTGTTGATGTAGTTGCTGTTTGATCATTTGAATTATCTATATTAATAACTTCTTTTATATTCTTCATAATTAAATCTCCTTTTACAATCTAATTGAAAGGATTACTTTCTAATAATTATAGTATGTAGTTTAAAAAATCAGGCTACAGCTTTTTGGGATTTTAGAGTATAACTTTTAAAATTTCTAGTATATACTATGAAAAATCTAATAAATAATTTTTTATAATCATAATTATATTTTGAAAATATGGTTTTTATGTAAATTTATTAATAACAGCTTTAAAAGTTTCTTCCAAATAATGTGAATAACATTTAGAAGTGTTATAATTATATAAATAACGCATCCTTTAAAAAAATAACTAGATAATGCTGTGGAATTTATATTATATACATCGAACTTTGTAAAAATGTTCTTAGAAGGTTCTACTAGTTATTTTTAAAAGATGTATGAATTTGTTTTTATAAAATTTTCCTACTAATGTTTGGAGGGAATGTTTTGAAGAGTAAGGATAAAATATTACAGACAGTTTCAGTATTGCAAAAGAAAATGCCAAAGGGAGTATCTGCTTTTGATGTAAGTAAAGTATTAAATTTAGATAGGGCAAATGTTAGCAGACATCTTAATAAACTTTATTTAGAAAAAAAGCTTCAGAAGATTCAAGGTCGTCCAGTACTTTATAAAATTTTAGAAGAAAATATTGTTGCTTCAGATGACGGTAAAAATAGTCTTGATAACATTATAGGTTCCAAGAATAGTCTACGAATGCCTATTCAGCAGGCTAAGGCAGCTATACTTTATCCACCAAAGGGATTACATACTCTTATCCTTGGAGAAACAGGAGTTGGAAAGTCACTTTTTGCGGAGCTTATGTATAAATTCTCTGTAGAGGCAGGAATGCTTTCTTTTGATGCACCTTTTATACATTTTAATTGTGCTGATTACGCAGATAATCCTCAACTTTTAATAGCCTATATCTTTGGAGTAAAAAAAGGTGCATATACTGGCGCAGATAAAGATAGAGAAGGATTGCTAAAAAAGGCTGATGGTGGAGTTATATTTCTTGATGAAGTACATAGACTGCCACCTCATGGACAGGAAATACTTTTTACATTTATAGATAAAGGACACTTTAGACTGTTAGGCGAAACGGAAAGAATAGAAAGGGCATCAGTCCAGATAATAGCTGCTACCACGGAAAATCCTCAATCTCATCTTTTAAAGACATTTACTAGAAGGATTCCAATGATAATTACTTTACCATCATTAATGAATAGAGGAATGAAGGAAAGATATAGGCTTATTGAGTTATTCATAAAGGATGAATCGAAAAGATTGGGAAAGAGCATATATATCAATCGTAATTCTTTAGAGTCTTTTTTATTATACGATTGTCCCAATAATATAGGACAGTTAAAAAGTGATATACAATTAGCCTGTGCAAAGGCATTTTTAAATTATAAATCACAAAGAAAAAGTTATATAATAATCACTCAAGAAGATCTACCTATTTATGTAAAAAAGGGAATTTTAAAAATAAAAGATAATAGAGAAGAAATAGATAATATTTTAAAAAATACTGGGGATATACTTAAATTTTATTATAAAGAAGAAGAATTAAAAGAAATGGAGGAGAGTAATGAGGAAAAAGGAGATTTTTATGATGATATAGAAAGAAAGTTAGAAAATTTAAAAGCAACTGGTATTCAAGATAGTGAGATTAATCAAATCCTTAATATTGATATAGAAAGTCATTTTAAAAAACATATTGGATATATAACATCTAAGGTTAAGAGGGAGGAAATAATAAATATAGTTGGAGAAGAGATAGTTAACACAGTAGATTATATATTAACTTTTGCACAAAATAAACTTTATAAAGAATATGATGATAATTTATATTTTGCTCTTGCATTACATTTAAATGGCAGTATAAGAAGAATTAAGAGTGGAAGGAAAATATATAATCCAAAATTGAATTTTATAAGAGCTAAATATGATGAGGAGTTCTTAATTGCTATGGAAATAGCAAGGGTCATTGATAATACCTTTTATATCGAAACACCTCTTGACGAAATAGGTTATATTGCTATGTTTTTAGCATCAAATTCTTTTGAATTAGAAAATGAAGAAAAAGATAAAGTAGGGATACTTGTAATATTTCATGGAAATAGTACTGCTAGCAGTATGGTACAGGTTGCTAATGATTTGGTGGGAGTAAATCATGCAGTTGCTCTAGACATGCCTTTAACTATGAATGCAGAAGAGGCATACCAGTTAGCGAAGAAGAAGGCACAAGATATAAATAAAGGAAAGGGCGTTTTGCTTTTAGTTGATATGGGGTCACTAGTAAATTTTGGAGATATGATATATGAAGAAACTGGAATAGTTGTTAAAACTATTGATAGAGCCAGTACTCCTATGGTTATTGAAGGTTTAAGAAAAGCAGTTTTGGGCAGAGACTTAATAGAAGTATACCAAAGTTGTAAAGAAAATAATTCTTTTATAAGAGAACCAATCAGAAAAACTAATATAGAAAAGAAGAATATTATTATAACTGCTTGTTTTACTGGAGATGGAGCTGCGGAAAGGTTAAAACGAGTTATTTGTGAGAAATTACCAAGTACTGAGAAAATAGAGATAATTCCAATGAATATCATAAATAGAAGAGAGTTTTTAAGTTCAGTAGATTATTATAGAGAAAATTATAAAATTTTAGCTATAGTTGGAACAGTAAAAATTCATATAGATGATATACCTTTTATATCTGCAAAAGATTTATTAATTGAAGGTGGGATAAATACCCTTAAAGAAATAGTTGAAGTAAATGATACTTATAATAAAATTAGTTCATCACTTAAAGAACACTTAAATTTTGACGGTTGTGAAAGAACTGTTGAAGATGTAAAACAAACAGTTGAAAAAATAAAAATACAGTTAGAAAAAGCCATTAGTGATGAAGTCGAAATAGGAATAATAATTCATATATGTTTTTTAATAGATAAACTAAAGAATGGCGGTAATGAATCAATATTTAAAGATTTGGAAGACTTCACTGATGAATACAGTAGAGAAATTGTACAAATAAAACAATGTTTAAAAAACCTTGAAGAACAATATGATGTAGAAATTACAAATAATGAAACGGCCTATATTTGCCGTATGTTTATGTTTAATGAATTAGATTAAATATACTTGAAGAATATTTGGATATTGTGTTAAACCATTTTATACTATATTATGTCAATAAGTTTTGTTATTAGATTTATTATTGCATAACTTATTTACTTATATAAGTTCAAATATTTATATAATCCTTAAGTAGTCATGTTATTTTATACCTATTACATTGCAAGTATAGTGTAATCTGTGTAGTCTATAAGAATAGTGTGTATATCAGTATACACACTATTTTTCCGTATTTATATTTTTATTGAAATATAAATATTTTATTGTTAGGATGAGATTAATACTTATCAAACTATTGAGATAACAAGGGTTATGGGACTGTAATAAAATATAAATTTTAAAAAATTTCTTCATTTATTTGAATTATTTAAATTTAGTTTTTCTTAATATTAGTTGTAAATAATACTGTGAAAAATTTTTATTTATATGATAAAGCCTTTAGTAGAGCCATTCATTATTAAAAAAGTAAAAAAATATAGAATAATTATATATAAATGAGAATTTTGGCATAGCATTTGCTTTAATTATTAGTGTAAAGGAGGTAAGTTATGAAGAAATTAAATGTAACAGTAAAAAGTAAATCAGGGCTTCATGCACGACCAGCAGCTACATTGGTTAATTTAACACAACAATTTGAATCTAATATTACCATTGAGAAAGATGGAAGATCAGCAAATGCAAAAAGCATAATAGGAATTTTGAGTATTGGGGCAGCAATGGGAGATAGTGTATCTGTTTTAATAGATGGGGAGGATGAAACAGAAGCATTTAATGAATTAGAAGAATTATTCAATAAAACTTTACCTAATGAATAACAGCTAATGTTCCATTACAAGAAGGAGGAGTATATGGGCTATTATATTGGAATTGACGGAGGCGGCACAAAAACTATTTGTCTTTTAGGAAACCATAATAATGAAGTTATAGGCAGTTTTAAATCTGGCCCTACAAATTATCACAGCGTAGGCGTAAAACAAACAGAAGAGGTATTCAGTTCCATGTTCACTTATTTTTATGATAAATACAATATTGCTAAAGAAAATATTAGTGCAATATGTTTAGGCGGAGCTGGAATTGATTGTGAGGATGATGAAAACCTTTTAAAGAATATTTTTAGGACATTAGGCTATAAAAATAAGTTATTAATATTTAATGATTCCATAACTACTTTGGTTGGGGCAAATGGTGACATGAGAGATGCCATTTTAATTAGTGGTACTGGATCCATATCCTATGGCATTGATATCCATGGTAATGCTGTTAGAGTAGGAGGATGGGGCCATATAATTGACGATGAGGGAAGTGGATTTGCCATTGGAAGAGATGCACTTAAGAAGATAATGGAAAGCTATGATGGAAGAAGTGAAACAACTATACTTTGGGAAAAGGTAAGTAAAAATCTTGGAATTTCGGACTATGAAGAACTTATACCATTTATTTATAATTCAAAAAAACAACATATTGCTGACCTTGCACCTCTTGTATTAGAAAGCTATTATTCCGATAAAATCTCTAAAGACATCGTAAATAAAGCTGTAGAAGATTTATTTAAAATGGTCAAAACTCTTTCATTTAAGATGAAAATTCAGAATTTTCAACTAAGTTTTGGAGGCAGCATACTTTTAAAATCATCTCTTATAAATAGTTTATTAAAGAAAAAAATAAATGATGAATTCCCCGAAGTAATAATTCATGCTCCTTATAAAGACTCAGCCCATGGTGCATTAAATCTAGCCTTAAAAAGTAATGGATATTAAAAAGGAGAGAAAGTTATGAAAAAAATAATGTTGGTTTGTTGTGCAGGAATGTCTACTAGTTTATTAGTAAAGAAGATGCAGGATGCTGCAGCTAAGGAAAATTTAGAAGCTGAAATATTTGCAATAGGAGAAGCAGATGTAAAAAATCATGAAGATGTAGATGTGGTTTTACTTGGTCCTCAAGTTAGATATCTACTTGGAAAGATGGAAAAATTAATGACACCAAAGGGAATACCAGTAAGTGTAATTGACAGTATTTTGTACGGAACTATGAACGGAGAGGCTGTATTAAAACAAGCTATTGACATGACTAAGTAAATAGAATCTCTTTTATAAATATTAGGGGGGTAAAAAATGAAAAAATTTATTAATTTTATGGAGAAACATTTTGTACCTGTAGCAGGCCGAATAGGTGCTCAAAGACATCTTGTAGCAATAAGAGATGGATTTGTAACTTTAATGCCATTGATTATAGCAGGTTCATTAGGTACATTAATCAATGCATTACCAATAGAAGCATATCAAAATTTTATGACTAATGTGTTTGGTGAGTCATGGAAAAACTTTGGAGGAAACATTTGGTCAGGATCTTTTGCTATAATGTCATTTCTTGTAGTGTTTACTATAGCTTATAATCTTGCAAAGTCCTATGAATCTGATGGACTTACAGCAGGTGTTGTAGCTTTTGCAGCACTATTATCTATAACAAAACCTACAGCAGATGGTTCAGGAATACCTTATAGTGCAGCTGGAGGAGTGGGATTATTCTTAGCAATAATTGTAGCACTTATATCTACAGAGATATTTGTAAGGCTAAGAAGAAATAAGTCACTTATAATTAAAATGCCAGATAATGTACCACCAGCAGTTTCCAAATCCTTTGCATCATTATTACCAGTTATGATAACAATAGCTATATTTTCAGTAATTAGGATATTATTTGCTGTAATTGGAGTAGATGATATTCATAAATTAATTTATGATGCACTACAAGCACCTTTAGGAGCAGTAGCAAATACACTTTGGTCAGCAATATTAATTGCACTTTTAAATCACTTATTCTGGTTCTTTGGATTACATGGTTCCAATATATTAGAACCGGTTATGCAAGCAGTTTATCTTCCAGCACTTGAGAAGAATATGGCAGCTGCCGCAGCTGGTGCAGCTAATGCATCTATACCAAATATCGTTACAAAACCATTCTTCGATGCCTTTGTCTATATGGGAGGTTCAGGTGCAACAATTTGTTTAATAATTGCTATTTATATAGCTTCAAAACGTAAGCATCATAGAAATATGGCAAACCTTTCATTAGGACCAGGATTATTTAATATAAATGAATCTATGATATATGGAATGCCTATTGTATTAAATCCAGCATTTATAATACCATTTATTTTAACACCAGTGCTATTAACAATAATAAGTTATATTGCTATTGCTACAGGATTAGTTCCTCGTACTATTGCTATGGTGCCATGGACTACACCACCTCTAATTAGTGGATGGATTGCAACTGGAGGATCAATTAGAGGTTCTCTATTACAAATAGTAAATCTTGCTATCGGTGTGATTATATATATTCCTTTCATTGTTTTAGCAGAAAAAATTGAGGATAAAAAATCTAAAACTATAATAAAGGAAATAGATAATAGCATAAAAAGTTAAAGTTTAAAATTATGCATGGAATCTACAATATTTATTGTAAATTTCATGCATAATTCAACAAAAGATATTTTTCTATTTAAAGGAAAAGTATTACATAATTTTATGATTGGAGGGGAAAGAATGAATAGTATTAAAATTGCTGTAATTGGTGGAGGGAGTAGCTATACTCCAGAACTTATTCATGGAATAATACAAAGAATTGAAGAATTCCCTGTAAGAGAAATAGCATTAGTAGATGTAGAAAAGGGTCAATGGAAACTTGACATAATTAGCAAACTTTCTTTAAGGATGTTAAATAAACATAATATCAAAACAAAAATAACTTCAACTTTGAATAGAAAAGAAGCTATAAAAGATGCAGATTTTGTTGTTACTCAATTTAGAGTAGGTGGACTTGAAGCAAGATTAAAAGATGAGAACATACCATTAAAGTATAATCTCATTGGTCAAGAAACTACTGGTGTAGGTGGATTTATTAAAGCACTTAGAACAATACCGGTAATACTTGATATATGTAAAGATATTAGTGAATTAGCTCCAGGGGCATTTTTAATTAATTTCACAAATCCAGCAGGAATTATTACTGAAACTGTTTTAAGTTATACAAAAGTTAAAGCTATTGGAGTATGCAATGTTCCAATAACAATGAGAAATAATATTGGAAAATTACTTGATGTAGAAGGAAATAGAATAAGAATAGATTTTGTAGGTCTTAATCATATGGTTTATGGAAAGTCAGTTTATCTTGATGGAGAGGATATAACAAAGGATATAATTCGTAAGCTTTCCAATGGTGCTTCTATAAATATGAATAATATTCCTGATTTAAAATGGGATAAAGAGTTTTTAAAATCTTTAAATATGATTCCTTGTCCTTATCATAGATATTTTTATATGAAAAATGAGGTTCTAAAAGAAGAATTAGAAGAGATAAAAAATGGACATGGTACAAGAGCAAAACAAGTAATGGAGATAGAAAATAAATTATTTAAAATATATGATGACCAAAACCTTGATGAAAAGCCATCTGAGCTAGATAAAAGAGGAGGAGCTTATTATTCAGAAGCTGCAATTTCTCTTATGAGTGCTATATACAATGATAAAAATGAAATTCATACTTTAAATGTAAAAAATAATGGTGCCATAGTAGATTTACCTAATAATTCAGTTATAGAGACAAATACAATTGTAAATAAAAATGGAGCTATACCTATATCAGTAGGAATTTTGCCGGATTCTATAAGAGGGCTTATACAACAGGTTAAAGCTTATGAAACTCTTACAATAGAAGCAGCAATAAATGGAGATTATAATCAAGCTTTTTTAGCATTAATCAATAATCCATTAGGAGGTTCAATAAACACTACTAAAAAATTATTGAAAGATATACTTGATGAAAACAAAGAATATTTACCTCAATTTAAGTAGGGAGGAATTTATAATGGAAAATATAATATTTAAATTAATATCTTATAGTGGAGAAGCTAAAAGCTTTTCTATGGAATCTATAACCAATGCAAAAATAGGAAATTTTGAAGAGGCTGAAAAATGTCTTCAATTAGCAGATAAAAGTCTTGAAGAGGCTCATAAAGAACAAACAAAACTTATTCAATCAGAAGCAAGAAATGAAAAAATTGAAATTACATTGCTTATGGTTCATGCTCAAGATCATTTAATGAATGCCATAACCATGAGGGATTTAGCTATAGAATTTGTAGATATGTATAAAAAAGTGTCAAGTAATAATTAAGAAAAAAATATATATTATGATCTTAGTATTGATTAAAATTTGAAGTAAAAATGGAGATAGTTAAATGCGAAAATTAGGAATATCAATATATCCTCCACAAGGGGACATAGAAAAATATAAAGATTATTTAAAAATGGCTGCAAAATATGGATTTACAAGAGTATTCACTTGTCTTATATCTTTGGGAGAAAATATAGAAAATAATTTAAATCAGTTTAAAGAAATAACAAATACTGCAAAAGAGTTAGGAATGGAAGTTATTGCAGATGTAGATCCCTCTATTTTTAAAAAATTAAACCTAAGTTATAAAGATCTTCAATTCTTTTCTCAAATAAATTTAAGTGGAATAAGATTAGATTTAGGGTTTTCAGGAACGGAAGAAAGCATAATGAGTTTTAATCCATATGGGCTTAAAATTGAAATAAATATGAGCAATGGAACTAAATATCTTGATAATATTTTAAGTTATTGCCCTAATAAAGATAATATAATAGGATGTCATAACTTTTATCCTCATAGATATACAGGGATATCAAGAAAACACTTCTTGAACACATCGAGAGAGTTTAAAGAAAAAGGTATAAGGACGGCTGCTTTTATTAGTTCTTCTAATGGAAATTTTGGACCATGGCCAACTTCTCATGGACTATGTACTTTAGAAGAACATAGATTTTTACCAATTGATGTTCAAGCAAAAGATTTATTTAATACAGAATTGATTGATGACGTTATAATAGCAAATTGTTTTGCATCAGAAGAAGAACTTTATAGACTTAGTAGATTAAATAAGGATATTTTTGAACTTAAGGTCAAACTTTTAGAGGGATTACCAGAAATAGAGAAAAAAATAGTTTTAGAGGAAAGTCATTTCAATAGAGGAGATATATCTGAATATATGATTAGATCAACGGAAAGTCGTGTAAAATATAAAAATCATAAATTTGAATTATTTAATGCAAAACCTATAAAAAGAGGAGATATATTAATTGAAAGTTCTCTTTATGAAAGATATAGTGGAGAGCTTCAAATTGCATTAAAAGATATGGATAACAGTGGAAAAACTAATATAGTAGGTAGAATTCATGAAGATGAAATTTATTTATTAGATTATATTAAGCCATGGCAAAAATTTAAGTTTGAATTATAGATTTTAAAATAAACTTAACAAACTAACATTTTTATGAAAATGTACAAGTTATTTTAATCATTAATCTATTATGGATAATAGATAATAAAGAATTTTGAGTTTGAATTTTTCATGTATGATTTTTAAAAATGAGATTTTATGAAAAATATAAAGGTAGGTAAATATATGGCTGTAAAATGTATTAAGAATGGTAAGATAATCCTAGAAGATAGAGTTTTACAGGATAAATCAATTATATATGATGAAAAAATAATTCAAATTGTAGAAAATAATATTCTTAGTAAAGATATAGAAACTATTGATGTAGAAGGAAATTATATATCATCTGGCTTTATAGACATCCATGTTCATGGATCAAAAGGTTTTGATGTTATGGATGGCAAGATTGAAGGTATAGAGGCTATTAGTAAAAGTCTTTGTAATCATGGGGTCACAGGTTTTTTACCTACAACTATGACAATGCCAGTGGAGGATATTCATAAAGCTTTAGATGTGATAAGAGATTCTATGGATATTGAATTTAATGGTTCAAAAATTCTTGGTGTTCATTTAGAAGGTCCTTTTATTAGTTCTAAGTATAAAGGAGCGCAAAATGAAAAGTATATTTTATCACCAACAATAGAAATTATAAAACCTTATCTTGATATAATTAAGATAATTACTATTGCTCCTGAAATGGATAAAAACCACATTTTTATTAAATCTATGAATGTGAATAAAAATATGATATTATCAATAGGACATACAAATTCTACTTATGAAGAAGCTATGAGTGTTATAGAAGATGGTATAAAAAGTGCAACTCATTGTTTTAATGCTATGACTCCACTTCATCATAGAAATCCTGGAGCAATTGGAGCAATTTTAAATAGTGATATTTATTGTGAACTTATTGCAGATACAATTCATGTACATCCTGCATTATTTAATATTTTAGAAAAAGTTAAAGGTGAAGATAGGATAATTTTAATAAGTGATGCTATGAGAGCAGCTTGTATGAAATCTGGAGATTACGATTTAGGTGGACAAAAAGTACTTGTATCACATGGAAAAGCAACACTAAAAGATGGTACATTAGCTGGTAGCCTTCTCACTTTAGATAAAGCAGTAATGAACATGAGATCCAATACTAAATTAAAACTTGAAAAAATAATTAAGATGGTCACAATAAATCCTGCCAAGGCCATTGGGATAGATAATATGAAAGGAAGCATAGAAGTAGGAAAATATGCTGATTTTACAGTATTTAATGAAAATATGGATATTTTATATACCATAGTAGAAGGAAACTTGTGTTTTAGGAAGGAATTTTAGGTTATGCAAATTATTAAGGTAAAAGATTATAAGGAACTAAGCAGAAAGGCAGCAAGTATATTAGCGAGTCAACTTATATTAAAGCCTAAAAGTATTATAGGTCTTGCAACAGGATCTACACCTATAGGTACTTATGAAGAATTGATTCGTTTATACAATGAAGGATTTATAAGCTTTTCAGACGTAATTACTTTTAATTTAGATGAATATTGTGGATTGGAATCTAATG
Organism: Clostridium sp. Marseille-QA1073; assembly: GCF_054863625.1. Lineage (NCBI taxonomy): Bacteria > Bacillati > Bacillota > Clostridia > Eubacteriales > Clostridiaceae > Clostridium > Clostridium sp. Marseille-QA1073. The sequence continues at coordinate 113,599 of NZ_JBSVQM010000005.1, read as the reverse complement.
ATATAAATAGTTATTATAATTTCATGAAAACTAAACTATTTAATCATATAGATATAAAAAAAGAAAACATTAATATTCCTGATGGATTAGCAGGAGACATCCAAAGAGAGTGTGAGTGTTATGAGAAAAAAATTGAAAAATCTGGCGGTATAGATGTACAACTACTTGGTATAGGGAGAAATGGTCATATTGGTTTTAATGAACCAAGTTTTAAATTTGAATCAAAAACATTTCTAGTAAACTTAGATGAAGATACAATTAAGGCTAATTCAAGATTTTTTAACAGTATAGAAGATGTACCTAGACAAGCAGTGAGTATGGGAATAAAAACTATTATGAGTTCAAAAAAAATTCTTTTGCTTGCTAATGGTGAGGAAAAAGCAGAAATATTATATAAAGCGATTTATGGTGATATAATTCCAGAGGTACCTGCATCAATACTTCAACTACATCCAGATGTTACTATAATTGTAGATGAAAAAGCAGGTAGCTATTTAAAATAAGTATAAAATAACTAGTCAGAGATTGGGAAATATAGAGGTATACTGACTAGTTATTCTCTAAATGCTAGTAATTAAAAACTCTGAAGAGGTACTTAGGAGGTCGTTATATGAAAGGTATAGGTGCATCTACAGGTATTGCTATTGGGAATACATTAGTTAAGCATAATAAAATTGAAGTGAAAAAATATAGTATTGAAGATTATGATGAAGAAGTAAAAAGGCTGAAAAAAACCTTAGATACATCTATTGATCAAATAAAAGAGCTTATTATATTTACAGAAAATACATTGGGAAAAGAAGAAGCGAAGGTTTTTGAAGCTCATATTCATATGCTAAAAGATGAGGAATTTATTACTCTTATTGAAAATAAAATTAAAGAATTTAAATTTAATGTTGAATGGGCAGTTAAGGAAGCCACTGATTTCTATGTAGATATGTTTAATTCTTTAGATAATAGTTATATGCGTGAAAGAAGTAGTGATCTTATAGATGTTTCAAATAGGATAATAAATAACTTACTAAATTTAAGTACTATAGATTATAGCAATTTAACTGACTCCTTTATATTAGTAGCTCATGATTTAACTCCATCTGAAACAGCGCAGCTTCCTAAAAATAAAATACTTGGCTTTATAACAGAAATAGGAGGACCTACATCCCACGTTGCTATTATGGCTAAAAATCTTGGTATTCCGGCAATTGTAGGTGCTGGGAAAATATTAGATCTATTTAATGAAAAATCTTTATTAGCTATGGATGGAGGTACAGGTGAATTTTTTATTGAGCCAGATTGCTTGATAATAAATCAGTTCAATGAGAAGAAAGCCTATTTAGAAAGTGAAAAAGAGCTTAATAAATCTTTATTAGGTATGAAATCTCTTTCAAAGGATGGTAAAAATTTTGAAATAGTATGCAACATCGGTTCACCAGAAGAATTACATCAGGTATTAGATAATGATGGTGAAGGAATTGGACTTTTTAGAAGTGAATTTATATATATGGGAAGAAATGAGGCACCTAATGAAGATGAACAATTAAGCTGTTATAAAAAAGTGGTTCAAGGAATGGATGGAAAACCAGTAACAATTAGAACTTTAGATGTAGGAGGAGATAAGGAGCTTACTTATTTAAATATTAAGAAGGAGCAAAATCCTTTTCTTGGTTTTAGAGCGACAAGATATTGGTTGAAAGAAAGAGAATTATTTAAGGTTCAACTAAGAGCTATTTTAAGGGCAAGTGTCTTTGGTAATGTGAAAATAATGTTTCCTATGATATCTAGTATTCAAGAAGTTAGAGCGGTAAAGGAAGTTCTTGAAGAATGTAAAAGGGAATTAAAATTAAGTGAAATACCTTATGATGAGCATATAAAAATTGGTATAATGATTGAGATACCTTCAGCAGCAATTATTTCTGATATTCTTGCAAAAGAAGTAGATTTTTTTAGCATAGGCACTAACGACCTTATCCAGTATACCATTGCTGTAGATAGATTGAATGAAAGAGTATCGAATTTATATACTCCATATCATCCATCAATACTTAGACTTATTGATACTGTAATTAAAAATGGGCATAAGGAAGGTATACCAGTAGGAATCTGCGGAGAAGCAGCTAGTGATATAAAGCTTCTTCCTATATTTATGGGGATGGAACTTGATGAGTTTAGTGTAAGTTCAGCTTTAGTTTTAAAATTAAGAAGATATATGAAGGAATTTACAATTAAAGAGGCAAAAGAACTTAGTGATAAAGTCCTCAAGCTAGGAGATTCGGAAAGTATTGAAAAGTTTTTAGAAGATATTACTAGTCAATGTCAGAAAATTAAGAATTAAAGAGAAAAATTTAAAAAGGAGGTGCATCAGAATAATTTTTTAAATAATTCTGATGCACCTCCTTTTTAATTACTACTATTATAAGAAATTAGTTAGTGATAAAATGAATTATAGCTATTTGTTTACAAACTAGTAGCTTAGAAAAATATAGGTATTATAATATAGCAATTATAAAAATTAGGTTATAATAAATTATAAATATAAGTTATATAATTAGAATAGTTTGGATAACTTAAGAGAAAAGAGTTTAAATTATTTATTGAGATTATACTATATTTATAGTTAGGAGAGATTTTATTGAAAAAAATTTTAAGTATAATTCTAATGGCAATATTAATCTTTACTGGTTGTAATATCAAAACTTCAGAAGAGAAAGCTTCAGATAGTGGAATTAAAGAAAATACTACAAAGGAAGCAGTTAAATTAGAGGAATCTCTAGATGAGAAGATAGAGAAAAAAATTTCTTCAATGACTATTGAGGAAAAGGTAGGACAATTACTTATGCCTTCTATAGATACTGTAAATACTAATGGAGAAAAGATTGACTTTACAATGGTTACCCCAGAAGTAGAAGAAGTATTTAATAAATATAAATTAGGAGGAATTATTTTATTTAAAAATAACATGATAGATAAAGAGCAAACTAAAAAGCTCACAGAAGACATACAAAAGACTTCAAGAGATATTGGAGTCTTTATAGGGACAGATGAGGAGGGAGGAACTGTAACAAGAATACCTAGAGATGTTGAAGCACCTAGTGCTAGAACAATAGGAGATAGTAAAGACCCCAATTTATCTTTTGAAACTGCAAAAAGCATAGGTAAAGATATGAAAAATTTAGGACTAAATTTAGATTTTGCTCCTGTAATGGATGTAGATACTAATCCTGAAAATCCTGTTATAGGTATTAGAGCATTTAGTAATAAACCAGAGATAGTTGCAGAATTTGGAGTCAAATTTATGGAAGGATTAAAAAGTGAAGGTATAATTAGTTCTGTTAAACACTTTCCAGGACATGGAGATACTATAGGAGATTCTCATAAAGATTTAGTAAGTATAAATCATTCCAAAGATAGAATAAATGCTGTAGAATTATATCCTTTTAAAAAAGCTATAGAAAATAATGTGAATATGGTGATGGTAGGTCACATTCAAGCAAAAGCTTTAGATGATAGCAAAATTTATTCTTCTAAGAAAGATACTGAAGTTTTAGTACCATCCACTTTTTCTAGTAAGATAATAGGAAAGATTTTAAGAGAAGAACTAGGATTTAAAGGTGTGGTTATCACTGATGCTCTAAATATGGGAGCTATAACAAATTATTTTACAATAAAGGAAGCTTCAGTTAATGCATTAAAAGCAGGAGCTAATATACTACTAATGCCAGCACCTCTAGAGCCAGGCGGAAATAATGAGCGGTTCGATGAAGTTTTTTATGGAATAATTGAAGATGTTAAAACAGGAAATCTAAGTGAGAATATAATAAACGAGAGCTTAAAAAGAATATTAAAATTAAAATATAATTATGGGCTTTTAAAGTTAGAATAACATTATATAATATTTTTAATATAGACTATAAAGATTAATAATTAAGAAGATTATATGGTAATACTATCATATAGAAAATATAAGGGAGGAGTTAATATGAATATTACATTTCAAGGTAATCCTATAACTTTAATTGATAAGGAACTTAAAGTAGGTGATAAAGCACCAAATTTTATATTGACTAATAGTGATCTACAGCCTGTAACATTAGATAACACAAGTGGTGTAAGAATTTTTGTAGTGGTGCCTTCCATTGACACAGGAGTATGTGATTTAGAAGTTCAAACATTTAACCAAAAAGCAGGAGAAGTTCCAGGTGTTCATATTTATACAATTTCAATGGATTTACCTTTTGCGCAATTAAGATGGTGTGGAGCAAAATCAGTAAAAGCTTTAACTATGTTGTCTGATTATAAAGATCATAGTTTTGGACATAATTATGGTAGCTATATAAAAGAATTAGGGTTATTAACTCGTGCAGTATTTGTTATAGATAGTAGTAATACAATAACTTATGTAGAGTATGTACCTGAAGTTACAGAACAGCCTAATTTTGAAGAAGTTATAAAAGCTGCAAAAGAAGCAAAATAGATATTTTCACTAAAAAAGCCTTATAAAGCGAGACTATCCGAAATGGGAAGTCTCGCTATTATTTTGTAAATTTATTCTATATACTTACAAAGATGTAAGTTTTAAATAAAAGTTGTAAGCCTAATCTATGGTGTGAGAATTTATAGAATGATAAAATTTTACATAAATAATGATTTGATATTTGTAAGGAGAGAGTAGTGTGAAATTTAATTTACTAAATATTAGCTTAAACAATGTAAGGCATAATAAGAAAAATTATTTTACATACATTGTTTCTATAATAATTAATATAAGTATATTTAATGTGTATTTAAATATAGCAAATTCAGAAGAATTAAAAGCACTTATGGGAAAAGATGCTTTAGGAGTTGCTAATCTTTTATTTAATTTATGTTCTTATGTAATCATTCTTTTTTCAGTAATATTCATGTGGAACTCCACTTCGTTTTTTATAAAAAAAAGAAAAAAAGAAATAGGCATATATGCTCTATTAGGAATGAAAAATAAAGATATAGCAAAGATGATGTTTATGGAAACTCTAATAATAGGGATATTTTCATTAGGTATTTCTATAGTAATAGGAACAGTATTGTCACAAGTATTTGCTAGAGTATTTATGAGTTTTATAAAGGCTACAGGGGATATAGGAATAGTATTCAGTTTTAAGGCACTAAAAAATACGTTAGTTAATTTTAGTATAGTATTTATTATCATTTCTATAAGAGCTTATAGAATAATATACAGATTTAAACTTATTGAATTATTTAAAGGGGAAGAAATTAATGAAAAAGAACCTAAAAATAAAACTTTAAAAGGTATATTATCAATACTGTTGCTTATTTTAGGATACTTCTTTGGAAGTTTAACAGGAATAAAAATTTTAGGTGCAGCATCACTTTTTTTAGCTCTAATATCAGTAATAGTAGGAACATATTTATTTTTTAACAGTTTCTTTGCTCTTTATGTAAGTTAGATGAGACAAAGGAAGGATAGCTATAAAAATGTAGAAAAACTACTTGCGCTATCTAATATTAGAAGCAGAATAGGCAGCAATGCTAAATCTTTAGCGGTTATATCCATATTAAATGCATCTATAATAGTTGCTGCTAGTGCTACAATGATTATAACTGGATTATTAGAAAAAGATATTTCTAATCATAGATTTTCTTATGTCTATCATTCTAATAAAGAAGCAGATGAAATTGTAGATAAAGTTTTAGAACAACATAAAGATAATAAGATAAAAAATGATATTTTCATTCATTCTTTAAAATTTAATGAAAATGAAATTTTAAAGGATGGTAAAGAAGGTAAAAATATTTATGTTATTAAGGAAGAAGATTATAGCAAGCTTTGTGATGTAGCAAATATAGAAGAAAAATTAGAACTTAAAAATAAAAATAATATAGCAATTCTAGATGAAAATGAGATTTCTAGTGAAAGAACATGGAGAATAGGTGCAAGTAAAATAAAAAGTGTAAAAGTAAATGAAAATATAAATATGCTCTTTGGAGATAGTGAAGAACCTATGGATTTACTTGAATATAGGGAAGAGATTATAAATCCAGAGGTAGGAGGAAAAACTGTAGTTGTAACATCAGAATCTTTTGAAAGACTTAAAACTTTTGGGAAGCCTCTTAGCCTTAGATTTATCAATGTAGAAAATCAAAATAAAAGTAAAGAACTAACAGAAGACATAAATAATAGTTTACATGGAAAAACAAAAATATCCAGCTACTATCAGTCCTACGAATCAGTAAGTAATATCAGTGGTACTTTTAAATTTATAGCACTTTTTACATCACTTATATTTATAATATCTAGCTTAAGTGTAATTTACTTTAAAATTGTGATGGAATGTGATGAAGAAATTAAGAGATATTCTATAATGAAAAAGATTAGCTTCTCATATAAAGATATTAAAAAAAGTATGGGAAAGGAATTGGCTATAATATTTATGCTTCCATTAATTTTATCAATACTTCATGCTTTAGCTGCATTAAGTACAATAATTTTTCTTCAAATTGAAGGGGCTATAATATCAATAAGTATATTTATAATAATATATTTAATCTTTTATAGAGTAAGCAATAAATCACATTTTAAATTTATAATAGAGATGATATAGAAGAAAAGGCACTTTGGTTATTGAAGTGCCTTTTGTAATAAATCAATAAAAATATGAAGTGAAATACTCAATATAATTCAAAATATATTTAATTTGAGACAAGTTTATTTTCATGATTATAATCAAACTCTTTAGGAGCTTGATTATAAATCCCTTCTTTGAAATTATCTAATCCTAATCTTTCTATGAAATCACTGATTTTTTCACCAAAATTTGCTGTCTTTTGATAGAAGGTTAAAATCTTTTCTACTAATTCATATGCTTCATTCTCAGTAATATCAATAGCTATTATGTCTGCAATTCTAGGATTAAACCCGGAGGAACCTCCAGCAGTTACTCTAAAGCCTGTAATGTCTGCAATCACACCTACATCTTTTGAATAAACTCCTCCACAGGCATTTCTACATCCAGCAACTCCTATTTTAGTTCTATTTGGCATAGAAGCCCCATGAAATTTATTTAAAATTTTCATGCCTATATTCATAGTATTGGCCTTAGATCTTTTGCAAAAACCAGCAGGGCAAATCTCTACATTTTTTACTGAATAAATATTTTTAACAGCAGGTTCCATTTCAAGTTCAGCCCATATATTTTCAAGATCCTCTTCTTTTAAATTTGTTATCATAATTCTTTGGCCAGAAGTCATCTTCAAAACTCCATTATATTTTTTAGCTATTTCACCTATCTTTATAAGTTTATCAGCACTTATAAATCCACCGGGGATGTGCGGTGTTATAGCAAAAGTTCTCTTGCCATCTCTAACCTTTTGTAAATTACCGTAATGTGCCATAAATAAACACTTCCTATCTATGTAAATTTTATATTTCCTTATCAATAAATATATTTTAATATTTAATAGAGCCTTTGTCAGTAACAAAGGTTACAGATAAATTAGTCAGAAAATAAGTTATTAACCATTAAAAGAGATTATTATATTAAGTGGTAAAAATACTTGTCCAATTTAGATTTTAGTATCTTTAAAAATAATAAGCCAGTAGATTAATCTACCGGTTTATTATTTTTCAATATATCTTAAATTAAATTTTCCGCTGTAAAATTCTTAGCTATTTTCTGTAATAATATATAATCTATTATAAGTATAATGGTTCCAATTATAATTAATACCATATTAGTTAAAAGCAATATACCAGTTATTTGACCAACTGCTAAGAGAATTATAGGGAGAACAATAAGACCAGCTAACTGTTGAGCTTCTTGAAAGGTTTTAGACTTTGCCGATATTAGAATAGTAAAAGTTAATCCAAGAATTGCTACAGCAGGAGTAAGATATAATATAAGAATTACCCATTTTATATTAGGGAAAATAAGGTTATGAAAATATAATAATCCACCTATATTTATAATTATTCCAAATATTATACTGCATATTAAAGTTATTACATAAGTAGGAATGAAAACTCCTAAAAGTTTAGCTTTAAATAGTTCTTCTATTGAAATTGGCGTATATAATAGTGTTTCCATAGTTTTATGTTCTTTTTCTCCCACAAAACTGCTAGCACCGAGTAAAGTTGAACACATTATAGGTATTAACAGAAAAAAAGAAGGGAACAAGTAATTAGTAAGTATAGTCAATACCATTTGCTCCGTGGTAAGAGTTTTATAAATTTGTGGCAATTTGCTTATTAAAGAATCAAAATCTTTTAGAGTTTTTGCTGCATCAGAGGAAAAATGAAGAAATAACAATACTATTGTTGGAAGTATAATTACAAAAATTAATGGAACTATAATCATAGGTATTAATACTTGTTTTGAAGATGTTATATCTTTTATATCTTTATAAATTAATGCTTTATTTATTTTATTCAAATTTATCACCTCTCACATAGCTGAAATATAAATCTTCTAAAGAAGGTTTTTCTCTTCTAACTTCATATATTTTTCCATTGTTACTAAATATATTGTGTAAAAGATTAGCTACTTCCTCATCATTAGATATATGCTTTCTATAGATATTTCTATCAATTTTATTTAAACCAACATTATTAGGAATATTTTCTCCTCTGATTATAATAGAGTCATTAAAGTTTTTATCATTGCATAATTCTTCAAAACTACCAAAGCCAAGCAAAGTTCCTTTATTTATAAGAGCATAAAGTGAGCATATATCCTGTGCATACTTTAATTGATGAGTACACATGAATACGGTACTTTTATTTTCAAATGTCATATTTTTGATAAGCTTAGTAACATTTTCAGCACTTTCAGGATCAAGGCCAGAAGTAGGTTCATCAAGAAATAATATTTTAGGATTATGAATAAGAGCTATAGCAAGAGATATTCTTTTTTTCATTCCAGTACTATAAGCTTTTACCTTTCTATGCTTTACATCCTCTAATTCTAATCTAGTTAATAGTTCGTCACTTCTCTTTTTTATTTCATTATTGTTAAGACCATGCATTTTACCAAAGAAAATAAGATTTTCTTCACCACTTAAATTTTCATAGCTACATGCTGTTTCTGTCATCACTCCTGATAAACTATGAATTTTTATTTGATCTTTAGTAACATCATGTTCAAATATTTTTACTTTGCCTTCTGAAGGGGCTAGTATTCCATTTAATATCCTCACTGTAGTGGTTTTACCTGAACCATTAGGACCAAGAAATCCTACAATAGAGCCTTCAGGTATTATAAAATTTATATTATCCAATGCTTTATTAATACCATCATAAGATTTAGTTAAGTTTCTTACTTCAATAGCATTCATTATTATCACCTCTTATATATTAAACTTTAAAGGGGGAGAAAAAGTTCACATAAATTAAGAAAAATTTATAAAAGTATATCTAAATAAAAATAGTGAGTGACAAATAATTTATAAGGTTATTATAATCAATATATAGATTCATAATACTTTGTTATAAGTTTAGACTTTGACCTTAAATGGAAAAAATAAAGCTACTTTATAATGAAATTAAAATATTATTATAAATTTAAAATACTACTTTAAGATTAAAAGTATATTGAATTTTTATAAGTTACATATTAACTACCACAAGAATATAAAAATACTGTAAAAACTAATTATTTTTAATTAACTTTTACAGTATTTATTACTATAGCTTAAAGATTTAATCTATTTCATAGATATTTTTTATAAAGAACATTAATGCAGCACTAATAGCTATTTCATTATCCTTAAATGTTCCACCCTTTATTATTTCTACTTTTGTTGAAATATCCTTATTTCTTTTAGATAATGCTTCTTTTACCATATCAAAAAAAACATTAATATTTCTTATAATAGGTCCATTTAAAATAATTATATCTGGATGAAGTAAATTTATATAATTATATATGCCAATGGCAAGAGCTGAAGAAGCCTCTTTTATTACAGAGAGGCAAAGAGAATCTTCTCTATTAGCTTTTGTACATATATCACTAAAAGATATATTGCCGGAAGTGTTTATTTTAAAATCTAAATTATTTAGTTTACATAAATTCATATATTTTTTAGTGATTGCAGGAATAGATGCATATGTAGCCACACAACCATAATTACCACATTCACACTTATCACCTTGAAAATTAACTATTTGATGAGAAAAAGAATCAGCTCTATCACTCTTACCTCTTAAAATTGTTCCATTACTTATGAAACCAGAAGCTAATTTAGTTCCACAATTAAAATAGGCGATATTCTTATCTCCCTTACCATTACCTAGAAGATATTCACCTAAAACAGCGGTATTAACACCATTATCAATTAGTACTGGCAAATGAAACATATTTTCTAAAGTCTTTTTTAATGGGAAGCCACACCAACTTTTATTATTGAAGTATTCTATATTGCCATAGGTTCCATCTTCCATATTAATAGGACCAATACTTCCAACACCTATGCCTATAAGATTTTCTTTTTTTATATTTAAATTTAATATGTGTTTATCTACTATTAATTTTATCTTATTTATTGCATCTTCAGGTAAACTATCAGGTTTCAGCGGGAATTTTTCTTGAACTAGCATTTTCATTTTTAAATTAGTAATCACTATATTAGCTCTAGTGCCAGATATATCAATACCTATAAGATAAAAATTTTCATCATCTAGGCTATATATTCTTGGCTTTCGTCCACCTGTAGATTCAGCTTCACCTACAACTTTAACTATCTTTCGTTCTAATAAGGAATCCATCATTCTATTTAAAGTGGTTAATTTCACATCATATTTTTTTATGATATCATTTTTTGTCATAGTTTCATTTTCTACTAATAGTTTTAAAATTGTTTTTTCTCCATCGCTAAATTTGCCTAAAAAACTGTTCATAACTAATGCTGTTCTCCTCTCAGCTTTGATATAAAATTTTAGATTTTCTATTAGTTTTTTAAATAAGGCAACTATATTAAAGATATAATAAATATTTTGCTTTAAACAAGATAACACAAACCATTGAAAGTGGAATATGTTGACACAGTATTATGCAAAACACATTATCATATCGGCTAGTTATTTTTAAAGATGCCTTATAAAACATAAAATAGAAAAATTCCTAAAAAACCAGATACTAATATTATTGTAATAGGATTTAGATTTTTTTTAAAGATTAAATACATAGCTAAAATGGAGATTATTGTCGTAAAACAGTTTTCTATTGAAATTATTTGTCCATTTCCATAAGTTTCTTTTCCTATACAGTAGGCCGCCGAAATTATCATTGCAATTACAATAGGTTTAATGAAATATAATATGTGATTTATAAATTTATTAAATCTTTTATTTTTCATTAGTCTTGATAAAAGTATGGCAAATAAAAATGATGGCAGTATTACTCCTAATGTAGATACTAAACTTCCTAAAAATCCAAACACATTATAACCAATAAAAGTGGCTGAGTTTATTGAAAGTGATCCAGGAGTCATTTCAGCTATTCCTATCATACTAAAAAAATCTTTATTAGTTATCCAATGATATTTCTCTATTACATTTTGTATTAGAGGAATCATAGAGTATCCTCCCCCAAAGCTAAGCAACCCGATTTTAATAAAATTAAATAAAAGTGTTAATAATCTTGCCAAGAAAATCCCCCCTTTTTTCTATAGCATTTCTTTTAAAAAAGAAAATTTTAATGCTTTATAGCAAAGCTGAAAGAACCAATGATTATGCCTATAAAAATTATTATCATTGGATTTATATGAAACAGTATCATAGAGATAAGAGAAATAATCAATATAATCCAATTTAATTTATCTTCAATGGACTCTTTTTTTAAAGATATTGCGGAAAAAAGAATTAATGAAATGATGGCACTTTGCACTCCGTGAAGAAAGGCTTGTATACTTCCTAGTTGGGCAATATTAGTAAAAAATAAACTAATGATTAATATAATTATGAATGATGGTAAGACTACACCTAAAGTTGCTATAATAGATCCTTCCAATTGTAAAATTTTATATCCAATTAAAGTTGCTGAATTAATTGTTACTGAGCCTGGGAGGGTTTGGCCTAAGGATAATAAATCAGTAGTTTCTTTTTTTGTTAACCATTTATTTTTATTAACTACTTCTTTTTCAATTAAAGGAATCATCGAATAACCACCACCAAAGGTAAAAATCCCTATTTTGAAAAAAGTAAAAAACATTTGCAATTTTTCTCTTAAACTTAAACTTTTTTCTTTCATAAAATCACCACTTTCAACCAAAAATATATAAAGTTTAAGAATATAATTATATTATATTAAGATTAGTATATGTTTGTGACTAATATTATATAATCTTTTAACCGAAATGGCAATAAGTTATAAGAATTTTTATGAAATTAAGAAATATTATTAAAGAATAGTTATAATGTTCCATAATTTAAAGACTTAAATTTTATATATTTAGTATTAGGTTTTTAGTAATGAGTACAACAAAAAAATTTCCTTTTGTTAAAATAGAAATAGTTTCGTAAGCTAAGTCTAAATACAAAATAAGGTCATCCAAAATGAAGAGTAATAGTTTATTACATACAAAGTGGAGCTGCAAATACCATATAGTATTCACGTCAAAATTCAGAAGGGAAAAAACATATGGAAAAAAAGCAGAGATAGGGAAGATATTAAGAGAATTATGTGAATAGAAAAGTGCTGAAATAATAGAAGTAAATGCATGTGTATATTATATACATATATTAGTTTTCATTCCAACAAAGAAAGAATGCATCAAATTTTATAGGATTTTTTAAAGGGAAAAGTAGTTTAATGATATTTAAGAAATTTGCAAATTTAAAATATAAATATAGAAATAGTCACTTCTGGTATAGAGGATTTTACGTAGATACAGTAGGGAGTAATAAAACTACAGTAGAAGAATATATAAAAAATCAGCAAAAAAGATATGATTTAAGATTAAATAAGTATAAGAAAATATATGAACTCTTTTAATGATAATAAGGAATAAAAGATGCAGCTTGTGAAAGAAAAAAGCGCCCTAAGGCGCAATACTAATAAAATATCCTTATAGAACGATAGAAATACCACCAGCTTAGCTGGTGGATTTTTATTAAAATATTTTTATAATACTTTTGATAGAAAATCTTTAGTTCGTGGATGCTTTGGGTTTTCAAAAACTTCTTTTGGAGTTCCTTTTTCAACAATATTTCCACCATCAATAAAGAAAATTCTATCTCCGACTTCTTTTGCGAATCTCATTTCATGAGTAACTATTACCATAGTCATTCCTTCTTTTGCTAAGTCTTTCATAACATTTAAAACTTCTCCTACCATTTCTGGATCAAGAGCAGAGGTAGGTTCATCAAAGAGCATGACCTCAGGTTCCATGGCTAAAGCTCTAGCTATGGCAATTCTTTGTTTTTGTCCTCCAGATAATGAAGAGGGGTAGGATTTAGCCTTATCCTTTAAATCCACTTTTTCTAGTAAGGCCATTGCTTTTTTTTCTGCTTCTTCCTTGCTTAATCCCTGTACATTAATTGGTGATAGTGTTATATTATCCAATACAGTTTTATGAGGAAAGAGATTAAATTGTTGAAACACCATACCCATTTTTTCTCTTATTTTATCTATATTAATTTTTTTATCCGTTATTTCTGTTGATTTAAATGTTATTGTTCCAGAAGTAGGTATTTCAAGTAGGTTTAAGCATCTTAAAAATGTGCTTTTTCCTGAACCACTAGGTCCTATAACCACAACTACTTCACCTTTTTCTATAGTCTCATCTATACCTTTAAGAACTTCATGTTGTCCAAAGTGTTTTTCTAATCCTTTAATGGTTATCACTTATCTTCATCCTCCTCTCAATTACTCCTAGTAATTTTGATAAAGTAAATGTTAATACAAAATAAATAATTGCAACAACAATTAATGGTTCAAAAGGTTGAGCGGTGTTTCCTCTTATTGTATCTGCTTTATACATAAGCTCACCGATTCCTATAACAGATACTATTGAAGATTCCTTTATTATTGTTATAAATTCGTTACCTAGCGCAGGTAGTATATTCTTTAAAGCTTGAGGCATTATTATTAGTCTCATGGTTAAAGAATTTGACATACCTAAACTCCTTGCAGCTTCTTTTTGGCCCTTATCTACAGCATCTATACCGGCTCGTACAATTTCTGCAACATAGGCAGCACTATTTAAAGATAAGGTTATTATCGCTGCTACCATATCAGGAAAATGAATACCTAGTGAAGGTAATCCATAATAGACTATGTATAACTGAACTAATATTGGAGTTCCCCTTACGATTTCTATATAAGAAGATGAGATAAATTTTAAAAAATTATTTTTACTAAGTTTCATAAGGCTTAATATAGAGCCTAAAATTGTACCAAACACAACAGTAAAAAATGCCAGTATTATGGTAAATTTTGTTCCTTCGATGAAGAAAGGATAATATTTGCTTAAAAATCCAAAATCCAAAATGTCTTCCTCCTTTCAAAAGTTCTATAGTAGCAATTATTCTATCATTTTATTTGCTTCAACAATAAACTCAGATATTTTTCCTTCTTTTATAAGTCTATTTAAAGTTTTATTTATTTCTTCTATAAAATCTGCCTCACCTTTCTTAACTGCAATAGCTGTACCTAAGTCTTCCTCTGTTTTAAATTCGCAAGTTGTCATTGCTAAATCAGGATTTCTTTCAGCATAAAGTTCACCAACTGGTAATTCTACGACAACTGCATCTACTTTATTGTTTTTAAGTTCCATTATTAAATCAGTGACTTTACTTAAACCTTTAAAATCTGCATCTTTTATTTGAGATGTAGCAAATTGTTGTTGTATAGAACCTTTTTGTACACCTACCTTTTTACCAGCTAAACTATCTAAATCTGGGTATTTATCTTTATCTTCTGTTCTAACTATTATTCCATGTTGTGCTTTATAATAAATATCTGAAAAATCGACGCTCTTTTTTCTTTCTTCTGAAGGATTCATGCCAGAAAGAACCATATCTACTTTATCAGTTTTAAGAGCAGCCAATAATCCATCAAAGCTCATATCACTAATTTCTATTTCAACGCCTAAATCCTTAGCAAGTTCTTTTGCTATTGCTATGTCAAAACCTACAATTTCATCTTTGCCGTTTATTTCTTTATGAAATTCATAAGGTGGGTAATCAGCACTTGTACCAATAACTAGTTTTTTAGATTCCTTAACTTTCTCTAAAATCGATACTGATCCTGCATCAGATTCTTTTTTATTACATCCTATTAGACTAAATGTCATTGCACCTACCATAGTTGCTACTATAAACTTTTTAAATAAACTTTTCTTCATTTTTAATCCCCCTAAATCAATTTTTACGTTGAGTATAATTATACATACATTTATTATAAATATGCAATACTTTTTTAAAAAAACTTTTAAAAATTGATTTTTTGTAGTAAAATACCTATATTTATATGTTTTTTAAGGCTAAATTCAGAAAGTAATTTATATTTTAATAATATTTATACATATTATTCATAATTTTATATATTTATTATATTAGATAATTTATGCATTGAGTTTTATGAAATAATATCTCCATCCTTAAATTTAGATATTATTTTTTTATTTTCTTATAATTTATGTAAATAAAATTAGAAATGAAGACACAACAATAAGTCATAACAATTCTACTAGTTTTTATGACTAAATTTTTATTTATGTCTAGTTATGATAAAATTATGAAATAGTAAAGAATATTAATTTGGGAGATAAAATATGAATAGTGAAAGTTTAGAAGAAATATTGAATTCAATTAAAAATAATAAATTATCTTTAATTTTAGCATCAACAAAAGATTGTGGAGTTTGTACTTCTATAGAGCCAAGAGTAGAATACTTAGTGAACAAATATCCTAATATAAATTATAAACATATATTTATTGACTCAATGATAAAAGCAAGTGGAGAATTTACCATATTTACAGTACCAACTATAATTATGTTTGCACAAGGTAAGGAAGTTCATAGAGAAAGTAGATTTATTGACTTTGAGAACTTAGAGTTTGAAATTTCAAGATGGCATAATTATTTATTTAATTAATATTTCTATAAAGTTCTATTTAAATTTAGTTATAAGGGGAAATATATAGAAGCTATAATGTATGATTCATTATATATGGTTCCTTAATGAAAATTTAACTTATGCATGATTTCAATTTTCATAATAAAATTTTTATAATAGTTATAAATTTTGCATTGTGAATTGTAAATTAAAAAAGTTGTGTTTTAAAATAGTTTATAGTAGAATATCATATAAATATAAGCAATTAAGTAAAAAATTACTAGCATTAATATGTAAATACTAGCTTAAAGGGGAGGATATTTTGATAAAACCTAAAAGATTAAAAGAGGGTTCTCGCATAGCAGTTATATCACCATCTAATGGTTTACCATTTTTATTTCCAGATATTTATGAGCTTGGATTAAAAAATTTAAGAGACATATTAGGGTTTGAAGTAGTTGAAATGAAAACTGCCAGAATGTCATCAGAAGATCTTTATAACAATCCCAGATTAAGAGCAGAAGATATAAACAATGCTTTTAAAGATGATAGTATTGATGGAATTATAACGTCTATAGGTGGATATGAATCTGTCAGAATTTTAAAATATTTAGATAAAGATTTAATAATAAATAATCCTAAATTTATTATGGGATTTTCAGATGCCACTACTTTTTTAACTTATTTAAATCAGCTAGGTATGATTACTTTTTATGGGCCTTCAGTTATGGCAGGATTTGCTCAATTAGAGAATCTTCCAAAATCTTATATAAATCATATTAAAGCAATGTTGTTTGAGGAAATAATACCTTATTCATATAGACCTTATGAAAAATGGGTGAATGGGTATAAAGATTGGAGAAATAAAGATACAATAGGGCAATGCACAGAATTTAATGATAATAAAGATGGATGGAGATTTTTACAAGGACAAGAAATTACAGAAGGTAGATTATGGGGAGGATGCATTGAGGTCTTAGAGTTTTTAAAATCAACAGACTATTGGCCGAATAAAGAGTTTTGGAATGATAAAGTCTTATTTTTTGAAACTTCAGAGGATAAGCCTTCTCCAAACCAAGTTGAATCTATGTTAAGGAATTATGGTATTCAAGGGATATTTGATAAAACAAGAGCTATAATTTTTGGTAGAGCTAAAGATTATTCACAAGAAGAAAAAGAAGAACTTAATAATATTATATTAAAAGTTATTAGAGATGAGTTTAACAATAGTTACATGCCAATAGTTGTAGATGTAGATTTTGGACATACTGATCCTAAAATAATTTTACCTATAGGAACTAGTATTAGATTAAATCCTAATACTAATGAAATTATTTTAATAGAAAGTCCATTTGAATGATAAAAATAGATTAACATATTAAAAAGTCATAAATATTTTTTAAAAGTTTATTAAGGTATATTAGAAAATAAACATTAAGTATGTTTGTATATTTTGCTAATTATTTTCTTTATATGCCTGAGTAAAAATATTGATTTCAAAGCATATAAATATATTTAAATAGGAGGAAATTATGAATAAAGAATTTTTTATTGGAAATAGAAAGAATCTTAGTGAAAAATTAGAAGATAATTCAGTTTTAATACTTTTTGCAGGAGATGCTCCATATAGGTCTGCAGATGCCAAATATTCATTTGTACAAAATAGGAACTTTTACTATATAGCTGGTTTTCCAAGAGAAAAAGCTATATTTATGTTAGTGAAACAAGATGGACAAGTATCAGAAAGCCTCTTTATAGAAAGGCAGGATCCTGTTATGGCTAGATGGATTGGAGAAAAGCTATCTGTAGAAGAATCTAAGGATCTAACTGGTATAGAAAATATTAAGTATTTAGATCAATTTCATGAATCTTTTGGTAGAATTGGTGGAGATATGATTATTGAAAATATATATTTAGATCTTGAAAGACAAGAATATAATATGGCAAATAGTGAAGGAGTAAATTTCGCAAGGAAAGTTTTAGAAAGATATCCATTCTTTAAAGTGAAAAATGTATTTGATCATATTGCTAATTTAAGAGTTATAAAATCTGAGGAAGAAATTGAACTCATTAAAAAAGCTATAGATTTAACTAAAGAAGGTATATATAATATGATGTCTAATGCTAGAGTAGGAATGATGGAATATGAACTTGAAGCATGTTTTGATTATGCTTTAAGAAAAAATGGAGTTAAGGTTACAGCTTTTAATACCATAATTGGTTCAGGAAAAAATGGCACAGTACTTCATTACGAAGAAAATAATTGTGAAGTTAAAGATGAAAGCTTAGTTTTACTTGACTTAGGTGCACAATATGAACTTTATAATGGCGATATTTCTCGTACTTTCCCTATAAATGGTAAATTTACTGAAAGGCAAAAAGCTGTTTATAATGTAGTGTTAAGAGCTCAAAAAGCTATTGAAACAGCTGTAAAACCAGGAGTTATGTGGAAGGATATAAATGAATTATCTAAAAAAGAGCTTGCTAAAGGATGCAAAGAACTTGGATTGATAAAAGAAGATAATGAATTATCTAATTATTATTTCCATTCCTTTGGACATTTTTTAGGATTAGATACTCATGATGTTGGACAGTATAATATTCCACTACAGCCAGGTATGGTTTTGACTAATGAGCCAGGTCTTTATATCTCAGAAGAAGGCATTGGAATTAGAATAGAAGATGACTTACTTGTGACAGAAGATGGCTGCATAAATTTATCTAAAGATATTATAAAAGAAATAGATGAAATAGAAGAATTTATGGCAAAAAATAAAAGATAACAAGGGATAAAAATAAAATATAAAATCAGCTTACCGTAAGTAAGCCGATTTTATATTTACATATTAAGTTATATTTTTACTTTTAACATAATAATATACTGGTAGTCCTAATAAGGTTATTATACTTCCATAAATTGCAAAAGAAGTATTAGTTATTAATGTACTTATTATTATATAACTACTTCCAACTATTCCTACAAGAGGGATTACAGGGTAAAGAGGTACGCGATAAGGTCTCTCTATATCCTTAAATCTACTTCTTAAAATAAAAATTCCTGCAACACCCATGGTAAAGAATATCCATAGTACAAACATTACTAAATCAGTAAGCATATTAAAGGAACCTGATAAAACATAAAGACAAGATAAAAATCCTTGAAATATAAAAGCATTTGTTGGAGTGCCAAACTTAGTATTTATTTTACCGAAAAATGAACTGAAAGGTGCTAGATTATCTTGAGCCATAGCAAAAGGAATTCTTACTCCAGTCATCATATATCCATTTAAAGCACCAAATATAGAAACAAATATACCGATAGAAATAAATTTAGCTCCATTAGTTCCGAATAAGACCATTGCAGCATCAGAAGCTGGCTTTTCTGAAGTTATAACTGTTTCCATTGGTATTATCTTAATTAATGCTATATTTATAAGTGCATAAACTATAATTGTTATAGATAATCCCAATATTATAGATCTTGGAAGATCTTTTTTAGGATTTTTTAGTTCTCCTGCCATATTTCCTACACTAATCCATCCATCATAAGCCCAAAGGGTACCCAATATAGCTGCACCAAAACCAGATACGCTACTTGAATTTCCTATATTAAGGCTAAAACTTTGAGCTGTTCCTTTCATAAATCCCAGTACTATAATAATTATAATTGGTAAAAGCTTTGCTACAGTTACTATTCCTTGAATTTTACTTCCTAATTTTGTAGAAATTATATTAACTATTGTAAGAAATATTATAAATCCAATAGCTAATAGTTTTTGAGAGGTACTACTTAAATTAATAAAATCTGTAGCTTGGGTTGATAACACAATAGCTAAAGCTGCAACTGCTCCTGGGAGATAAATAACAGTTTGTACCCAGCCAAATAAAAATGCCCATTTTTCTCCATAAAGTTCTTTAAGATACACAAATAGCCCACCAGTTTTAGGAATAGCTGCTGCAATTTCTGCAATGGTTAGACCTGATGCCATGGCTATTATTCCTCCTGATACCCAAGCTAATATACCTAATAATGGTGAACCAGCATTTTTAAAAACTATGGAAGGTTTGAAAAAAATACCTGAACCTATAACCATACCTAATACAATAGTTATGGCATCAAATAATCCAAGTTCTTTTCTTAATACTTTTTCATTTGAATTCTCCATTAATTTTCATCCTTTCTAAGTATATAAATTATAATATTTTACGAAGATATTATTAAATTGATTCTTTTGTTCATATTTAAAAAGTTTGCCCATATATATAAGAGTTTACTATTATATATAAACTTCTTATAATTATGTATGTTAAAAATGTATCTTAAAAATAACTAGTGAAGACTAAGATATATTTTATGTTACTTTAATATATTTCTAGAAAATTTATTATAACTAGAACATTATACCATTAAATTTATTTAAATAAAGGAAATATTGTGTAAATTAAGTGAATTATTTAAATTTTTATTTTATATAAAATAAAATTTAAATGATTATTTAGTAAAAATTCAAATTTAAAACATAATATTATGACTATTATTTGAGGATTATAATAATCTTAAGTAATAATGGAATATATTTAAATTTTGATTATTTATAATTAAACTTATTGAAATTTTTATTCTTTATATATAATATTATGAATATAGTGAATAATATTACAATACTAATTTATATTGTCTATTTCTAGTGGGTATGGTAAAGTTTGTTTTAGGATTAAACATGTTTAAACCAAATTTTTCATTAAATAACAAAATTTAATTGAATGTTTTTAATAATAGAAAAGAGTTATTTTAAAATATTAAGGAAATATTCAAGTATATCTTATCCAATACTAATAATAAGAAAAAGTAAATATTATAACTATATTAATAATATTTGCGAAAACAGTGTATATATTAAAATAATTTTTAATTATTTAATTTATAATGTACAATTGTCATTATTTAATATCTAATAAAGAAAATTATATTAATCTATATATTAAGTTTTAAGTCAGTTATGAAAGTGGGGGTTAATATACTTAAAAATTGTTGTTTAATTAATTTTTTAGATGTCTAATAAAAAAGTATTCTTGTGGGAAATATATTTTTACATGAATAAAATTAAGTAAAAATATTATTATATAAAATGTTTTTACATAAGAGGAGAATGATATTATGAGTAACAACGAAGCTAAAAAGCTTACATGGCAAAATCTTGCGCTAATGGCCTTTGTTACAGTATGGGGATTTGGTAATGTTGTTAACAATTTTGCTAACCAAGGATTAAAGGTAATAGTATCCTGGATATTAATTATAGGATTATATTTTGTACCGTATGTTTTAATGGTAGGAGAGTTAGGAGCTACTTTTAAAGAAAGTAATTCAGGTGTAAGTGGATGGATTGATGCTACTATGGGTAAAAAATTAGCTTATCTAGCTGGGTGGACTTATTGGGTTGTACATATACCATACTTAGCACAAAAACCTCAATCAGTATTAATAGCATTAGGTTGGGGAGTATCACAAAGCGGAGATTTCATTAAAGGAATTAATCCACTAACATTGCAATTAATATCACTAGTAGTATTCTTAGTATTTTTATGGATCGCTTCAAGAGGAATTACGTCTTTAAAAAGAATAGGAACTTTAGCAGGTACTTCAATATTTGTAATGTCATTATTGTATATATTATTAGTAATTGCAGCACCTGGAATAAGAGGAATTAAGCCTGCAACAACAAATATAACCTTTAGTTCAGTTATGCCAGAATTTAATTTTGCATATTTCACTACATTATCAATGTTAGTTTTTGCAGTTGGTGGTGCAGAAAAATTATCACCATATGTAAATAATACTAAAAATCCATCAAAAGATTTCCCAAGAGGGATGATAGTTCTTGCAATAATGGTAGCAGTATCAGCATTATTAGGTTCATTTGCAATGTCAATAATGTTTGATGCAAATAACATTCCAGCAGATTTAAAGATGAATGGTCAATATTATGCTTTTAAAATGTTGGGAGAATATTATGGAGTAGGAAACTTCTTCTTAATTTTATATGCGCTTGCTAATATGACTGGTCAAATTTCTGCATTAGTATTTTCAATAGATGCACCATTAAAAGTATTATTAGGAGATGCAAATTCAGAGTATATACCAAAGTCATTAACTAAAATTAATAAATATGGTGCACCAATAAATGGATATAAAGTCACAGCAATTTTGGTTAGTATTCTAATAATAATACCTGCACTTGGTATTGGTGATATGAATAGTTTATTTAACTGGTTGTTAGATTTAAACTCAATAGTTATGCCACTGAGATATTTATGGGTATTCTTAGCATATATGTTCTTAAGGAAAAAGTATACAGAAAAGTATCCTTCAGAATATAGATTTATAAAAAATTCTAAGGTAGCCTATGGTGTTGGATTATGGTGTTTTGCTTTTACTGCTTTTGCATGCATTATGGGTATGTTTCCAAAAGGATTAGAAGCTTTTACATCACAATGGTACTTTCAAATATCACTTAATATATTAACACCTTTTATTCTTATAGGATTAGGGTTAATACTGCCTTTTATTGCTAAGAGAAAAAATAATATAAAAGAACTTTAAAAAAACATGTTTAATTATTAAATATTATTACAGAGATTATAATTTATGAGTCCATCTATTTTATATGGATTTAAGTTTCATAATAAATACTTTATTAGAAACTTAAAATTCTTAAATAGTGGACTTTAATTTTATATATTTTATAAAAAAATTAACAATTTATTAAAAAAATGATTTGAAGAAAATTTACAACTTACAAATATAGAACTTAATAAAATATAAATTTAATATTAATATAATAAAGATTTAATAGTTTCTAGGAGGATTTGTAATGACTACATTTTTACTTTATGGAGCTGTGATTGTATTTTATTTGATTTCTTTTTTAAAAGATAGGAAGAAAACAAAAAGTGCATTATTGGCAGGGATACAATCCTTTGAAAATATAATGCCACAGTTTTTAGGAATTATATTTGTAGTAGGGATCATACTTACTATACTATCACCGGAGAATATATCATCTATTATTGGAGAAGAATCTGGAGCTTTGGGTGTTATAACTGCTGCTATAATAGGTTCATTAACTTTAGTACCTACATTTGTAGCTTTTTCTACAACAGCATTACTTTTAGAAAATGGAGCAGGTTATACTCAAATTACAGCATTAATTTCTGCTTTCATGTTTGTTGGAATATTTACTTTTACTATGGAAGCAAAGTTTATAGGTAAAAAGGCAACAGCAGTTAGAAATGTAATTTATTTTGTTTATTCTATAGTAAGTGCATTTATTGTAGGGGCTATGATGAGGTGATTTTATGAAATGGCTAAAACGATATTCTTTTTTTATAATAATATTAGTTATAACTTTAATAATAACTTTAATTGATTTTAATAAGGGACAAAATATAGGATTAATAGCACTAGATTCCTTTAAACAAATGCTGGCAGTATTACCACCTATAATGCTATTATTAGGACTTGTAGATATTTGGGTTCCTAGAGAAACCATGATAAAATATATGGGAAATAACTCAGGAATTTTAGGAGTAGTCCTTGCTATATTATTAGGATCATTAGCAGCAGGACCTGTATATGCAGCCTTTCCTATAACTGCTGTATTTATTAAAAAGGGAGCCAAATTTAGTAATATAATGATTTTTATGGGAGCTTGGTGTACTACAAAAATACCAACATTTTTATTTGAACTATCAGCACTTGGATATAAATATACTTTTACTAGACTTTTAGTAAATTTACCTAGTATTATAATTTTAGCATACTTAATAGAAGGGCTATTAAGTAAAATGATTTAAAAGAAATTTATAACAAATTTAAAGAATGAAGCATTATATAGATTGCTTCATTCTTTTGTATGAAATGAACTTTTTTCATTGTTTTTAAATTAATATGAAAAATCATTTAATAAAATAAATATAAACATATTGTACTAAAGTAGAAAACATTAAAGTTGTTTTCTATAAAGGACATGATGCATATTTTTAAGATTATATAATTGTTCTTTAGTTATCTCTTCTATAGTGTTAATTTTAATAACATTGTGTATAGTTCCTATTCTAAGCTTAGCATCTTCTAAATCCCTTGCTAGCATTATTCCGCAATAAACTGCTACGTCACTATTTATATTAAATAAGAACATTTTTAATTGATCTATTGGAACGACATCTTTCTTTAAGAATTCATCATCAAACTCAACTTCGCTATCTAATGAAATTAACCCATCTCTTACAATATGCTTATCCCATCCCTTATACTCACATAGTCTGCCCCATAAGCCTAGATTAATAAGATTTTTAACAGTTAATTTTATCATCATAATTCTCACTCCTTACTTATAATTAAACTATTAAATATATTTTAATAGTTATTTGAAAACTTTTCAAATTTTATACATATATATTTTTTTAACATTATGTTAAAATACGTTATAATATTTATAAAAAATTAATGTTAATTAAAATTTATAAATATATAATAAACATATAATTTTAGGTATGGCTATAGGATTATTATTATTATTATTATTATTATTATTATTATTATTATTTCCCAATTATAATAAGTTCATTATAAATTATAGAAAACTTTAATGTTAAATAAACTATAATTACTTTTCATATTTAAATATAAATTATATCATATTTTATGTTTTTATTATAAAAATATTTTATGAAAAGAAAAATATAATATACTTAAATATAAAATAATTATTTACTTATAATATTTTTAATATTTAAAGAGTATATAAATTAAAAAGCCGTGACTTTAATCACGACTTTCAATTTCTAAAGTTATAGGACAGTGGTCTGAACCTAGAACTTCATTTAAAATCTCTGCCTTTGAAACTCGATTAATCATATTATCTGAAACAAAGAAATAATCTATTCTCCATCCAGCATTTCTTTCACGAGCCTTAAATCTGTAGCTCCACCAACTATATTTTATTTCATCTGGATTTGTATATCTAAAGGTATCGATGTATCCATTTGATATAAATTTGTCTATCCAAGCTCTTTCTATTGGCAGAAAGCCAGAGGTCTTTTCATTGGCTTTAGCATTTTTTATATCCATAGGAGTATGAGCAGTATTATAATCACCACAAATTATCAAATTAGTACCTTTTGATACTTCCATATTACAAAAATCTAATATAGAATCATAAAATTCCATTTTATATTTAAGTCTTTCTTCAGATGATTGACCATTAGGAAAATAGATATTCATAAGAGTAAAGTCTTCATATTCAGCAATTAATATACGTCCTTCTATATCAAATTTTTCAATACCAATGCCATTTCTTATAGATTTTGGTTTTGTTTTAGTATAAATTGCAACTCCACTATAGCCTTTTTTTATTCCATGGGAAAAATATGAATAGTAGTCTTCAATATTAGTTATATTCTCATCTAAATTATTTTCTTGAAGCTTAGTTTCTTGAATACATAATATATCAGGTGATGACTCGGTTATCCAAGGAATAAAATCTTTTTTTAATATGGCTCTAAGGCCATTTACATTCCATGAGTAAATTTTCATTGTAAAACTCCCCTTATAAGTATTTGAGATAAATTTATAGAATATATCTCAATTTTAAATATTTAATAAGATAAAATATGAATAATAATTAACAAAAAATTTTGTTATAATAGTAATATTATAACATTGAATATTGTATATAATGATTAATTTAATCTTTTCTATCATTATATAATTTAATAGTCTATTAATAAAAGATAAATTATAATTCTTATCAATATAAAAATTTAATCTCTTTTATAAAGAGTAGACTTATTTAATAGATTTATTGAAAGTTAAATTTTCATATGATAGAATTTAATTAAGTTAATATGTGCTGTTTTATAAGGAATATGGTTTTAAGCCATAGCAGCCCCCGCTACTGTAATCGTGGACAAAGAGCAATAGTCACTGGAGTTTATCTGGGAAGACGCTCGGAGATTGAAACGAGAGCCAGGATACTTATTAAACAGTATATTCACAAGCTTTTCTTCGGAGGGAAGAGTTGGTTTAGTTTTACAGAAAGCTACTCTTTTTCTTTTACTTTTAAAGAAAGAGAGTTTTTTATTTTGTAATACATAGAATTTAAATATAGAAAGGAGCAATACACAAGTTGTTTCTATTTCAGAATAGAAACTATTACGGAATCAGCTAAGACATCTGAAAGAAAATATATAAGAATATTGAACAGTTATTTTTGAATATAGCTAAATAAAAATTAATTAGTCAGGGGCTTATATCAGTTTAATTTATATAGAAAATATAGGAGGATATAGTTATGAAGAATAACAATAAAAGAATTATAACAACTATTTTAATTTTACTTATTGCTGTTGTAGGGTATTTTGCTTATGGAAAATTTGCGAAAGTTGAAACCGTTAAAGGAAATAAAAATATAACAGTAATTGTTAAATCTGAAAAAGATAAATACGAAAAAGAACATAAACATTCAACAAATGCTGAATTTTTAGGAGAGGCATTAGACGAGATGAAGGTAATAGATGCAGAAAAATCACAATTTGGAAGATATGTAAATAAAGTAGATGGAATTTTAGCAGATAAGAATAAACAAGAGTGGTGGAAACTTACAATAAACGGAGTGGATGCGGCAGCAGGAATAGACGAAACTACGATAGCGGATGGAGATAGATTTGAGTTTATATTTACAACAGGCTGGTAAATAGTATGAATAAAACTAGAGAGTTAATTATAATAGTGCTATTATCTTCAATAATCACAGTGTCAAAAATGTTTTTAAGCTTTTTACCCAATATAGAACTTGTATCAATGTTTTTAATTGTTTATACACTTGTATTTAGGAAAAAAGCTATAATTATAGCACTATTATTTGTTCTTATAGAAGGATTAATCTACGGAATTGGATTATGGTGGTTTAGCTATGCTTTTGTTTGGCCATTATTAGTTATATTAACATTATTATTTACAAGGATAAATAAAGAAAACTTTTTACTTTGGTCTATATTTTCAGGAGTTTTCGGCTTAATCTTTGGTATGCTTTTTGCCCTTCCTTATATAATATTAAATGACCTTAGTTTTGCTGTTGCTTATTGGATAAGAGGAATACCTTACGATATAATCCATATGGTAGGAAATTATCTAGCAATGATGCTATTAGGAGAACATATTTATAAGTTATTAATAAAACTAAATAACCAAGAGTGCAAAAGTTGTTAATTTTAATATTGTATTGTTTAAATTTAAGCATCATATTAAAAGAGTAAAAAAACCTTCTTGTAATTAAATGGACTTACTAAATATCATTTACAAGAAGGTTTTTTTATTTAATTATAAAGATAATTCATCAGTTAAAATGCTCTATTAATTATATATATCAGAAAATTCCATATATATCTTTTCTATAGAATTAAAATTTATTTGTTTATTTTCACTATAAATACAATTTTTATTTTGTAATATAGGAATTTCCACTATAAATTCACTTCCTACATTTTTTTCACTTATAACAGAGATTTCACCATTATGCATTTCTACTAGAGACTTCACAATGGAAAGGCCTATACCGCTACCTTCATGATTTCTGTTCATAAGAGGTTGTACTTGTCTAAACCTATTAAAGATTATCTTTTGTTTTTCTTTAGGGATTCCTATACCGTTATCCTTTACCGAAATGATTAAGTTACCATTATTTTCAGAGATGCTCAACTGAATTTTACCATGAGGCTTTGAAAACTTGGCAGCATTAGATAATAAATTTAAAATTACTTGTTCTATTTTTTCCGCATCACAACTCATTATCTTACTAGTAACTGTACTGTGATAGGTAAAGGTTAAATCTTTACTTTCTATATAACCTTTAATAGAATTACATATGTTTATTATTATACAAATTATGTCTTGATCATGCATATTTAAAGATAAAAACCCAGCGTCAATTTTTGTGGAATCGATGAGATTGTTAATCAATCTTAACAGCCTGTAGCAGTTTTGTTTCATTATATTAACATAATTATATAATTTTTCTTTACTTTTTAAATTATCTTCATTATCAAGATATACCTTAAAGAGTTGAATAGAACTAAATATAATATTAAGAGGTGTTCTAAGTTCATGAGACATATTTGATAAAAATTCTGTTTTAAGATTACTATACTCTAAGGCTTCTTTTAAAAGAATATTATTTTTACCGTATGTATCTTTACTATATATGTATATATCATCTTCATTTATTTCTGATATTTTGTATTTTGAGTTGTACCTTTTATTTTTTTTAAGTTTTTTACTTTTGTAATATAAATAAATTAAGTCACTAGGGCAAATATGTTCATATAAAGTTTCTAGTGCAGTTAACATAAGTTTTTTTTCATTACAACCAACCACCTTACTAAGTTCTTCTGAAAATTTTACAACATTTTTTTTAAAGATATATTCATAATCACCTACTTCATTTAAATCTTCTAAGGCATTTAGCATTTCTGATAGGTCTTCATTGTTTAACATTAAATTTACATTATTCACATTACATCACCTTTTAGTATAGAATATGTTTTATTATATCACCATTATTGTAAATATTATGTAAAATATTGCGCAGATTTAAAATAAAGGATGAACAATAAATAAATGCTGTATTTATAAGCATTTATTCTATTAAAGATAGTATGCGGTGGAATATAATTACATATATTCCCATAAATTAATAGGTTTAATTTGTTATATTAAAATTGTGTGAAGCTTAAATTATTTTTACTTCTTATAAATAAGATATTTGAAATATTGTATCAAAATTTAGTAGAAAATTTTTATATTGAGTGTAAATTATATAAATAGAATTTATATTTCATATAAAAATATTTTTAAATTTTGATTTAAATCACAGTTTATAAGAGATGCTTCTCTTATACTTGAATTAATAAATTAAGATATATTCTTAAAAAGAAGGTGAAGTATGAAGAACATATTAGATATGAATAAGACTATTTATGAGCTATGCAAGGAAAATTTCACACTTAGAGAAAGGTTAAAAATATAGGATTTGAAAATATAGCTGATGATAAAATGTTAAATACAGTTGGACGAATTATGACCATTTCTAAAGGTGCAAAAATAAAAGGTTATGACATAAATGAAGTTAAAGAAAAACTAATAAAAGAAGGTTATCATATAGTTTAATGGAAAAGGAGGTAGAGCATATGAGTGAGATTATAAATAATAGAGAGAATAAAAAAATAAATATAAATAAGAGAGCGGAAAGTTTAAAGAAAATAATAAGAGATTTGCATAATGGAAAAAATGTAGGAGAAGTCAAAGAAGAATTTGAAACACTTATAAAAAATGTTTCTGTAAATGAAATATCACAAATGGAAGCAGCTCTAATAAAGGAAGGAATGGAAGTAGAAGAAATTCAAAGATTATGTGATGTTCATGCTGAAGTATTTAAAGGTTCAATTGAGGAAATTCATAGAGATGAAAGACCTGAAAATAGTAAAGGACATCCTATTTATACTTTAAAAATGGAGAATCTAGCAATAGAGAACCTCTTAAATAAGAATATATTACAAGCTTTAGCATTATATAAAAAGGAAAATGTCAATGAAAATTTACTAAAACTATTAGAAGAATTTAACTTGCTATGGGATATAGATAAGCACTATAGTAGAAAAGAAAATATATTATTTCCTTACATGGAAAAATATAAAATTACAGCTCCACCTAAAGTTATGTGGGCTGTAGATGATGAAATAAGAAGAGGCATAAAAGAGATAAAAGATGTTTTAATTAATTTCAATGGTAATATAGAGATGTTGGAA
Organism: Clostridium sp. Marseille-QA1073; assembly: GCF_054863625.1. Taxonomy (NCBI): domain Bacteria; kingdom Bacillati; phylum Bacillota; class Clostridia; order Eubacteriales; family Clostridiaceae; genus Clostridium; species Clostridium sp. Marseille-QA1073. The sequence continues at coordinate 83,686 of NZ_JBSVQM010000005.1, read as the reverse complement.
GAAAAAATTAATATAATTACAACAAAAATTTTAGATATGATATTTAAAGAAGAAAATATACTATTTCCATTATTATTAGAAACTTTAACAGAAGATGAATGGGTTAAAATAATGGAGGATAGTGATGAAATAGGATATTGCTTAATAGATTCAGTAGAAAAGTGGAAACTAAAAAGAGTAATCATGAAATATGATGAAAAAGAAGAGAATGAATTTGAAAAAGGGTATGTTAAATTTGATACAGGGATTTTGAATAGAGAAGAATTATTAGCTATATTTAATCAGCTGCCAGTAGATATTACTTTTATTGATAAAGATGATGTAGTAAAATATTTTTCTCAAAGTCAAGAGAGGATATTTGCAAGAACTAAATCTGTAATTGGAAGAACTGTGCAAAATTGTCATCCACCTGCAAGTGTTCATATTGTAGAACAAATGCTTAAAGATTTTAAGTCTGGAAAAAAGCGTAGTGAAGAATTCTGGATTAAAATGGGAGAGTTATATGTATATATACGATATTTTGCAATTACAAATGAAAAGGATGAGTATATAGGAACATTAGAAGTAACTCAAAATATAAAGCCCATTCAAGAAATAACTGGTGAGAAGAGGTTATTATCACAATAATTTATATATAGCTTTTAATAGTCATTGACATAGAAGAAAAAATTTTATATAATTCTATAGGAATTTAAAAAAACACATAAAATTTAATAATTTGCTTTATATATCTTTTACAAAAAAGATATACAAGTGCTGAAGTTAAACACTTTGAAAATCTTCAAAGTGTTTTTTTTATCTAAAAACATAAAGAAAGGAGAAATGAAATTGAGTTTAAAGATACACTTTAAAGAACTTTTTAACGATAAGAAATTCTACAAGAACTTATTTCTATTGTCTATGCCTATTGTATTACAACAGTTAATAGCATCTTCATTAAATATGTTAGATACAGTTATGATTGGTATGGTTGGAGAAACTGAATTAGCTTCTGTAGGTATAGCAAATCAGTATTACTTTTTATTTAGTATATTTATTATGGGTATAAGTTCTGGTTGTTCCGTATTTATATCTCAACTTTGGGGTAAAAAAGACAAGGAAAACATAAGGAAAGTATTAGGCATTGGACTTATAAGTGGTATGATAATAACTTCATTATTTACTATTGTAGCATTATTAGTACCAAAATCAATTATAGGAATATTTAATAAAGATATAGAAGTTATAAGAATAGGAAGTGAATACTTAATTATAGTATGTTTAAGTTATGTATTTACAGCTGTTAGCTTTAACTTTGCTGCAGCTTCTAGAAGCATTGAAAATACAGTACTTCCTATGGTAGCTAGTTTAGCAGGATTAATTTGTAATGGAGTATTAAATTATATATTTATATTTGGTAAATTTGGATTTTTAGCTATGGGAGTAAAGGGTGCTGCACTTGCTACCTTAATTGCAAGAATAGTAGAATCAATCATATTAGTAGCTCCTATATATTTTACTAAGGGGATATTAGCAGTTAAATTTAAAGAATTCTTTAATATAACTAAAGAGTTAGTTAAGAGTGTTTATGCAACCATAATACCTGTTATGCTTAATGAAGCTTGTTGGGGATTTGGAAATGTAACTTATGCAATAATCTATGGAAGAATAGGTACTCAAGCTTCCGCAGCAATACAGATTTGTACAACTGTTCAAAATTTATTTATGATAATTACTTTTGGACTAGCTAATGCTTCAGTAGTTATTGTAGGAAAAGAGATTGGTTCAGGAAGAGAAGAAAGAGGTAAACTTTATGCAAGAAGACTATGTGCAGTATCTGCATTAGTTGGGCTAGCACTATCCTTTATTCTTGCTTTAAGTGCTCCAATGGTACTATCACTATTTAATGTTTCACAGGCTGTATTACATGACGCATTACTAATTTTGTATATCTATGCTGTAGTTATGACTGCAAAAGTATACAATGTTATGCTTATTGTAGGTGTACTTAGAGGAGGAGGAGATGCAAAGTTTGGTGCTATGGTTCAGGGTATTACATTATGGTTTATAGGAATACCGTTAGCTTTTGTTGCTGCATTTATATTTAAACTTCCAGTTTATATAGTTGCACTAATGACTGCTATTGAAGAAACCATAAAAGTAGTGGTATTAGTTAAAAGATTTATTTCAAACAAATGGATTAACAATGTTATAAAAGATATAGAAAATGAAAGTGAAATTGCTATTTAAAATAAGCCTATTATGGGCTTATTTTATTTTTAATGAAATATTTACCTGTTATAAAAAAGAAAAATAAAGATAAATAAATGTAGGCTGTGATTAATAGAGAAAAATACATAAAAATTTTAAAAAATTCATATATAATATATTAATTGACTATTTTCCGGATTTGATTTTATAGAAAAATTTAATCTAAATTATAGAAGTTTTTATGCGAACTATGTTATAATAACAACATGAACTCCTATATACGTTACTCCATAAAGAAATTTAAGACTTATTTAAAGTGTAAAGATTTAAATAAGGAAATTAACGGCTTTATACAATAAAATCTTAAAACTTTGGGGGTGAAAAATATGCTAACAGTAGAAAATATTTTACTTATAAGCTCTATACTACTTTTCGTTAGTATTTTTGCTAGTAAGATATTATATAAAATTGGAATACCAACTTTAATATTATTTTTAGTTGTTGGTATGTTAGCAGGTTCTGATGGTATAGGGAAAATTTATTTTTATGATCCCAAAATAGCACAATTTATAGGAACTGTTGCATTAAGCTTCATTTTATTCTCTGGTGGATTAGATACAAAATTCGATGTTATAAAACCGGTATTGAAACAGGGAGTATTTTTATCCACATGTGGAGTTTTAATTACTGCTATAACAGTAGGATGCTTTGTTTACATTATAACAGATTTAAGTTTTTTAGAAGGAATGTTATTAGGTGCAATTGTTTCCTCTACTGATGCCGCAGCGGTATTTTCCATACTTCGTTCACAAAGCTTAAAACTTAAAGGGAATTTGGCACCATTATTGGAACTTGAAAGTGGTAGTAATGACCCTATGGCCTATATGTTGACTGTATCAATTCTTGGTCTCTTAACAGAAGGTGATATGAGTATAGCCAACTTCATTGCACTATTTTTTATGCAAATGGTTATTGGCTCATTATTAGGAGTCTTTTTTGGCAAGCTTATGGTGTTTATAATCAATAAGATTAAGTTAGACATTGATGGTTTATATCCAGTATTAACTATAGCTATGGCTATATTTACTTTTTCAATTACAGATTTAATTGGTGGGAATGGATTTTTAGCTATATACATTTCAGGATTAATACTAGGAAACAGTAGTTTTATACACAAAAAAACTGTAATGAAATTTTTTGATGGTCAATCTTGGCTTATGCAGATAATTCTATTTATAACCCTAGGGCTATTAGTATTTCCTAAACAACTTATATCTATTAGTGGTACAGGACTTATGATATCAGTATTTATGGTTTTAGTTGCAAGACCATTATGTGTCTTTATAATACTATCATTTTTTGATTTTACAATTAAAGAAAAGCTTTTAATATCATGGGTTGGATTAAGAGGGGCTGCACCCATAGTTTTTTCAATTTATCCATTATTAGCAGGTCTAGATATTGCACCTATGATATTTAATATAGTATTCTTTATATCGGTTACTTCTGTTTTAATTCAAGGCACTTTTTTGCCTAAAGTAGCAAAGCTTTTAGATTTAGCTGAAGAAGATATGGGAAAACTAGATAAGGATAAGTTGGTAGATAGGTACGATAGTTTTAAAAATCAGCTATTTGAGCTTAAAATTGATAAAGATTCTAAAGTTATAGATAAGCCTATTGTTGATATTCAATTTCCTAAAACTTCTTTAATCATTACCATTAATCGTAATGGAAAATATGTTACACCTAATGGTTCTACTGTATTAGAAGCAGGAGATAAATTAATCATAACTTCAGAAAAAAAAGAAGATATATTTGACATAAGGAAATGTATAAAATAATAAATTTAAAAGATTGATAATATAAAAGTGAAAGACTATAGAGATAATTTTCCAATAGAGCATTTAAAATAACATCGTCATTTAACAGAAAATTATGGAGAAATTAGGAGTAAATATTGAGAGATTAGCTAACTTAGATATATTTGCTAATAGAAAAATGAAGTAAAAATTTATACTAAATTAGGTAATTTTGCTAGAAAAATTGGATTTCTAAAGAGATATGGCCGTGGATTGTTTAGAAATCTTATAAAATATAAAATTTTAATTAGGATAAATCAAATGTTGGAAAATATGGATATTTAGTTAAAATATGAAAGACAGTAGTGAGAATAATCATTACTGTCTTTAGCTTTAATCTTTTGAATAAAATTAGGTGTTATGCAAATAATATAAAAAAAGTTAAGGAGGTTTTTTATATGTTTGAAATAATGCCATGGAAAAGAAATAATTCTATGAATAAAAGAGGCGATATTTTTAATCAATTAATGAATCAATTTTTTGATGATGATTTCTTAGGAAGATTTAATAATAATAGTTTTTCAGTAGATTTAAAGGAAGATGAGAAATCCTATGTTATTGAAGCGGACTTACCGGGAATAAAAAAAGAAGATATATCTGTAGAATATAATAATGGATATTTAACTATCAGTGCTAAGAGAGAAGAATTAGTTGAAGATAAAAAAGATAATTATGTAAGAAAAGAAAGAAGTTATGGTACATTTAAGAGAAGCTTTTATGTAGATGATATTGATGAAGATAATATTGATGCAAAATTTGATAATGGAGTATTAAATATAGTTTTACCAAAATTAAATGATGGTAAAACAGAACAAAAAAGAATAGAAATAAAGTAAATACTGAAAAATGTTGAAATATATATGCAAATCAATTAAAATGTAAGTAATATAATGTTTTAAGTATGAAACAGAGAAATGTTTAAGAAAAGGAGGATAGAAAATGGAATTTAATATTAGTAATATGACAGACAAAAACCAAAAATATAGTAGTTCCGTTGCAAAAAATGGAAATATTGTTTTTTACGGGAGTAGTCTGTCCTTTTTTAAGTATATTGCTAATATAAGTGTAAATCCATGAGTATATCTTTAGCTTTTTTTATAAGGAAAAGTGTTTTTTTGAGCTCTATGGGTTTTCCATAGGGCTTTTAATATTTAAAAAAGAATAGCTATTCTTGTAAGCCAATATGTCCATAAGTATGAGCGAAAGCTTTATGGATATTATTAGGCTTATTTTATTTTATTTTATAAAAAATTAATATTAGAGAGGTACATGGAGGTATTAATATGATAGAGTTAGCTTTAAATAAAGTTTCAAAATACTATGGAGCTACAATGATTTTAAAGGATGTAAGTTTTGAGGTTCATAGTGGAGAAAGAATAGGATTAATAGGAAGAAATGGATGTGGTAAAAGTACACTTTTGAAAATAATTGGTGGAATAGAAAATAATGATGGAGGTATGGTAACTGTAAGAAAAGATGCAACCATAGGATATTTAGATCAACTTCCTCAGTATAATGATAATTTTAAGGTAATAGATGTACTTGATTTAGCTTTTAATGAAGTTAATGAGATTGCAAGAGAGATGAAGATACTAGAAAATAAAATGTCCATACTTCAAGGAAAAGATTTAGAAAAAGTTTTATATAAATATGAGGAGTTACAAAAATCTTTTGAAATTTTAGGAGGATATGATATAGAAGAAAAACTAAGTAAGATTTGTAATGGCTTAAAAATTACTGAGAGTTTTAAAAATAGAATATTCAATAGTTTAAGTGGTGGAGAAAAAACTACTGTGATATTGGGTAAGATATTACTAGAGTCACCTGAGATTTTGCTCTTAGATGAGCCTTCTAATCATTTAGATTTAAAATCTATAGAGTGGCTTGAGGATTATTTAAAGGATTATAAAGGAGTATCAATTATTGTTTCACATGATAGATATTTCTTAGATAGAGTTGTTAATAAAATTGTAGAAATCGAAGATATGATATCTACAGTTTATATAGGAAATTATTCTTCATATGTTAAAGAAAAAGAAGATAATATTCTTAGAATGTTAGAAGCTTATGAAAATCAGCAAAAGAAGATAAAATCTATGGAAAAAACTATAAAAGATTTAAGGGAATGGGGAAAAAGAGCTGATAATGTTAAATTTTTCAAAAGAGCAGCAAGTATGGAAAAACGATTAGAAAAAATGGAAAAATTTCAAAGACCAAAAGTAGAGAAGGAAAATATAAAATTATCATTAGAGGTAAAAAATCGTTCCGGTAAAGAAGTAATAAAAATTAAAGAGTTGTGTAAAAAATTCAATGATAAAATTTTATTAGATAAAGCTAATTTCCTTTTAATTTATGGAGAAAAAATAGCTCTTATTGGAGACAATGGTACAGGAAAATCAACACTTTTAAAAATACTTTTAAATAATTTTGATGAAAGTTTTAATGAAAAAGATTATCGTGGAGATAGTGGTATAGCAGAGTTAGGAGCTTCAGTGAAGTTAGGTTATTTACCTCAAAAGATTAAGTTTAACAATGAGGAAAGTAGTGTTTTAGAGTGTTTTAGAGAAGACATTGCAATAACTGAAGGTAAGGCAAGGGAGTATCTTGCAAAATATATGTTTTTTGGTGAAGAAGTTTTTAAAAAAGTCAAAAACCTTTCTGGTGGAGAAAGAAGCAGATTATGTTTATGCAAACTTATGTATGATGAGGTTAACTTACTAATATTAGATGAGCCTACTAACCATTTAGATATTGATTCAAGAGAAGTATTAGAAGAGTGCTTAAAAGAATTTGAAGGTAGTATCTTCTTTGTATCTCATGATAGATATTTTATAAATCAGCTATGTCATGGTATAGTTGAATTAAATAGTGGTAAATTAAATTCATATATAGGTAACTATGATTATTATAAAGAAAAGAAAAATGAGCAGAAAAATAAAATAAAAACTATAAATGAAAAAAATATTAGTAAAAAAACCTATAAAAGTACTGATGAAGATAAAAGACTAAAAAATAAAGAAAAAAAAGTGGAAGATTTAGAAGAGGAAATATCATCTCTAGAGGTAAAATTAAAAAATATTGAGAAAGAAATGATATCTAACTCTATAGATTATGAAAGTTTAAATACTTTATATGAAGAAAAATTGTTTATAGAAAATAGTTTAGAAGAACTAATAAAAAAATGGGAACAATTGATTTAATATCGCTTATTTTAAAGAGCAAAATATTTATTGTATATAGTTATAATTTAATTAAAGGAGTGAGTTTATGAAGGAGAGAATAGGGCTTGCTCTAGCTGGTGGTGGAGGAAAAGGTGCTTATGAAATAGGAGTATGGAAAGCACTTAAGGATTATGGTATAGAGGATTCTATAGGTGCTGTAGCAGGAGCATCTATAGGGGCATTAAATGGTGTATTATTTGCTTTAGGTGAATATGATTTAGCCTTAAATCTATGGACTTCTATATCACCAGAAAAGGCATTTGGAAAGGAAAATAAAAAAGAAAATATCGTAAAAACTATTCAAAAAAACTATGAGGATAAAAAGATAAAAAACACTAATAGTGAAAAGAGTTATTTAAAAGAAAAAAAATATATTTATTATTTAAGATGTTTAAAGGAGAGTTATATAAAATTTAGAGAAAGGAAAAGAAGTGCAAGTTTAAAAAAACGAATTGAGGATATGGAGGTTAATGGTATATTCTCTAAGGAAGGAATAATAAATATTTTAGATAATTTAGTAGATTTGGAGAGATTATCTCATACGGATATAGAATGTTTTGCTTCTTGTTGCAAAGCTCCTTTAAATAAACCTAAAATACTTTGTTATAGAACTAATATGAACACAGAATACTTTAAATTAAATAGCTGTGAAAAGGAAAAAATTAAAACAATTTTACTAGCAACCTCAGCCCTTCCACTAGTTTTTGGTACAGAAATTATTGATGATATTGAATATGTTGATGGTGGAATTGTAGAAAATATACCAATACTACCTTTGTATGAAGCAGGATATAAAAAAATAATAGCAGTTCATTTAAAAAAAGGTTATATAATAGATAAAGAACCTTTTCCAGGCCTAGAAATTATTGAAATTATACCTAGTGAACCTATTGGAGATTTTTTTAATGGAACTTTAGATTTCTCGTTAGAAAATTCTCTGAAAAGAATGGAACTTGGGTATAAGGATACAGTTAAAATTATAAAAGAACTAAAACTTTAATAAGGAATAATTAAAAAATATAGTTATAGAAACTTCTCCCTTTGTGGAGAAGTTTTAACTTGTTTTTTGAAAGAGCTACTTAGATATATTTATCATAAAGTAATTAAGAGATTATTAAAAAATTAATTTAAATAAAGCTAATTTAATTTTTAATTATCAACAGCCAGTTAATTAAGTTATTCTTCATTTATAAAGTTTAGTGCCTTTCCTATACTTTCATTTATAACTAAGTGAGCATAATTATCATAAGAAGTAGAGGATTTATTTATTAATACTAAATTTTTCCCATTAAAATATCTTATAAGTCCAGCAGCTGGATAAACAACTAAGGATGTACCACCTACAATTAAGGTATCTGCATTTGTGATAGCTTCTATAGAGTTAGTTAAAATTTGTTGATTTAAAGATTCTTCATATAGTACAACATCAGGTCTTACAATTCCACCACAATTATCACAATAAGGTACTAATGTATTACTATCTAAAACATAATCTAAACTAAATTTTTTATTACATTTTATACAGAAATTTTTATGAACAGATCCATGAAGTTCGAAGACATTTCTACTTCCTGCAAGTTGATGTAGACCATCTATATTTTGAGTTATAACTGCTTTTAGCTTACCTATCTTTTCAAGTTTTGATAGGGCATAGTGACAACTGTTAGGAGAAGCATTAGGATATAACATTTTTTCTTTGTAAAATCTAAAGAAGTCTTCTGGATACCTTATGAAAAAACTATGACTTAGTATTTCTTCAGGATTATATTTTTTATTATTAGAAGAATTATATAATCCTTCAGCAGATCTAAAATCAGGTATAGAAGATTCCGTAGACACCCCTGCACCGCCAAAAAATACTATATTGTTGGATTTTTTAATAATATGTTTTAAATTTTCAATACACATGTAATCACCTCATAATTATTATACCAAAGATTAATGGAATAAAAAGTCTTTTAAAGACAAAAAATGTTATAAAAATATAATACTTAAATTTTTTACTTTTAAATTAGTATATTTATCATAATTGTCAACCTAATTGTGATTTTAGCAGGTAAACATAAGAAAGTAGAGTGAATTATAATATTTATAACTAGTATGCATATTTATTATAAGCTATAAACCTTTATTTTTTGTTATAATAATGTATAGCATATATTTACCAGATAAAAATAGAGTATATTTAAGAAAGAGAGTGTTCAATATAGATTTAGGAGTTAAGATACATTAAAAAGATAAGCTTATAATAAAAATAGTATAAAACTTAAAATTATAATAATTAAAAAGGAGATAAATATGGTTGTTTTAAATAATGATTGGGATGAACTATTAAAAGATGAGTTTGAGAAAGACTATTATAAAAAACTTAGGGAATTTTTAATTGAAGAGTATAAGACTAAAACTATTTATCCAGATAAGCACAATATATTTAATGCTTTAAAGTTAGCTTCATATAAGGGTACAAAAATAGTTATGTTAGGTCAGGATCCTTACCATGGACCTAACCAAGCTCATGGATTAGCATTTTCAGTAAAGCCAGGGGTACAAACACCACCTTCGTTACTGAATATGTATAAAGAGCTTCATAATACCTTAGAGTGTTATATCCCTAATAATGGATATTTAGTTAATTGGGCAGAACAAGGAATACTATTACTTAATACAGCACTTACTGTTAGAGCAGGAGAGGCAAACTCTCATAGAAATAAGGGATGGGAGATATTTACTGATAGAGTAATCTCAATTTTAAATGATAGAGAGGATCCGGTGATATTTATTCTTTGGGGAAATAATGCAAAAGAAAAAGCTAAGCTTATAACAAATAAGAATCATTTTATGTTAAAGGCAGCCCATCCAAGCCCATTATCTGCTAGTAGAGGATTTTTTGGATGTAATCATTTTATGAAAGCCAATGATATATTAAAAAGCTTAAATAAAAATCCAATTGATTGGCAGATTAAAAATATATAAATAGGTTACAATTGATTTCTTTTTTAAAAAATTACATAGCATATTTTTAAAAACTAGCAATGAATTTGCTAGTTTTTAAAATTTACCTATTATCTTAAATTATAATTTGAATAGTGATTTCTTAGTTTTATTAAGACCTAGAAAATCCAATATTTTTTAAGAATATTTAAATATTCTACGGGAGAAGCTAAAATTGAGAAAGGAGTGGTTAGAATGAGTAGTAAGATGAGAAACACCAAAAATAATAAAATGCAGGACGGAAAATTTAAAAAGAAAAATATAAAACATGATCCTCAAGCAGAGAGTGCTAGAGCAGTGTTTGGTGAACCTAAAGCTAAAGAATATGATCCAACAGATTTTAAAATATAATATTAGAAATACATTAATGTACGCTTAAGATTTATTAAGTTTTATTGATTTTATTATGTTTATGTCATAAACTTATACTAGGCATCTTAAAAAAATAATAGACCAGTATGCTGGTCTATTTTCAATCATACTGTGCTGCTAGAACTCGCCCATAGCTCCACTATGAGCAGAAACTGACGCCTTGTCTGATATAAAATATACTAACATCTTTGATCTATTATTTCCTTTCAGATGTCTTAGCTCAAAGTAACAGATGATATATTTGTCATCTGTTTATTCTATTTGATAAGGGGAGAAGCTTCCATGGATATATTAAACAATGCTTTAGAAAGTATAAGGCCTTCATATAAAGAAGCGGAGGAGAAAGCTTGGGTAAGATTAGATTCATTGTCCAAGCCTATAGGTAGTTTAGGAATATTAGAAGATATAGTAGCAAAAATTGCTGGAATAACAGGTGATATTTATAATGAGGTTTCTAAGAGAAATATTATTATAATGTGTGCTGATAATGGTGTAGTAGAAGAGGGGGTAAGTACTTGTCCTCAAAAAGTAACAGAAACAGTAACTTACAATTTTACTAAAGGGATTACAGGAGTATGTGTACTTTCAGATTTTACTAACACTGATTTAACCATAGTAGATATTGGAATAAACTCTGATATAAAAAGTGATAAAATAATAAATAAAAAAATTTCTTATGGTACAAAGAATATGACTAAGGAACCTGCAATGACTAGAGAACAAGCAATAAAAGCTATAGAAACAGGAATTGAAGTTGTGGAACAGCTAGTAAGTCAAGGTTATAATATTTTAGGTACTGGAGAAATGGGGATAGGAAATACTACAACAAGTGCAGCAGTACTAAGTATATTATCTGGAATTGATGTGGACAAGGTTACTGGGAAAGGTTCTGGACTTACAGATGAACAGCTAAATCATAAAATAGAAGTTATTAAAAAAGCTATTGAAGTAAACAAGCCTTCTAGTAATGATGTAATAGATGTATTAAGTAAAGTAGGAGGATATGATATTGCAGGACTTTGTGGATGCTTTATTGGGGCAGCTAAAAATAGAGTTCCTATAGTTATAGATGGATTTATTGCCTCTGCGGCAGCACTTTGTGCTCAAAGATTAAATCCACATGCTAGGGAATTTATGTTTCCATCTCATTTATCTGCTGAACCAGGAGCACTATATATGATGAAGGAATTAAATTTAGAGCCTATATTAAATTTAAAAATGCGATTAGGTGAAGGCTCAGGATGTCCATTAGCTTTTAACATAATTGATGCAGCACTATATACAATGAAACACATGGCAACCTTTGAAGAAGCTAGTATATGTAGAGATGACTATGTTGATATTAGAAAGGAAAATTAAGAGGAAGATTTTTTAAGCAATTTAAAACTTAGTAATGAATTTTAAATTAATAATAAAGAATTAACTTTTTAATGGATTTTTTTAACTAGCAATTTTTTTGCTAGTTAAAAAAATCAATTATAAATTTAAAACTAAAGAAAGAACATTTTAGTGAGGGATTAAAATAGAGTTTAAATATTCAGATACAATTCAATATAACAATTAATGAGGAGGAAATTATGAATGATATAAATTTACAACAACCTAAGATAAAAGAAACAATTCCTCAAAGAATATCAGATGTATTTATTGATTATAAATATTACTTTTTTACTGTCTTAATTCTTTTAATAAAAACAATTCTTTTTATGGCAGTAATAGATTCAGTAGGAGCATCTTCTATTAACTTAAATAGAGTGATAACTAATCTACCAGTAATTCCAATCTATTTAAGTAGTATAATATTACTTTTATCAATAAGTTTGTTGTTCAATCAGAAAACGCAATTTAAAATACTATTTATTTTGAATATAGTAATATCAATCATCATGATAACAGATTTATGTTTTTATAGAAGTTTTTCAAGTTATTTTAATTTATTTGTACTTCAAATGGGGTCTAATACAGAAAACTTAGGAAGTTCTATTCTAGCTATATTTAGGCCAATAGACATTTTATTTTTAATAGATATATTTGTAGCTATTTTCTTATTTAAAAAAAGAAAAACAATAGATTCTAATAAGAAAAAAAGTAAAAAGTTATTTTTTACATTAACCATACTTTCTATTTTATATTTATCCGTAAACTTCTTAAATATAAATGAAAACTTCAAAAGTTTTAGTGGAGAAAAATCTTTTAGTAAAAGTATGATGCCAAATAATAAAATGTTTTATTTAGGACCTATAGGATATCATGTATATGATTTATATAATTTTTATCTAAATGTAAAACCTTATGAATTTTCAAAGGAAAAATCACAAGAAATAGATAATTGGTATAAAAATAATGATGAAAATTTAATAGATAATAAATATAAAGATATGTTTAAAGGAAAAAATTTATTATTTATTCAAGTTGAGTCTCTTGAAAATTTTGTTATAAATAAAGAAATAAATGGTCAAGAAATAACGCCTAATATAAATAAAATGATAAGTAATTCTCTGTATTTTGATAACTTTCATGAACAAGTATGGAATGGAAATAGTTCAGATAGTGATTTAATTATGAATACATCAATTCATCCAGTAAGAGAAGGTTCAACATTTTTTAGATATCCTAATAATACTTATCCACATTCACTTCCAAATTTAATGGAGGGATTAGGATATTCTTCTATTGCTATTCATCCAGATAGTGGAGATTATTGGAATTATAAAAAAGCATTAGCCTCTATTGGATTTGATAAGTTTGTTTCAGCAGAAAATTTAGATACCAGTGAAAAAATAGGATTAGGTATTAGTGATAAATCTTATTTTAATCAAGCCATTAATTTTATAAAAGAACAAAAACAACCTTTTTATGGTTTTACAGTAACTTTAACTAGTCACACTCCTTTTAATCTTCCTAAAGAATATAGAAACCTTAATCTTGATGAGGATTTTGATAAAAATGAATTAGGAGATTATTTTCAATCTGTTAATTACACTGATAGTGCTATAGGAGAGTTTATACAAAAGTTAGATGAGGAAGGTATACTTGATAATACAGTGGTAGTACTTTATGGAGATCATACCGGCGTTCATAAGTATTTTCAAGATAAAATTAATCAAATTGAACCTAAGGAGCAATGGTGGTTAGATAATGAAAATAAAATACCACTATTAATTTATAACAAGGGATTAAAGGGAGAAATTATTTCTACTTATGGAGGGCAAATAGATACGCTTCCTACAGTAGCTTATTTGATGGGAGTAGATAAAGAAAATTATAAATATGCCATGGGAAAAAATTTATTAAACACCAATAAAAACAATGTAATACTTTCTGACTTTAAAGTTAAGGGAAAGGTAACAGAAAGTGATGTTGAACACCTTGAAAATAGTATAGAGCTTTCTGACAAGATTATAAGAGGAGATTATTTTAAGAAAATCTCTAAGTAATAAATAAAAAACTGCTAGATGCACTCTAGCAGTTTTTTATTATTGATAAAGAATAATTCATATTTTATATTTCATATCTTATATGCCAAGGCAAATAAATCTAATTAAATCTACTAATGTATGTGCTGCAATAGCAGAAAATAAATCTCTTTTTCGCTGTAATAACGCAAATAGCAATCCAAATAATAATGATAGCACTATTACACTTCCAATTATGCTATTGATACTAGTTGTTGCTATCATATCGGAGAAATGTAATAAAACATGGGGTATAACCATAATAATGTAGCATAGAAAATTTTCTATTTTTAACTTAGGATTATCCTTTAGTAAATAAACACATATTGCAAACATAAATAAACGAAATGCTATTTCTTCAGAAACTCCTGCTCTTAAAGCAGTTATTAAATACATGCTAGAAAATGAAGGTGATAACTTATGTTGAGACATTCCTAATAATAAGTTAATTATACCTAGCACTCCACCACAAACAATAGCAAGTATAATAGAGCCCAGTATTCCTTTAAAGGTTTTATCCTTAAAAATAGGAACATCAATACTACTATATTTGAACATACATCTTAATCCTATATATGCAATAGTAGTTATAGTCCCATGAATGGGGATTTAACTCCAGCAATAATGCCAAATAGTATTCCTATAAGAATATCTTTCTTCTCAAGTTTCTTTGCTTTACATATCATATAGATTGTAATTATTAATGTGATTGTAGAGCAAATTAAGAATAACCTCTGTGTATAGGGATTTATATTATTTTTATTAATTGGAATTATTAAATTTATAATAAATATAAACAAGAATATTAAGAATACATAAAGTAGCCTTAAATTTTTTCTCATAATGTTACCTCATTCCAAAACCTTTTAATTAAATTATAGCATTGATTTTGATACATTGTATATGAATAAGTAAATATTCACTTTCTTGATTGAGTATTTGTTATTTTCTCAAGATGGTTTATATAAGGATAATTTAATATTTTTTAAGGAATACTATTGTTATTGAAAATATAACAGAAGGTGAGAAAAATGAAGAATGTAAAAGGATTTATAGCATTAATTTTAACTTTCTTTCTATTGACAATATCTATCCCTGCTTTTGGATTGATAGAAGGTGACGATAGTACATCAAATGAAAAGAAAGTTGCTTATTTAACTTTTGATGATGGTCCTTGTGAAGTTACACTAGAAATATTAAAAGTTTTAAAAGAAGAAAATATAAAAGGTACTTTTTTTGTTCTTGGCGAAATGGCTATGGAGAACCCTGAAATATTAAAACAAGTTCAAGATGAGGGACATGGAATCTGCATACACAGCCATTCTCATTTGGATAAAAATTATAGTTCCAAGGAGGCATATTTTCAAGACTATGAAAAATGCTATGTAGATATAAATGATATTACTAAAGAAGAACCTATTATGTATATGAGAATGCCAGGTGGGTCAAGTACTAGAATACCTAATAAAGAAGTATTAAAGGATATAAGAGGTGAATTAGTTAGTAGAGGATTATATTATGTAGATTGGAATGTATCTTTAGAAGATGCTGTAGGAGTTAATATTCCTGTAGAAAAACTGATAAAAAACTTTACAATGGAAATGAATAAGAAAAATTTAGATAAATCTACATTAATGATATTGATGCATGATGGAAATAGCAATAAAACTACTCCTGCTGCATTAAAATATGTAATTAAAGCATTAAAAGAACAAGGATATGAATTTAAAGCTTTAAATGATATTTCTCAAGAAGATCATGATAGGCTTTTAGAAAAGAAAATTATAAACAAACATAATGAGAGTCCTACTTGTGATTCTTTTTGAATTAATTTTTAGACTCTGGGAGTTATAACGAAAAATCATGGCATAAGCCATGGTTTTTTTAATACTCTTTTAAATATTATTAAAAATTAGATGATAAAAAAGAATAAAATTATATAATTATACTATTATTATGAAAAGCTTGGTAAATTTTATTTTAAAAAAATTGTTATATGTGGTATAGTATATAACAAAAAGATATGTGTACATTATTTAAATTTAGCTTTTAATAAAAAATGTATGTATTCATCATAGGAAATAAATAATAAAACAATATTTACGAAAAATGTATAAAGGCTCAAAATTACCTTTGCTAGGGAGATGATTTTATGGTAAGTAATAATTCTATATTTTTTATGATTTTAACTTTTTTAGTAAGTACTATATTGCCTATTTTATTAGTTATATTTTTTTATAAGAAAGAAAAAATTTCTTTAAAAGTAGTATTTATTGGTGCTATAGGCTTTTTATAGCTACTCAAATTTTAGAAGCACCAATTCATAAAATGGTTTTAATAAGCAATAAAACTACTGCAGAACTTTTTAAAAACCCTTGGCTTTATATGTTATATGGTGGCCTTATGGCAGGGATATTTGAAGAGCTGAGCAGATATTTAATGTTTAAGTTTGTTTTAAAAGATAATAGAAAGTGGAAAGATGGTCTTGCCTATGGCATTGGTCATGGGGGCATAGAGGCAATGTTAATAGTAGGAATGACTTTTTTTAACAATATTATAATGGCATTTCAAATAAATAGTGGAAGCTTTGAAAAACTATTGCAAGTGGAAGGAGCACCAGTAGAAGCATTAAAGACAGTATATATACAAATGGTAAGCTCACCAAGTTATATATGGGCAATAGCTTCGATTGAGAGAATTTGCGCAATAATAATTCAAACTGCCTTATCATTAATAGTTCTTTATGCTTTAAAAGAAAGAAAAAAAATTTACTTATTCTTAGCTATATTGATACATGCAGTAATAGATTTTCCAGCAGCACTTCATCAAGCAGGAGTAATAAAAAGTATTGCTATAATTGAAGAATTTTCAATTATAGTAGCGGTTATAGCTTTAGCATTTATAGTAAAGAGTAAAAGTTATTTAGTGATAAGAAAATTAATTCTAATTTAATTGATTAATATAGTATAAAGTTATATAGGATAAATAGTAAAATTATTATTTAAAAGCTAACAAATATTAAATACTTAGGACTTAAGTCCTAAGCATTTAATATTTTATATAAATTTGTACTTTAGTAAGCCTAAAAGTGAATAAATGATTCTAAATTCTTAATTTAAATTTTAAAATTAATCTCTACTTCTAATATCTATAGAACCCATGCTGCTATTTGCAATAATTCTATTATTACTATTATTGATATTTCCATCTATTTCAGAACCTTTATGAATAGAGGTATTTAAAGGAAAATCACAGCTAACAGATCCCATGCTAGTTTTTGCTGAAAAGAAAAACTCAGATTTTTTAGGAAGAGTTAGTTTTATAGAACCCATAGATGCTTCTAAATCTACATTATTATTAAATTCATCGTATTCTATATTTATTTCTCCCATGCTATTTTCAGCTTTTAAATTTCCTCTAAAATTTTTATATTAGCTGAACCCATAGAAAGTTCAATTTCACTTTCTTTAGTATATATCTTATCTCCAGTTAAGTCTCCCATACTATTATCATATTCAAAGTAGTTGCAATTAATATTACTTATAAGGGATTTACCCATAGATAGAAGCTTTTATTCTAAATTATCTAAATCTAAGTTGTTTAAATTTATATCTCTAATTTAACTGTCTAAAGATAGAGCTTTATTATAATTTTTTAGGAATCACAACTTCTAAGGATATTCTACTATTTTCAAAATTTAAATTTTAAGACTTGATCTGTTTGTTGTATTTAATTTCTTTTTTGCTTCTGTGCCATAGGAATTAACATTTAGAGTTGGAACTGAATTTTTAAAAAAACTTTCATTGTAACTAAAAATTAATTTTACATCTTTTCTATCCTCTGAGGTAATCTTTATGCTTCCTAAAGCAGCATCAAGATCAATATTATTTATGTTATCTATTGATAAGTTTTTTTCTGTTCTAAATTGAACTCCAGTACTATTATCACTATTATTTATTACAACATTTTTATTTGAACTAAATAAAAATATTATGCCACTTAGGAAAAAACAGAGAAACATCACTCCTAGTAAAACATAAATAATTTTTTCATCTTAGAATTATTGGTCATAATCCTCACTCCTAAATAAAGAATATTAAATTTTATATCTATATTGTCCTTATATTTTAATAATACATGAATTTGAATTACATATTATATAAATAAAATAATTGATAATATAGAATATTTAATAAAATGAAACATAATTATAAATTTATATATTTTATAATCTAAAATATAACTTTAGTATAACAAGTATTTAGAAGAAAAGAATTTATGATTTAGATATTCTAAATTTTTTCATATAAATATTAAATTGATTACAATATTGTGAGGGGGATATTTATGAGAGCATTGTTAGTTTTAGATATGCAAAATTACATATTGGGTCAAAAAGACTTTGGGGAAGAAAAAGATAAAATAAAAAATTTAATTCATATATTTAGAGAAAAGGGCGAAATAGTTATATTTACAAGACATATAGAGAATATAAAAGAAAGTCCTTTTAATAAGAATAACAATTCTTCAGAAATCCATGAAGAATTTGATAATTTATATGATTATGTAATTGAAAAAACAACTCTTAGCGCTTTTTATAAAACTAATTTAGAAAAAGTATTAAAGGCAGAGAATATAGATGAATTAATTGTTACAGGATTTAATACAGAATATTGTTGTATGTTTACGTCTATTGCTGCTTTTGATAAAGGATATAATGTGACTTTTATACAGGATGCTACTGGCACAGTAAATAGTGGAGAAATATATGGTGTTAAAGACATAGATATTAAGAGATTTTTAGGTTCTATAATGAGTTTGTCTAATGCTATTAAAGTTTTAGATTATGATGAATTTTTAAATAAATAGATAGTATTACTAAGAACTTATTTAAATTATTAATAGATAATCTTATAAAATATGTTCAAAAATAACTAGTAATTTTACTAGTTATTTTTCAATGTGGTTATGTTGTTTTCTCATTATTTGATGATATAATATTAATATACAGATATTTGGGAATATTTTTAATATTTAGATATATTAATTTATACAAGGGGGCAAAAGAGAGGGAGCTATGGGGAAAGAAAAAGTGATTGTTGTGGCAGATATTCATGCTAATATCCATGCTTTAAATGTTTTTTTAGATTATTTACAGAATCAAAATGAAGATGTACAATATATTCTTAACTTAGGAGATTTTATTCAAGAAGGTCCTAATCCAATAGAAGTTTTTGATATTGTTATGAATGATAAAAGATTTGTAAATATCTTAGGAAATAATGAGCATATATTAATAAATAGAGATTTTGAAAATTTTCCAAAGGGAGAAATCGAGCATCAAAATTGGAACATTGAGCTTTTAGGTGAAGAGAGAATTTGTAGATTAAAAACTTTACCAACAGAAAGAGTTATTAATATTTGCGGTAAGAAGATACTTATGGTACATTCTAGAATAGATAGTATGACTGACTTACCTTTACTATACAAAGAAGTTACTTTAGATAAGTACACAGAAGATTATGGAGATATTTGTGATTATGTGTTAATTGGACATACTCATTATCAAAGTTTAGTTAAACATTGGAGTGGTAAACCAATAATAAATCCTGGTTCAATAGGATGTTCTAGAGATGGTCTTGTAAGCTTTGCAATTCTAGAATTTGATGGAAAAGTTATGGATGTTAGTTTTAAAACTTTAAATTATGATTTAGATGCTGTAGTTATGGACTTTTTTAAATATAATGTTCCAGATAAGGAACATATTCTAAAGTTTATATATGGAATGAATTAAGTAATAAGATGCGAAACTTTGAAATTGTATATTAATATAGTATACAATTTTTAATTATTAGCTCTTAATTATCTTTAGGAGGAGAAATTATGAAACCGAAAGTATTTATAGCTCAAAATGTATCAAGGGAAGTAGAGAATTATATAGAAAAGTATTGTGATTATGAAATCTGGAATTCAGATGAAAAAATACCTAGGGATTTATTACTAAAATCTATAGCTGATGTAGATGGGCTCATTCAATTTGGTGCTAAAATTGATAAAGAATTATTAGATGCAGCACCTAAATTAAAAGTGGTAAGTAATGTGACAGTAGGATATGATAATTTTGACTTAGCAGAAATGAAAAAAAGAAATATAATAGGTACAAATACACCATATGTATTAGATAATACTGTAGCAGATCTAGTTTTTGCACTTATACTTTCTACTTCTAGAAGAGTAGTAGAACTTGATAAATTTATAAGAGATGGAAAGTGGAATAAAGATATAGATAAAGAAAATTTCGGAGTAGATGTTTATAATAAAACTTTAGGAATTATAGGAATGGGAAGAATAGGAGAGAAAATTGCAAAAAGAGGTAAGTTTGGCTTTGATATGGAGGTAATTTATTGTAATAGACATAGAAACTTAGAAGTGGAAGAAAAGCTAGATGTAAAATATAGTACCTTTGATGAACTTTTAATAAAGCCAGACTTTATTGTTATTATGACTCCACTTAATGAAGAAACAAAAAAATTAATAGATTATAGAGAATTTAACCTTATGAAGCAATCTTCTATATTTATAAATGCTTCAAGAGGCCAAACTGTAAATGAATCCGCTTTGATAGACGCACTTGAAAAGAACAAAATTCGCGGTGCAGGACTAGACGTATTTTATAAAGAACCTATAGATAAAGATAATCCTTTACTAAAAATGGATAATGTTGTACTATTACCTCATATAGGCTCAGCTACTTTAAAAACTCGTAATGAAATGGCAATGTTGGCAGCTAAAAATATGGTATCTGCTTTAATTGGAGAACCTGTTCCTAATATAGTGAAAGAATTAAAGTTACTTTAAAAATAAATTAATTTATTTATAACTTACTATATGTAGGTTATTTTTATCTTATAGTGAGTAAAATAGAATAATTTAAAACTATATAACTACAAGTAACTTGGAAAGTTAATATATCTTAAAGGAAAATAATAAAATTAATAGAATATAACTGTAAGTAAAATATGGAGGTAAACAATTATGAAAGTATTTACTAGTCCAAAGGATTATTTAATTCCTATAACCAAGAATTTAGGTGGAAAATTTCAAAATGATTTTTATTTAAGATTAATTGCTATAGAAAATGATTTTAATGAAAATATTGTTTTAAATTCAATTTCTTTTATTTTATTTAATAACAAGAGAGAAGCATTAAAAGAAATAAGTTATAGGGGGAACACACTTGAAAAGAGGGCAGAGAATAGTATTGAAGAATTAAATATTTATAGAGAAAATATAATTTATGAATGTTTAGGATTAGAAAAATTTTGGAATAATAATAGCTTAAGTGCAAACCTAACAATATCGCCAAATAAGCAGTTTGTAATTATGGCGGAATATTTTAATTTAATTACCCATGATGAAATTGAAAAAGTGGAAATAGTTATAAATTATAATATAAATAATGAAAATATAAACCATACCCATAGTCTTTCACTTAAAGCTTATGAGGTAAAAAATCCTTATGTTTTTCCTGTAAAGGGAACTTGGATAGCTACAGATATCTATTCTTCTATTGATAGCCATAGATGGTGTTATAATTCAGAGTTTGCTTTTGATTTAGGTCAACTTAATGAGGATTTTATGCTTATAAGTAAAGAGGGAATGGAAAATGAAGAATATGTCCATTATGGAAAAGAAATAGTGGCTATTGGGGATGGAACGGTAATAGAAGCTTATAATGATTTTCCAGAGTATTCACTAGGATATAAGAATAAATTAGAAAGAAGTCATTATGATAATCTTGAAAAGATTCATGGCCCTGTTCCACGTTCTGCAGGAAATTATGTTGTTATAGAACATGCAAATAATGAATACTCCTTTTACTGTCATATGATACCAAATAGTGTTCAAGTAAAGAAAGGTCAAAAAGTTAAAGCAGGAGAAGTACTAGGTAAATTAGGTAATAGTGGTAATTCAAATTGTCCTCATCTTCATTTTCATTTAATGGATGGACCTAATAAGCTTGCAGCAAGAGGATTACCTTGTAATTTTACAAATATAAAAGATATAACAAATGAAGAAATAAACTCTATTGACGAAGATTCTATGATAATAAAAACATTTTAATTTAGTATACTATATAGGAGAAAAGCATGATAAAAGATGAATTAAGACAATGGAGTTTAGCTGCCATTGTAGGTATTATTTTAGCATTAGGTATAAATTGTTTTTTATTCTTTATTTGTAAAATACCTTCTGCTTCCATGGAACCAACAATAATGTCAGGAGATCGACTTATTGCTACAAGGGTATATAATAAAGATAAAATAAAAAATGGAGAAATTGTAGTGTTTTATTCTGAAGAAGAAAACCAATTACTAATAAAAAGAGTAATTGGTATAGGTGGAGATAAAATTAAAATTCAAGATAATGGTGAAGTTTTTGTTAATGATAAAAAATTAGAAGAAAGTTATGTTTTAAACAATGAAGAAGTAGGAGGAGAATACTTAGTTCCTAAAGATCATTTCTTTTTTCTAGGAGATAACAGAGCAAGATCTTTCGATAGCCGAAAATGGGATAATCCATATATTCATAAAAAAGATATTAAAGGAAAAGCAAGAATTATAATTTATCCTTTTAATAGAATTAAAATTATGTAGTATTAGTATAAATTACTTTTTATAATACAAAGTTTATAATTAAATCAGAAATTTCTAAAGTTATGCATTGAATAAATATTAATTAAGTCTACAATTTTATTGTAGGCTCTTTTTCTTTTATATATTTTTTTATATAATCAATAGAGAAAATTATTTAATAATTATTATTACAAAATTTTATTAGCTAAGGGGTGAGAAAAATTACAGAAGAACAAATTATTGCTATGCTTGAAAGAGATCCGATCTTAATAAGGAATATTTCAATTCCTACACAAGAAATGAAGTTTACAGCACTTAGAAAAAATGGAACGGTAATAAAATATTTAAAAAATCCTACAGAAGAGATGAAAAAGATAGCATTAAGAAGCAATATA
This sequence comes from Clostridium sp. Marseille-QA1073, assembly GCF_054863625.1. NCBI lineage: Bacteria > Bacillati > Bacillota > Clostridia > Eubacteriales > Clostridiaceae > Clostridium > Clostridium sp. Marseille-QA1073. The sequence goes on along the minus strand of NZ_JBSVQM010000005.1, from coordinate 60,567 downwards.
TGGTCAATAGAATTTATTGATAATCCTAGTGAAGAAATGTGTATATATGTAGTTAAAGAAGCTTGGAATACTTTAAAATTTATAAAAAATCCTAGTGAGGATTTAATTAAGTTAGGTATAGAACAAAAAGGATGGGCGATACAATATATAAAAGATCCAAGTGAAGAATTGCAACTTATGGCTGTAGAAAAGGATTTTGATTCTATAAAATATATAAAAAATCCAACTGAAAAAGTAAAACTTGCAGCAGTAACTTTTAATTATAATGCTTTAAGATTTATTGACAATCCTTCTACAGAAGTTGAACTTACAGCGATTAAACAAAATGAAGCAGCCTTAAATTTTATAGAAAATATAGATGAAGAGAAAAAACTATTATTTTTAAAGGAAAATGTACTTGTAATGAAGTATTTTAAGGATAGTATTCCTATTGAAAAGGTAGAAAAAGTATTTATAGATAAATTTAATGATGAAAATATAGATGAAAAATATGTAATAGATTTCTTAAATTGCAGTAGTATAGAAAAAAATAATAATAATATATCTATGGATAAAGTTCTTTTTATATACAAATATGGAAGTAAAAAATCAAAAAGAATTGTAGTAGATCAGAGGCTAAGTTATTAAGGAGGAAACTATGAATTTTGTAGATACACTATTAAGTGCTGAACTGGTTATTAAAACTAATTCGGTACCTTTAATTATTGGAGAAAGCGGCATAGGGAAGACTGCTCTTGCCAAAAGTCTTGCTGAGAGGAATAGTTATCATTTAATTGTTATAGATGGAAATCTTTTAAAGGAGGGGGAAATAGGTGGTCTGCCTACAGTAGAGGATTATATAGAATTTAATAAAGAAGGGTCGGAAGTCAAAAAGAGAAGAACAGTGTATGCTATTCACACAAAACTTCAAGAAATTGATAATGCTACAATTAACGGTAGAGAAGTACTATTATTTATAGATGAAATCAATCGATGTGAACATACAGTACAACAAGAATTGATGAACTTAATACTAAATAGAGAGATAAATGGTTACAGTTTACCTGACAATGTTAGTATATTAGCAGCTATGAATCCTTCAAATAAATATAATAGTTTCGAGGATACTGACTATCAAGTAGTAGATATGGATCCTGCACAAGAAAATAGATTTGTATGGTTAGAGATGGAGAGTGATGTTAAAAGCTGGCTTCAATGGGCAATTGAAAATAATTTAAATAATAAAGTAGTAGAATTTATTTCAACTTTTCCAGAGTATTTACATACTTCAACTTTAGAAGAAACCGTTAAGGCTACACCTAGAAGTTGGGAGAGAGTTTCAAAGAGTTATAATTACTATAAAAATAATGAAGAAAACATACCATCAAGGATATTTTTTAATGTTTTAAATGGAAATGTAGGTACTAAAATTGCACAAGAATTTATTAGTTTTATTGAAAGTAGCAATGAACCTTTAATAAGCTATGAAGAAATATTTGAAAAGGAGAGTTTTTCACAGGAATTAAAAGATAAAGTGAAAAATGAAAGTCATTCTAGACTTTATTTAACCTCAAAGAATGTGTTATTTTATCTAGAAAATAAAGCTAATAAGGAAAGGGAGATAAAAATATTTTCGGATTTTCTTCAACTATATCCTGTAGACTTAAAGGTAGGGATAATGCAAGAAATAAAAGAAAATCATAAGAACTTATATTCTAAGTTCTTATGTAATGATGATTTTGTTGAAGGATATTTTAAAGCTTATAGTGAGGTGAAAAACTAGGAGGTGTTTTTATGGATAATAAATTTGAGAATTTAAGAAAACAACTCTATGAGGAAATAAGTGAATTAAAGAAAAAAGATGATTTAAAAGAAAGTTTTAATAAAAAATTTTTTCAAATTATAGATATGGTAAACTTTTCACTGATGGAAGATAGAGATAATTTTTATGGACATTTTCTTCTTCATATGAAAAGAAATATTAATTTAGAAATAGCTACACCTACTGGAATAACAGCAAGCATTTCAAATTTTACTATACATTTTAATCCGTTACTTTTTATTCAATGTAGCTTAGAACAGATGCAAGGTCAAATTAAGCATGAAATTCATCATATTTTATCGTTACATTTAAATAGGGCAAAAGATTTAAAGAAAAAATATAGTACATTAGCCTTAAATATAGCCATGGATTTAGCAGTTAATCAATATATAGATAATCTACCACCATATTCTATTACTATAGATTGGGTTAATTTAAAGTATGGAGTTAAACTAGAACCTTTTAGTACTATGGAATATTATACGGATAAAATACAAAAAGTATTGGATCTTTTAGATGAAGATAGCGATTCTGAGGAAGATGACACTAAGGCAAATGATGAAATTGCTGACGAATATAATCCAGAAACAACTCATGATATATGGGAATTTTCAGAGAAAATAGATGAAAAACTTTTAAAAGAACTTACTAAAAAACATGTTGATAAAGCATGGAAAGGTCATTTACCTGTATTTATAGATACTATGATTAAAGATTTAAATGGAAAAACTGCAGAAATTCCTTGGAATATATATTTAAAAAGACTTATGGGAAACATACCTAGTGGATATAAAAAAACTATAACTAGAAGGAATAGAAGGCAACCAGAAAGATATGATTTAAGAGGAGTCTTATCCAAACAAATCGCTAAGATTACCATAGCAATTGACATAAGTGGAAGTATTAGTGATGAAGAAATCGAACAGGCATTTATAGAGATTTTTTCTATTGTAAAAAATTATAATCATAAAATAACAATAGTTGAATGTGATAGTGAGATAAGAAGAGTTTATACTGTGAAATCTATTATAGACTTAAAGAAAAAAGTTGATACAAAAGGTGGTACAAAATTTTCTCCAGTTTTTGATTTTGTTAATAAAAATAAAAGTAATATACTTATATATTTTACTGATGGTGAAGGTGAAGAGAGACTTAAAGTTACGCCTAAAGGATATAAAATTCTTTGGATTATCAGTGGAAGAGGAGATAAGCTATCACTAGCAAAGCCTTTTGGTGTAGTGAAAAAATTAAAAAGAATTGAAGTTGTAGATAATATAGATATGTATGATGTAAGAAATGATGGCTGGTCTATGAATAGTCAACAACCAGTTGAGGAATAATTCAATTAATTTATTACTGTTACTAAAAGGTAGATTTAATTATAGTTTATAAATGCTAGAGCTTTCCCTAAGAGAGAAGCTCTAGCATTTAATTTTTAAAGCTATATAATAATCTTAAATTTTTTATCTGTTGACTATAGTGAATGAATTTCAATCCCTGCCATTTTAAGCAGATATAATGCGTTTTTAGTTTTACTTACACCTTCTCTCAATTTATAGTCAAAATGAATACTGTTATCAACATAGTATTCTCTAAAATTATAATTTTTAATTTTAGAGTTTTCTGTAGCAAGATCACAGAGCTCTAGATCATGAGTGGATACCATTCCTAAAGTATTTTTTTTGCTTAATTGATTTATTAAAACCTTAGCACCTATATGTCTATCTGTAGAGTTGGTACCTTTAAATATTTCATCTAATAAAAAGAATATAGGAACATTATCCTTTGAAGCTTCAATTAAAGACTTCACTCTAAGAATTTCTGCATAAAAAGAAGAAATACTTTCTTCAAGATTATCAACAATTCTCATGCAGGTGTAAATTTTCATTTTGCTACATTTAAAGCTAGAAGCAGCTACTTTAGTTCCACTATATGAAAGCACCATATTAAGTCCTATAGTCCTAAGTAAGGTACTTTTTCCAGACATATTAGAACCAGTAATTAATGCTATAGAATTAATATTGTTTAAAGAGAAACTGTTTGATACTGCTTTTTCTCCTAATAGGGGATGATGAGCTTCTTTAGTTTCTAGCATAAGATTATTTTTTTCAAAAGATGGAAAGCTGTAATTAGGATTATCATGATTTATTAGCGCTAAGCTACAAAGAGCTTCAATTTCCCCAACAACTTCTACATATTTTTGAATGTTTTTTCCATAAGATTTTTTCCAATTTTCAAGGCCTAATATAGCCCTATAATCCATTAAAAATAATATGTTTAATGGAAAATATAAAAAGTTTTTTCTATCTTGAATAAGAGAAATTATTTTAGAAAGTTCTTTTATTTGATAATTTACTTTTTTATTTTTATTACCCTTTAAGTCTTGTTGAAGTTTTTTTAGATAACTGCTTTTAAAATGTTTGTTTTCAAAGTGCTCTATCATTGAGCCATAGGCATAGATATCTTCTTTATATTTAAAAATTTCGCTTAGAAGAACTTCTCTATTTTTTACATCTACTATTAAAAGAATAATTTGAAATCCTATTAAGATCTTTCCTATGTTAAAAGATAAACTAGGGATAAACAAAGGCAATATTAAAAATATTATTGTTATTAAAGGAAAAATTTTAATAGCTATGGCAACTATAGGCTTTAAATAAATTTTATTATAGAAACTTCCCCAAGTTATAAGTTCAGAAGGATCTTTAAACTCATCTTTAATTTTTTCGCCTTCACTAATGAACCTTTGCATAAAGCTTAAATTAGAGGCAATTTCTTCTATAGCAACTTGCCTTTCATATATTTCCTCAATAGAAAAATTTGTTTCTCCACAAAGAACTGCTTTTAATTTATGCCTTCCTAAAAAGCTATTACAGCAGTTTATCATTTGAAAAAGCGAGCCTTTACCTAGAATATCTAAATCCATAGCATAGTTATGATTTTTTATCATTAAATCTTCTCCAGTATCAGAGAAACTTTTCCATTTACCTGCAACTCTATCAATAGATTTTTTATTTAGATTTTTAATAGTCATTATAAGAGTTTTTTTCATTTCAAGATTTTTATGTATATTTCCTAAAAGAAAAAATGCTATTAAAAAAGCAATAAAAGTTAAGGAAGACAAGGAATAAATTCCTTTTTTGTATAAAAGAAAAAATACTAAAAGTGATATTATAACCAAAATAAGTCTTAATTTACTAATGAAATTCATTAATTTATCTTGGCATTTTTCAAGATGTTCAAAGGCTGATACTCTTCTTTCATATTTTTTTACAAGGTTTTTCATCACACACCTCCTGTATCTATATATTACCATTATTTTTTAAATATACAACTTTAATCAATACACGTTTCAAAATTCACAATACACAATTGTGATTAAAATTAGTTTTAATCAAACTAATTTCTTTAATGGATTTTTAGCTAGCAATGCAATTGCTAGTTATTCTGTGGCGAACACTGTTCGCCGCTACAACTAATTAATTTAAAATTTCTCAGTCTGTGCTGAGAAATGTTCACAATTGCGAATTTTGCATTGTGAATTGAATACTTTCTAGCATTTAATAAATCAATAATTAAGTGGGAAGCCTATAATAAGGAACTAAGTTATTTTTTAAAAATATAAGTAGAAAAGTTTATAAAGTTGACACTTAGTGCAAATAAATATTAAAATATAACACTGTAGAAGATTTTAATAATTCATAGCTGAAAATTAGTGATTTAAAGCTAAATAGAAATTCAGTTATAATAAGCTGAACTTAAACTTCGTATAAGAGAAGAAGCAATCATAATTATATATTTTCAGTAATTAATTATTGATTGTATAAGTTATGGATTAAAATAAAGGTGGATGAAAAATGGTTAGGACAATTGATTATAAAGAACTTCGAGGAGAGTATGTTTTAGTTGATGTGAGAAGTCCAGGGGAATACAAGGAAGCAACAATACCTGGAGCAGTAAATATTTCATTGTTTAATGATGAGGAAAGAGCTTTAATAGGCACTATCTATACTAGAGAAAGTACAGAAAAAGCTAAGAGATTAGGAGTAGATTTAGTATCTAAAAAGCTACCTAAAATTTATGAAGAAATAATAGATTTAGAGAAGAAATATAAGAAAGTTGTTATGTTTTGTGCAAGAGGAGGTATGAGGAGTGCCTCTATAGCAGAATTACTTGGTGCTTTAGGTGTAAAAGTTGAAAGAATTAAAGATGGATATAAGGGATATAGAGCGGTAATAAATGAAGAACTTCCAAAATTAAATGAAGGGGTTACTTATGTAGTACTTCATGGAAATACAGGGGTAGGTAAAACTGAAATTCTTAAAAAGCTTATGGAAAATGATCGTGATGTATTAGACTTAGAAGGATTTGCTAATCATAGAGGGTCTATCTTGGGCTCCGTTGGATTAGGAGAAACTCGTTCTCAAAAGTACTTTGAATCTTTAATTTATGAAGAACTTAAAAATAGAAGGAGTAATTATGTTTTTATTGAAGCTGAGAGTAGAAGAATAGGAAGAGTTTTAATACCAGAATATATCCATAATAAAATGAAAGAAGGCATACATGTTTTTATTGATGCAGATTTAGATTTTAGAAGCAATTTAATCATCAATGAATATACTAAAGGAAAAAATTGTAATGAAGAACTTTGTGATGCTATAATGAAGATTAGAAAGCATATTAGTGTGGCTAATTTGGAACAATATTGTGAAAGAGTAAGAAATAATGATTATATAGACGTAGTAAAGGAACTTATGGTAAGATATTATGATCCGCTTTATATGCATAGTTCTAATCAATATAAATATGATTTAAAAATAATCGTAGAAAGTATAGAAGCTTCTGCAAAGCAATTAGAAGACTTTATTGATAACTATAAAAATGATGTGAATTAGCAAAAAGCAGAACATTTGTTTCTGTTTTTTGCTTTTTTATCTTTACTATAAATAAGTAAAGTTATAAAATAACATTTGTAACCAAAAACAAACTTAGTATGGAGGTAAGAATGATTTTAGAAAATAAAGATATTAACAGTTATGAAGTTACAGATTTAACTTCTTTAGAAAAACTAGAACCTGTTAGAGTTAGGCCAGGGATGTATATTGGATCAACAGGAACAAAAGGACTTCATCATTGTATTTGGGAAATCTTTGATAATGCCATAGACGAAATTGCTAATGGTTATGGAGATAGTGCAGAATTGATTTTAAATAGTGATAAAAGTGTAACTATTATAGATAATGGTAGGGGAATTCCTACAGGAATACATCCTATAAAAAAGAAGTCTGGTGTAGAGATGGTATATACAGAACTTCATACAGGAGGAAAGTTTAATAATTCTAACTATAAAACTTCAGGGGGACTTCATGGTGTTGGTGCAGCAGTAGTAAATGCGCTTTCATCTTGGCTTGAGGTTGAAGTTAAACAAAAGGGACAAATTTTTCGTCAGCGTTTTGAATATGCTTATGATAAAGAGCTTAAAAAGAAAATGCCTGGTACTCCAGTTACTAAGCTTGAAGTTGTAGGTAAGACTAAAGAAACAGGAACTAAAATAACCTTTATGGCTGATAGTGAAATTTTTGGAAATATAGATTATAAATTTGATCTTATTGATGAAAGACTTCAGGAATTAGCTTTTCAAAATAAAGGAATAACTTTAATTTTAAAAGACAATAGAAAAAGTGAACCTGTAGAAAAAACTTACCATTCTGAAAGAGGATTATTAGACTTTATAGATTATTTAAATGAGAGTAAAACAATACTTCATAAGGACCCTATTTTATTTAGTGGCGAAAGAGAAGTTAATGGAGTTAATTTGGATGGTGAAGTTTGTATCCAATTTACGGATTCTACTACAGAGCATATAGCTAGTTATGTAAATAATATTCCTACAACAGAAGCAGGAACTCATGAAACTGGTTTTAAGACTGGAATGACTAGAGCCTTTAAAGAGTGGAGTAAAAAACTTAACTTAATTAAAGAAAAAGATAAAGAGTTTGAAGGTGATGACTTAAGAGAAGGCATGACAGCAATTGTAAAAATAAAGGTCAGTAATCCTATATTTGAAGGTCAAACTAAAACAAAGTTAGGAAATGCAGAGGCTTATTCTATGATGAATGAGCTATGTTATCAAAAGATTGGTGAATGGATAGAAGATAATAAAGAAACAGCTACTATTATTATAAATAATGCTATTTCTGCTGCACAACGTAGAGAAAAGATTAAAAAGATAAATGAAGCTGAAAAAAAGAAAATAGGAAATGGTACATCACCATTAGCAGGAAAGATAGCAGTATGTACTCTTAAAAATTCGCAGTTCACAGAGTTTATAGTAGTTGAGGGAGACTCAGCTGGTGGTAGTGCTAAACAAGCTAGAGACAGAAGGTTTCAATCAATTATGCCTTCAAAAGGTAAAATAATGAATACAGAAAAGCAAAAGTTAGAAAATGTATTAGCTAGTGAAGAGCTTAAAATTTTTAATACAGCTGTTGGAACAGGAGTTTTAGATAATTATAAAGAAGAAGATTTAAAATATGATAAAATAATTATTTTGAGTGATGCTGACGTAGATGGATATCATATACGTACACTATGGATGACTTATATTTATAGGTATATGAGACCCTTAATTCAAAATGGACATTTATATATAGCACTTCCTCCATTATATAAAGTTTATAAAAATAGTAAAAATGGTGAGATTTCTAAATATGCTTATAGTGATGAAGAGTTAGAAAAGGTAAAAAAGGAAATTGGAAAAGGTGCATTAATTCAACGATATAAAGGTCTTGGAGAAATGAATGCTGAACAATTATGGCAAACTACCTTAAATCCAGAAACTAGAACTCTTCAACGAGTAACTATTGAAGATGCATCAAAAGCTGAAAAAATGATTTCACTTTTAATGGGAGATATAGTGGAACCAAGGAAAAATTATATGTATAAATACGCAGAATTTTAGGAGGTGTTAAATCATGGCGAAGAAAAATAATCAAATTCCAATAGATAATAATATTATTAATACACCATTACATGAGGCGATGCCTGACAACTATCTTCCTTATGCAGTAGAAGTTTCAAAAGATAGAGCTCTACCAGATGTAAGAGATGGTCTAAAGCCTGTTCATAGGAGAATACTCTATGGAGCATATATGCTTAAAGCTTTTCCAGATAAGCCTTATTATAAATCTGCAAGAATAGTAGGGGATATATTAGGTAAGTATCATCCACATGGTGATACATCTGTATATGATGCAATGGTAATTTTAGCTCAAGATTTTTCTACAAGAATGCCGCTTATTGACGGTCATGGAAACTGGGGAAGTATTGATGGAGATAGCGCTGCTGCTATGCGTTATACAGAAGCTAGACTTTCAAACATTTCTACGGAACTTTTAAAAGATATAGATAAAAATGTAGTAGATATGGTGGACAATTATTCTGATACAGAGAAAGAACCATCTGTATTACCGGCAAGATACCCAAATCTTTTAGTAAATGGAGCCTTTGGTATAGCAGTAGGTCTTGCTACCAATATACCACCTCATAACTTGGGTGAGGTAATTGATGCTTCATTAGCTTATGCAGATAATAATGACATAACTACAAAAGAATTAATGTCATACATTCAAGGTCCAGATTTACCTACAGGTGGAACATTAATAGGAAAAAATGCTATTTTAGCTGCTTATGAAACAGGAGAAGGAAAAGTAACTCTAAGGGCAAAGACTCATATTGAGACCTTAGAAAATGGCCGATTAGGGATTGTAATAACAGAGTTTCCATATAGAAAGAACAAAGCAAAATTACTTCAGTCCATATCCGATATGACTGGAGATAAGAAACATTCTAAAGCATTAGAAGGAGTTTCTGATATTAGAGATGAATCTGATAGAGAAGGAATACGAGCTGTTATAGAATTTAAGAAAAGTGCTACTAAGGAAAGTGTAAATAAAGTTTTGAAATACTTATTTAAGAAAACAGAACTTCAATCTAATCTTTCCTTCAATATGGTAGCATTGGCAAATGGAAAACCAGAAACCTTAGGATTAAAAGAACTAATACATCATTACGTTGAGCATCAAAAGGATGTAGTAACTAGAAGAACAAAAAAAGAACTTGAAATTGCGGAAAAAAGATTTCATATAGTTGAAGGTTTTATAAAAGCTAATGATATTATGGATGAAATTATAAAAACTATAAGAGCATCTAAGTCTAAAAAGGATGCTGCTATAAATTTAATAGCTAATTTTGCATTTACTGAACTTCAGGCAGAAGCTATATTAGAAATGATGCTATATAGATTGACTGGGCTTGAAATAAAAACTTTTGAAAAGGAATATAAAGAACTTGAAGTTCTTATGAGAAAACTAAGAAAAATTTTAGATAATGAAAAAGAACTTATAAAAGTTATAAAAAAAGAGCTTTTAGAGATAAAAGATAAATATGTTGATAAAAGAAGAACAGAAATTATTGAAAATGACAATGAAGCTAAAATAGAATTAGAAGAATTAATAATAGAAGAGGATATAGTTATAACTGTTTCTAATGAAGGCTTTATAAAGAGAACACCACTAAAGTCATTTAATAGAACTTCTCAGGATGTAGAAGATATAGATCATCGAGAAGGGGATTATAATAGATTTTTACTTCAAAGTAATACAAAAGATACTTTAATTATCTTTACTTCTCAAGGAAATATGTATCAATTAAAGGGAATTTCTATTCCAGAATTTAAATGGAAAGAACGAGGAGAAAAAATAGAAAGTTTAATAAAAAGCTTAGATTTATCTAAAGAAGCTATTGTAGCAGCTTTTTCTATAGAGAATTTTGAAGATCCAAGAAATTTATTATTATTTACTTCTAGTGGTATGTTAAAGAAAACTGAGCTTTCTAAATTTAATACTAATTATACAAAGCTTTCTGCATTAAGATTAAGAGAAGATGAAAAGCTTGTAGATGTAAAGGTAGTTAATAAAGATAGAGAAGAGTGCTTTATTAAAGTTAATACAAAAAATGATTTGTGCTTTAATGTAGAAGAACCGATTATTGAAGAAAGTGATAGAAGTCTACTAGGAAAGCAACTTTTTAATTTACCTAATGGCGATGAAGTTATATCCATAGAGTATACTGATGAATATGAATTTAGAGAGTTTTTCTTAAGTATAAACTCTAAGGGATTTATAAGAACAAGTAATAGAAAGTCTAATGATAAACTTATAACCTTAACTAATAGTAATGAGGAAATTCTTTTATTTACAGAGAGAGGGAAGGTATATAAGCTAAAAGGGTATATTCTTCAGAACATAGATAAGAAAGGAATAAGTTTAGTTGAACTGCTTCAAGATTATGATAAAGAGGATAAGATTATTAGTATAATTTCTTTAAATAAATATGAAGATGAAAAAAGCTTTTACTTTATCACTAAAAAAGGATTAATTAAAAGAACCTTATGTAGCGAATTTGAGGGAGATTATATCATAACTACTGGATATAAATTAAAAACTGAGGATGATAGAGTAATTTCTGTATCCTTAGAGAATAGTGATAATTCGGCACTAATTGTTACTGAAAAGGCTATGTGTATTAAATTTAATATCTCTACTATAAATACTATGGGTAAAAATGCTAGTGGAGTTACTGCTATTAGCTTAAAAGATGATGATAGTGTTATCTTTGGAGATATAATTTATGAAGAACTAGGTAGAGAACTACATGAAAAAGAGAAGTATTTATGCGTAGATAAATTAAAAACAAATTTAATTTTAAATACTTTAAAAGGAGAAACAAAAACAATTACGATAAGTGATATAAGCACACAAAATAGAGCAGGTCGTGGAAAGAATATAATGCTATTTTTAAGTGATGATAAAATAGAGAGTGTTGAAAGAGAGTAAGCTTTATGAAAAAGATATTTTTAAAAAATAAATTAAAGTTTATCTATACTCATAGTGAAAACACTATAACTTCTTTTACAATAGGATTCAATGCAGGTGCAATGGTAGAAGAGAGTAATGAACTTGGATTAGCACATGTGGTTGAACATATGGTTTTTAAAGGAACTAAAAATAGAAGTGAAGCAGAAATTAATAATCAATGCGATAAAATTTTTGGATTTCATAATGCTATGACAAATTATCCTTATGTAGTTTATTATGGTACTGGCCTTTCAGAAGACTTTGAAAAGGGCTTAGAAGTCTATAGTGATATACTATTGAATCCTACTTTTGAGGAAGAGCATTTTAAAGATGAAATATCGGTGATTTGTGAAGAATTAAAGGAATGGGGTGATGATACATCTCAATTTTGTGAAGATAGGGTATTATTTAATGGATTTACTCATAGGAGAATAAAAGATCTTATTATAGGGAATGAAGATATAATAAAGTCTTTTACCATAAATGATGTAAAAGGCTTTTATGATAAATATTATATACCTAATAATTGTACTATTTCGGTAGTATCTTCATTGTGTTTTGAAGATGTTTATAAAATAATAGATAAATATTTTTCTCAGTGGCAAGAAAAATATTATGAAAATAATGAAATAGTTTATGAGGAAAATATATATGGAACATTTATTGAAGAAAAAAGTGATATAAACTCTTGTAAAATACAATATATTTTTCCAATACACAATTTAAATCAGAGAGAAATAACTTTACTTAGAATATTTAATTCTTTTTTTGGCGAAGGGACTAGTAGTATTTTATATGATGAAATAAGGACTAAAAGAGGGTTAGTTTATGATATAAGCTCTAAATTAAAAAATGAAAATGGTATTAAATTATACACTATAACCCTTGGTACCTCAAAAGAAAATATAGACACTTCAATTGAAATTATAGATAATGAAATTGAAAAAGCTAAAGTCTTAGATGGATATTTTACAGATGAAAAAATTAAAGGCATAATAAAATCTTTAAAATTAAAAAGAATTTTAGGACTAGAAAAATCTATATCATTATCCTTTAATATATGTATTTTTGATATTATGTATGAGGATTACAATATTTTATTCAATGAGTATGATATAGAAGATATAACTGAGGATGAAATTCTTAAAGTTGCGAATAAAGTCCTTAAGAACCCGACTATTCAAATAATAAAATCAAAATAAGGTGCTGTTGCAAAACAGATATTTGTAAATTTTGATGAATAAAACCATGTATATAAGGGAATTTGTTTTCCTGTTTATGCATGGTTTTTTATTTTGTATAGGGAGCCTATGTGTTTCACAACATCCCTTATTTTAGAAGCCTTTAAAAGACAGTTAGTTGTTTGATTTATATGGTAATATATGATAAATTTAACGTATAAATAAAATCTATATTTGGGGGATTGAGATGAGAAAGGTATTATATGTTATGCTGTCTATAATCCTAAGTTTTGGGTTATTTGGATGTTCTAGAGATTCCGGCATTGAAGAAAATAAAATGGAAAATAAAATGGAAAGTAAAGTAGAAGTAGATCCATTAGTTAATGAATTACCTAAACTAAAAGTATTTATAGACAATAAAGAAATGGATGTTCAGTTAGGAGACTACATGTATTATGTTGGAGATAAGCAAATTACTACTCCTGCTCATAAAGAAGAATTAAATCAAGAGCCAACAGTGTTTAAAAAAGTTAAAAAAGGTAGCAAGATGGCTTTAGAATTTAGTGAAGAACCTAAGTCTTATAACGCAATAGTTATAAAAGATATAGACATTATAGGTGGAGCTAAAGGTATAGAGGTAGATTTAAAAGACAATAAAGTAATGCTTCCAAAAGAAAAAGGTAAATACGTTATAATGATAAGCGCTGAATATACTAAAGGTAATGTAGTATATGGTTTAGATATTGAGATTAAGTAAATTATATAAAAATATTGATTAAAAATTTAATACATAGATAAGTATTTTTTAAAATAATTTAATTCACAATTTAAAGCAATTGACGATTGAGAATTATAATGAAATTAGGTTTAATATTTAAAGTCTATGATTAATTTCTAAAACAAGAAGTGGCAACATTTAGTTATCTTTTGTTTTTTTATATATATAATTGTTAATATAAAATTACTAAAATAAATGTAAAAAAATATATAATTATATATATTTTGCTTGAATGTTATAAATTATAATAAAATGCAATAGTATGTCAAGAAATACAAGAAAAAGGTCGAATTTTTATGCGATAGTATAAAACAAACTTCATATTGCTTTACTAGGATATTTATATGAAAAATTTTTTCAAATATTTATAAAAGGAGCAAAAGAAATGTTTAATGAACACATGAAACCATTTAAAATACTTAATTTTGGAAAGCTTAAAAGAAAAGGGTGGAAGAAGAAAAAATTTTATATATGGAAAATATAATGATTATGATTTTACTGTTTTTCAAGGAGATAACTATAAAGGAATAATTATGCCCTTAAAAGAAATATCTAAACCGCAAATTGAAATAATTCAAAGCTTTTTTACTAACAATGCTAAAAAATATAATTTGAAAAATTATTTTTTTGAAGGAGAATTTTTACGTATAAATATTTCAGAAAAATTTTTCTCTTTAAGCAGTGGTAAATTAGAAAATATTTTAGAAGAATTTACTATGTTTTTAAATCTATCTAATATAAATCTAAAAAACAGATGTATATTTTGCGGAGAAGACAATGCTTATGAAACAATACTTAAGGAAAAGGTATTATGTCAAAGTCATCAGGAATGCTATGCACAAAAAGATACAAAGCTAAAGGTTGAAAAAAATAATTTAGAATTAGAAAATAAAAATTATTTTAGAGGAACTATAGGAGCTTTATTAGGAGGAATTATAGTTGTAATATTAAATCTTTTATTTAGTGCTTTTACTAATAGAACTTTAGTTATTATAGGGATTTTTATAGTTTTAGGAGCATTTAAAGGGTATAAATTTCTAGGAGGAAAGATAGGAAGAGGTACTAAAAGTATTATTATTTTTTCAACTATTTTCTCAGTGATACTTATACCTATAGCAGATATCATATATTCTATAATATTTAATAAAGCGTCTCTTACTATAGAAAATTTTATCTATATAGCAGCTTTAAAAGAAAATTTGTTATTAATTATAAAGGAATTAGTGGTCAATTCAATTGTGGCGATTTTAAGTATTGGTGATGTAATACGAAGAATTAATATTGAAATTAAAGGAGGATCACTAAAATAAAAAGTTTCATTATAAAAAAGATAAGAACAAACATAAGTAAAGTTAATAGGACATAGTTTTAGTAGAATTTTTATATGAAGCTTATCTTTTCAAAAAATTTATGACAGGAGAAAATAAATGCTTAATAGAAAAATATTTAATGAAATTTCTGATTTATTTATAATGTTTGGATTTAGACGATTTAAAGCTAAAGGTTGGAAAAGATATAAGAAATTTATATGTGGGAAATATAATAATTATAATTTTACAGTTTTTCAAGGTAATAAATGCAAGCATATATTCGTGCCACTAAAGGGGATATCTCAGCAGGAGATTAAAGTAATTCAAAGTTACTTAGATAATAATGCTAAAAAATTTAATTTGAAAAATTATTTTTTTGAAGAAGAAATTTTACAAATGATTATATCAGAGCAAATGTGGTATTTAAGTGGAAGAAAGTTAGAAAATATATTAAGTGATTTTACTATGTTTTTAAATCTATTAAATATAAATTTTCAAAACAGATGTATGTTTTGTGGAGAAAATGGTGCTAATAAAGTTATACTTAAAACTAATATATTATGTGAAGTTCATGAAGCCTGTTATACAGAAGAGATTAATAGGGTTATAACTGAAAGAGATGCTTTGGAGTTAGAACGTAAAAACTATATTAGAGGAACTATAGGCGCTATATTTGGAGGAATAGCAGCCTTTATAATAAATATAATGATAATTTTATTTTTTGAAGATTTAGTAATAGTTTCAGGAGTCATCTTTGTAGAAGGTACATTTCTAGGATATAAATTTTTAAATGGGAAAATGGGTAAAAACACAAAATACATTGTTATTCTTTCCACTATTTTTTCTATATTTTCTACAGAAATAATATTTATTATTTTATATATAATAGGTATGGATATGCCTTTAAATAAGAGTAATTTTATGTTAGTACTGAAAAATTCAGATGTTCGTGAATTTGTGATTTTTAGCCTACCGTGGCTTTTAGGGACATCTGCTTTAAGTATATATAGAATAATAAAAGAAATTGACTATAAAATAAAAAATCAATTGCTGATGATTAAAAAGATTTCATTATAATAAAAAGCTAAGAATAAGAGAAATATCTTATTCTTAGCTTTTTCTATAATGATTCATAAATTTTCTTTATAAGTAGAGCATCATTTTCAAGAATAGGGCTCTCGCAAATTACACATCCTTTTATATTAAAGTCTCTAAAAGCTTTTATACAAGCATTATAGTTAAAATCACTTTCCTCAAAAGGAAGGTGATTTTTTTCACCTTTAGGACCATAGTTTATACCAGATATGTGAATGTGCATATCATCTAATGCTTCCTGGCCTAAATTATCTCCTATATGTGATAATATTTTTGCAAAATCATCATATTCTTTTAATGCACCGTTATATCTTGCATGTAAATGAGAAAAGTCTACACATAATTTACAAGTAGAAACTCTTTTACAAAGCTCAACTAGCTCTTCAAGAGATCCAAACTGAGTAGGTTTACCTGTAGTCTCTAACCTATAATCTACTCCAAAGTGTGGAATTTTTCTCAAATTTTCTTCAATAGTATCAAAGGTTTCTTCTGGAGAATCTTTTAAATAAAAACCGGGATGAAATATTAAACTTCGTCCACCTACTTTTTGAAGCCCTTCCGCTCCCTTAATTATACGCTCAATAGATTTTTCTTGTTTTTCAATTTCATCAGAATTTAGATTTATATAATAAGAGCCATGGGCAGAAAGGTAAAAGTTATTTTCTTCCTTAGCTTTAAAAACATCATCTTTATTTTTATCTGTTATATTAACTGAGCGAACAAAAGGTAGTTCCATTGCATCTAATCCTAAATTTTTTAAATGAGGGATGCCAGTTTTATAAGTAAATTTTGTATTTTCATCTCCAAGAGGAAGACCAGAAATTCCAAATAATAATTTATCCATTAAATCACCTCAAAAATTAAAGTATGATGTGATTATATCATACTTTTAAATAAATTTATAATTAACCTTAAGCAATTCAGAATTCACCATAATTGTCCATTATCAATAGTCAATTCTCAATTCCATATTAGTGGAAGCTTAAACAACTTAACAATACAATTTTATGAATGTATAGGATGAAATCTCAAAGTGGTACAACTATATAATGAATAACAAAGTAATAATTAAATAAAGGTCAATTGTAAATTTATTTAAATTTTTGCTATAATGTTAAATAGTATGATTTAAGAGGTGAACCAATGGAAAGTAAATGGATGCTTAGAACTACTAAGACAGATGTTAAATCACTGGCGAAAGAAGTAGGCTTAAACCCAATTATAGTGAAAATAATGGTGAATAGAGAAATAGATACTGTTGATAAAATAAATAAATTTATAAATCCAACTTTTTCCCAATTTCATGATCCACTTCTTATGAAGGATATGGAAAAAGGAGTATCAATAATTAAAAATGCCATAGAACAAGGTGAGAAAATAATGATTTATGGTGATTATGATGCAGATGGGGTTACTAGTACAGTTATATTATATAAAGCTTTAAAAAATTGCAATGGTAATGTAGATTTTTATATACCAGATAGAGAAAATGAAGGCTACGGTATGTGCAGTGAAAGAATTGAGAAAATAAAGGAAGATGGGTATAATACTATAATTTCTTGTGATAATGGAATTTCTGCATTAGAGCAGGTAGAGAGAGCAAAAGAATTAGGAATGACTGTAGTAATTACTGATCATCATGAGTTACCTTTTGAAGATGTAGGCGGAGAAAGAGTATATAAAATGCCTATAGCAGATGCAGTTATAAATCCTAAGAGAAATGATTGTGAATATCCCTTTAAAAACTTATGTGGTGCAGGAATTGCATTTAAATTTAGCTGTGCCTTATATGAAGCTATGGGAATTTCCGTAGAAAGTGCTTATGATTTAATTGAAATTGCAGGTATAGGAACTATATGTGATGTAGTTGACCTAATTGATGAAAATAGAGTTATAGCTAAAAAAGCTCTTAAACTAATGAATAATACAAAGAATATAGGCTTAAAGGCACTGAAAGAAATTTTAAATATAAGAAATGAAATGAGTTCATATCATGTTGGATTTTTAATAGGACCTTGTATAAATGCCACAGGAAGGTTAGAAACAGCTTTTTTATCTGTAGATTTATTACTTTGTGAAGATATAGAAAAGGCTAAAGAATTAGCTTCTACTTTAGTAGAATTAAATAAAAAAAGGCAGGAAATGACTAATGATAGTGTAGAAGCAATAGTGAATATGGTAAACAGTTCATCACTTATAAATGATAAGGTTTTAGTAGCTTATAAAGAAGATGTACATGAAAGTATAGCAGGTATTGTAGCAGGAAGAGTTAGAGAAAAATTTAATGTACCAACTATAATATTAACAAAAGGTAAAGAAATGCCTAAAGGCTCTGGAAGATCTATTGAAGAATATAATATGTTTGAAGAGCTTATAAAGTGCAAGGATTTACTTCATAAATTTGGTGGACATCCCATGGCAGCAGGACTTTCAATAAAAGAAGAAAACATAGCATTGTTTAGGGAAAAGCTAAATGAGCTTTGTGAACTATCAGAAGAAGATTTAATTCCTAAAATAAGAATAGATGAAAGGTTACCACTTAAATATATAGATTTTAATTTAATAGAAGAACTTCGTAGTCTAGAGCCTTTTGGCAAAGGTAATAATTCTCCAATTCTAGCAGAGAAAAATATACCTATTGAAAGAATAAGTATACTTGGAGAAAAGAAAAATACTTTAAAGTTTAGATGTAGAATATCAGGAACTAATAGATATATAGATGCAATATGCTTTAATAAAGTAGAAGAATTTATTGAAATGTTAAAAAATGAATATGGAGAAAGCTATGAATATATGCTTGAAAATCCTCAGGGGTTGAAGATGGATATAGTGTTTTTACCATCTATAAATGATTATAACGGTAATGTGTCTATACAATTAAAAATTAATAGTTTTAAAATATCCAACTAATTTATACAATTGAAGTCTTATTTAAGTTTATTAACTAACTTGTTAAATAATAAAGAAGGAAAAGTTATGAATAACTTTTCCTTGTTTTATCTTAGTTATATAAATTTATAATAAAATTTTTACTTTTTTAATTCTATTTTTTTCAATTTCTTCAACAATAAATTTTTTATCTTCAAAAACAATTTGCTGTTTCAACTGTGGAAAATTTCCTAATTCACCTATAATAAAACCACCAATAGAATCAAATTCATGGGAGTGGATATCAGTTCCTATAAGATCATTGATATCTTCAATCTTAACACTTCCATCAACTAGGTATTCACTATCGTTAATTATAGTAATTTCTGAATGCTGTTCGTCATATTCGTCATCAATTTCTCCAACAATCTCCTCCAACATATCTTCTATGGTTATAATACCAACAGTACCGCCATATTCGTCTAAAACTATGGTTATATGTTGTCTGGTTTTATTTATTTCTCTAAATAAATCAATAACTTTCTTATATTCATAAGTATAATAAGGTTTTCTCATATGGTCTTTTATACGAAACTCATCTTCTTTGAAATCAGCCATCAATATATCTTTAACATTTAAAATACCCACTATATTATCTATAGTTTCTTGATAAACTGGTATTCTTGAAAATTGCTCCTCTTTGATAACCTGCATAATTTCTTCAAAAGTAGAGTTTAGTTCTATGGCAATTATATCTACTCTTTGGACCATAGCATCTTTTACATATAGGTCACCAAACTCAAATACTTTATGAATTATTTCCTTTTCTTCCACTTCTAAAATACCCTCTTCTTCACTTACATCTACGATAGTTTTTAATTCTGCCTCTGTTATTAGAGGAACAGTATTAGAAACTTTACCACCTAGTATTGATATAAGGATATTAGCTATAAATGTAGTTAGCATAACCAAAGGTTTTAAAATTATTGAGACTACAGATATGAGAGGTGCAACTGATAAAGCAATTTCTTCAGCATTTTGTGAAGCTAAGGTTTTAGGAGTAATTTCTCCAAAAATAAGAATTACTATAGTCATTACTATAGTTGCTATAGCAACTCCTTCAGAACCTACCATTTTTATAGCAACAGCAGTTGCTATAGAGGAACTGGCAATGTTCACTATATTATTGCCTACTAATAGAGTTCCTAAAAGCTTACTTGGATCATCATTTAGCTTTTGAACTTTATTTGCACCTTTTACACCTTCATCTACCATATGTCTTAGTCTAATTTTATTTAAAGACATAAGTGCAGTTTCTGAAGCAGAAAAAAAAGCAGAACCACATATGAGAATGATTAAAATAATTAATTGCCACGTACTACCAGGCTCCAAAATTACAACACACTCCTTAAAGCACAATATTTAGTTAATAAATATATTATAGCATATCTAAGAAATTTACAAAAGTTCGAAAAAATTTAAAAATTATTAAAAAATTTCTTTAAAGACAAGTTTTTCTATATTTAAGTAGAAATTAGTAACCAATACATCTCATATCTTAAATAACTTTCGTCATGCATATAGAGAAACTACCTTAGAACTTAATATATATCTTTATGGTATTTTAATTCACAATGCAAAATGCACAATTAAGGTGGAAATTATTTTTGATCAAAATAATTTCTTTAATGTTTTTTAACTAGCAATACAATTGCTAGTGTTTTTGTGGAGGTGAACAGTGTTCGCCAGTTCTTTAATTGTGGATTCAATAGTTTTAATTATGATAGTAAAAATATTAATTATTTTCAAAGATGTGAAAATTTCAGAATTAAACTAAAAATAGTTAGACTTTATAAAGATTAAAGGTTTAAATAAAAAGTTGGATTTTATGGATTATAGTTACATAATACTCAATATTATTAAAGAATATTTAGGACTTAAATACACATACTAATATCGTAAGGCAAAGAAAATTTAAATATAAGGAGGAAACTATCATGAAAAACATGGAAAATAAAAGAAATGAAAAACAAGATCTTAAAAATTCAGTAAATGAATTACAAAACGTACAAAACAACTTAAAGAACAACCAAAAAAATGAACAAAAAAATGAATTAGATGATAATAAAAATTGTGATTTGCAATAAGGAAATGAACTAAATATTTAGGAAAAAATAAGAAACTCTAAATCTTAGAGTTTCTTATTTTTTTATAAGTTAAATCAATAATTAAATAAGCGTGATCTAGACCACGCTTATCTTTATATCCATATTCAATTGTAAATCTGCTATTTTAAGACTATAATCCTCTTTCGTAAGCTTCAACCATTCTCTTAACCATTTGTCCGCCAATTGAACCAGCTTCTCTAGAAGTTAAGTCTCCATTATAACCATTTTTAAGATTAACCCCTACTTCTTTAGCAGCTTCCATTTTAAAGTTGTTTAATCCTTCTCTAGCTTCTGGTACTAAAACTCTATTTCTGCTCATACAAATTGCCTCCTTAATTTTTAAGTTAATGGTATACTAAATATAGTAGCTATTAACTACATTATTAGTATTAATTTTTGATTCTTATTTATAGCACTTAATTTTTGGCAGTTATTATAAATTTCTTTCGTAAGCTTCCACCATTTTTTTAACCATTTGTCCGCCAACTGAACCGTTTTCTCTAGAAGTTAAGTCTCCATTGTAACCATTTTTAAGGTTAACTCCTACTTCTTTAGCAGCTTCCATTTTAAATCTATCTAATCCTTCTCTTGCTTCTGGTACTAAAACTCTGTTTCTTCTGCTCATTTGTGAGCACCTCCTTTTTATTTAGTACAAATTAATTATAATCCTCTTTCGTAAGCTTCAACCATTTTCTTAACCATTTGTCCGCCAACTGAACCGTTTTCTCTAGAAGTTAAGTCTCCGTTGTAACCATTTTTAAGGTTAACTCCTACTTCTCTAGCAGCTTCCATTTTAAAGTTGTTTAATCCTTCTCTAGCTTGTGGAACTAATATTCTGTTATTGTTATTAGCCATTTCTTGAACACCTCCTTTTCTTTTGGTACTATTAGTTTAACCGCATATAAATCTTTTATTTTATTAATTTAAAGGAAAGAACTGAATATAATTCTTGCTTTGGTATATATTAGGTAATATAGATAGTAATTTTAACAATTTATACAAAAATGAATATTATATTTAGTAGAAATTTTTTAAATAAATTGTATTTTAAAATCTTTACAAAGACTTTAAAATCAATATTCTAAGTCAATATCTAGGCATCTGTTAAAAATTTTTTAGTTTATAAAAAAATAAAAAATAAATATTTGTTTTTTTATTTTTTATTAAATTTTTATTGACTTTTAATTTTCAATTGATATATATTTATTACTTAAATAACTTTAAGAAATAAATAATTACTGAAAATATTTATGGATAAACTACCTAAAAAGTTAATGTATAACTAATAACTATCTCATTAAAATATTTTAATTCACAATTATGGTTAAAATTAATTATACAAATTAATTTCTTTAAAAAGATTTTTAATAAGAGTGACTGTGTTCTTTCAAAAATGAATTAATTTAAAACTTCCCTCATAAAGGAGAAGTACAAATAATCGCGAATTGTGAATTTAATAATTTTAATTATAATATAAAAGGAATCCATTATTTTTACATATATATTAACTTTAGAGCTGGTATATCTATATAATTGTTATTTATGTATTAAATAAAAACACTGAACTATTTCTAGGGGGTAATACTTTGAATGAAAAAAAAATAATAATGACTGGTGGAGGATCTGCTGGTCATGTTACGCCAAACATAGCATTGATGCCAAAGTTAAAAGCTTTAGGCTATGATATACAATATATAGGAACTAAAAATGGTATAGAACGCCAATTAATTGAGGCGGAAAATATAAAATATCATGTTATTTCCAGTGGTAAACTAAGAAGATACTTCGATATTAAAAACTTTACAGATCCTTTTAGAGTGATAAAGGGCGTTTTTGATGCTATATCTATACTTAAAAATGAAAAACCTAATATAGTATTTTCTAAAGGTGGATTTGTATCTGTGCCAGTAGTATTAGCAGCAAAATTTAATAAAATTCCTGTTATTATTCATGAAGCGGATATGACACCAGGACTTGCAAATAAAATTTCAATGCCATACTGTACTAAAATTTGTGTAACTTTTCCAGAGGCACTTAGTCATATTAATAATAAAAAAGCGGTACTTACTGGATTACCAATAAGAAATGAGCTATTACAGGGTAGTAAAATAAAAGGACAGCAAATATGCAATTTTAAAACAGATAAGCCAATTGTATTAGTAGTTGGTGGAAGTTTAGGATCAAGATTTATAAATGAAGTTGTAAGGGAAAACTTACAAGAACTATTAAAGAAATTTAATATAATTCATGTTTGTGGTAAAGGTAATTTATCAGAAAAGCATAAAAATATTGAAGGATATGTACAGTTTGAATATGTAAAAGAAGAACTGCCACATCTAATGAAAGCAGCTTCTATAGTTGTATCAAGGGCAGGTGCAAACTTTATTTTTGAATTGCTATCTCTTAAAAAGCCTAATTTACTTATACCACTTTCTGCAAAGGCAAGTAGAGGAGATCAAATACTAAATGCTAAATCCTTTGAAAAAAACGGATATAGCATGGTTATAGAGGAAGAAAATTTAAATTCTAAAGTTTTATTAGAAAAACTAGATGAATTATATTTAAATAGAGAAAAGTATGTTGATGTTATGGACAAAAGTGATGTAAAAAATAGCATTGATAAAATTATAGAGTTAATAGAAACTTATAAAAAGCCGTGATTATCACGGCTTTTTATAATTGGAATGGATATATTTTAATTGAATAAATTTTTTAAAACTGCTTTTTAAAAGAGTAAGTTTCCATAATTATCAATCCTCTATTATGAAATTTAAATTATTTAAAATTGATTTTGATAAAATAGGTGTTTTTATATTATCTAATGCTCATATTGAATCCATTAGAAGAAGACCCTTATTATATAAAATGATTTTCAAAGGAAAAGTAATATGTACAGAAGAAACTTTAGGTATATGTAATAATATGATCATAAATTTTGCATATACTTAAGCTGTAGATTGAAACTTTAAAAATAAAAAAGAGAAATAAAGGGGGGAGAACTTGTAAGGCCTTTATACCATATAGAAGGTACAAAAAGGTGTTAAAATATTTTGATGACTATCCTTATGAAGAATAAATAGATTTTTTGAAGAGGAGAGAGCTATTTTTAAAAACTGCTGAACACTTTTTAGGAATTGCTATTTATGAAATTTTTCTAAATAAAGATTATGTGGAGGTAAAGATTGTATATAGTGAAAGTTTAGAAAATGTAATTATTCTTGTAATTAAAAACTTTACTATATTTACAGAAGATGACTATGTGATTTTAGAAACCACATATAGTAATATATTTCACAATAAAAGTTTGATAAAAATCATACAAAGCATTATAAAGAATGAGTAGCGTAAAAGTATATATGTAAAATCGAGATTACTACTAGAAGCAGCACTAGTGAAAATAGGAGGGGAATTCACCATTTAAAAATAAAATATGCAAAAAAGAAAACATTATAATTTTTATAGAATATTAGGCAGAGAGGATTTTAGAATACAATATATACAAAAAATAAAAGAGTAAAAATTTTAAGAGAAGAATATAAATTAAATTTAAAAATTTAATGCTCTTAAATATTATATTCCTATATTCATAGAGAATACAAAGAGTAAAAAAATAAAGAAAATTTAGAAAAAGATAAATTCAATGTAGAAATATCATTGCTAAATCAAGGGTTTATACTAAAGGATAGAAATAACAAATAGTTAAAAAACTAACAATTAAAGTGGTAATTAATACTTGAAATTTGAAGACTATAGTATATAATAAAGGTGTATAACGTGCTATTTTTTAGTAAAAATATTATATATAAAATGTACTTTTAAAAGTGTTTCTCCCAGTTTTTATCATCAGTTTTATTTTCAGATAATGTAAATTATAAATTATGAGAGAAAACTCAAAAGTAAATTTTACAAAGAAAGAAGGTTTGGACGATGAGAAAAATGAAGACTATGGATGGAAATACCGCTGCTGCTCACGTAGCATATGCCTTTACAGATGTAGCTGCGATATATCCAATCACACCATCATCACCAATGGCAGAACACTGTGATGAATGGGCAGCACAAGGAAGAAAAAATATCTTTGGTCAAACTGTAAAAATGATGGAAATGCAATCTGAGGCTGGAGCTGCAGGAGCAGTACATGGTTCATTACAAGCTGGAGCATTAACTACTACATTTACAGCTTCACAAGGACTATTACTTATGATTCCTAACATGTACAAGATTGCCGGAGAACTATTACCAGGCGTATTTCACGTAAGTGCTAGAGCACTAGCTGCTCAAGCGTTATCAATATTTGGAGACCATCAAGACGTAATGGCTGCAAGACAAACAGGATATGCATTACTTGCAACTAATAGCGTTCAAGAAGTTATGGACTTAGCACCAGTTGCTCACTTAGCTGCATTAGAAGGAAGAGTTCCTTTCCTACACTTCTTTGACGGCTTTAGAACATCTCATGAAGTTCAAAAAATTGAAGCTTGGGATTACGAAACACTAGCTAAATTCGCAAATAAAGAAGCTGTTGAAGCATTCAGAAGCAAAGCTTTAAATCCAAACAATCCAGTAACAAGAGGAACAGCACAAAACCCAGATATATACTTCCAAGCTAGAGAAGCATCAAATAGATTTTATCATGCAATACCAGAAATTGTTGAAAAATATATGGAAATGATAAATAAAGAAATAGGTACAGACTATCACTTATTCAACTACTATGGTGCACAAGATGCAGATAGAATGATAGTTGCTATGGGTTCAGTTTGTGATGTTATAGAAGAAACTATCGATTATTTAACAGCTCGTGGAGAAAAAGTAGGACTATTAAAAGTTCACTTATATAGACCGTTTTCATTAGAACACTTCTTCAAATACATACCAAAAACTGTTAAGAAGATAGCTGTTTTAGATAGAACAAAAGAACCAGGTTCTGCTGGAGAACCATTATATCAAGATGTAAGAACTGCTTACTATGATATAGAAAATAAACCAGTTATAATAGGTGGAAGATATGGATTAGGATCAAAAGACACTACTCCATCTCAAATAGTTACTGTATTTGACCATTTAAATAATGAAAGTCTAAAAAATGGCTTTACAATTGGTATAAATGATGATGTAACTCATACTTCATTAGAGACATCAAGAGAGATTAGAACTACAACTGATGGAACAATAGAGTGTAAATTCTGGGGTCTTGGATCAGATGGTACTGTTGGAGCGAACAAAAGTGCTATTAAAATTATTGGAGATAACACTAACATGTATGCTCAAGCATACTTCTCATATGACTCTAAAAAATCAGGTGGTATAACAGTATCTCACTTAAGATTTGGTAAAAAACCAATTAAATCACCATATTTAATAAATCATGCTAACTATGTTGGATGTCACAATCAATCATATGTTAATAAGTATGATGTATTATCTGGAATAAAAGATAATGGAACATTCTTATTAAACTGTATTTGGGATAAAAATGATTTAGAAGCACATTTACCAGCTAGCATGAAAAGATATATAGCAGAACATGATATTAAATTCTATACTATTAACGCTGTTAAAATAGCAGAAGAAATAGGATTAGGCGGAAGAATTAACATGATTATGCAAGCTGCCTTCTTTAAATTAGCTGATATAATTCCAATAGAAGAAGCAGTTGATCACCTAAAGAAAGCTGTTATTGCCTCTTATGGTAAGAAGGGTGAAAAGGTTGTCAAGATGAACCACGATGCCATAGATGCAGGTGTAAACTCAGTTGTTAAAATAGAAGTGCCAGAGTCTTGGAAAAATGCAGAAGATGAAATGAAACCAATCCAAGAAAGACCAGATTTCATTAAAAATATAGTTGATGTTATGAATAGACAAGAAGGAGACAAGCTTCCTGTAAGTGCATTCATAGATAGAGAAGATGGTACATTTGAACCAGGTACAGCTGCTTTCGAAAAGAGAGAAATTGCTATTAATGTACCAGAATGGCAACCAGATAAATGTATACAATGTAACCAATGTTCATATGTATGTCCACATGCAGTAATTAGACCATTCATAGGAACAGAGGACTCTTATAAAAATGCTCCAGAAACTTTAGATTTCGTAGATGCTAAAGGTGGAAAGGCATTTGAAGGATTGAAATTCAATATAGGAGTAAGTATCCAAGATTGTACAGGCTGTGGAAACTGTGCTCAAGTTTGTCCAGCAAAAGAAAAGGCTCTTATCATGAAGCCAATTGATACACAAACTAAACAAATAGAAAATTGGAAGTTCAACTTATCATTACCTAAGATGTCAAACCCAATGGGAGTAGCAAGTGTTAAAGGCAGCCAATTTGAAACTCCATTATTAGAGTTCAGCGGTGCTTGTGCAGGTTGTGGAGAGACTCCATATGCTAAACTTGTAACTCAATTATATGGTGATAGAATGATGGTAGCTAATGCTACAGGATGTTCTTCTATCTGGGGAGGAAGTGCTCCTTCAACTCCATATACAGTTAACCATAAAGGTAAAGGACCAGCTTGGGCAAACTCATTATTTGAAGACAATGCTGAGTTTGGATTAGGTATGTTCCTAGGAGTTAACCAATTAAGAGGAAAATTAGAATTAGCTGTTAAAGAAGCAGTAAATGGTAACATTTCTGAAGAATTAAAAGCTCTATTCAATGAGTGGTTAGATAAGAAAAATGATGCAGAAGCTACAAAAGTTCTTGCAGATAAGATATTGCCATTATTAGAAGTAGGAAAAGACAGTCCTATATTAACAGAAGTTTATAACAAAAAAGACTTCTTCGTTAAGAGATCACAATGGATCTTTGGAGGAGACGGTTGGGCTTATGATATTGGATATGGCGGAGTTGACCATGTTCTAGCTAGTGGAGAAAATGTAAATATATTAGTATTTGATACAGAAGTTTACTCAAATACAGGAGGACAATCTTCAAAATCTACTCCAACTGCTGCTATAGCTAAATTTGCAGCTGCTGGTAAGAGAACTAAGAAGAAAGACCTTGGAATGATGGCAATGAGCTATGGATATGTTTACGTTGCTCAAATAGCTATGGGAGCTGACCAAAATCAAACTCTTAAAGCTATAAGAGAAGCAGAAGCATATGATGGTCCATCATTAATAATTGCATACGCACCATGTATAAACCATGGAATTAAAAATGGTATGGGTGCTACTCAATTAGAAACTAAACTTGCAGTTCAATCTGGATATTGGGCATTATACAGATACAACCCAATGTTAAAAGAAGAAGGTAAGAATCCATTCACTTTAGATTCTAAAGAGCCAACATTATCATTTAGGGATTATCTAATGGGTGAAGTAAGATATGCATCATTAGCTAAAGCATTCCCAGAACAAGCTGAAAAATTATTTGCTAAAACTGAAGAAGATGCAAAAGAAAGATTAGAAGGCTACAAAAAACTTGCAGTTCAAGATTTTTCTAAATAATAAATTATAAAAGGATGAGAGGGTACTCTCATCCTTTTACAATTGAGAATTGAAAATAGACAATTGAGAATTGTGGTTAAAATTAATTTTAGCAAATTAATTTCTTAAATAGATTTTATTAGCAATAGATCGCTAGTCTTATCATCAGAAGTTACTCTGTAACTTCTAATAATATTTTTAAAACTTCTCCTATAAAGGAGAAGTTTTAAAATTGTCAATTTTCAATTCTCAATTGAATAAGTGTATTTATTTACAATAAAAGAGCATAATAATATTGAATTAATGTTATAAATTAATTTAATATTTAAATTTTTATATTTTTACCTGAAAATGCTTTTATTATTTGATAAATAAGGGTAAAATGATAACATAAACATAGAGGAGGTAATTACTATGGAAGAAAATAAAAATTGCGGATGTGGTTGTGGTCATGAAGAACATAATCATGAACATAATCATGAACATGAAGATTGCGGATGTGGTTGTGGAGAACATGAAGTATTAACAGTTGAATTAGAAGATGAAAATGGAAATACGGTTCTATGTGAAATAGTAGATGGATTTATGTACGACGAAAATGAATATGCAATAGTTCAAAATCCAGAAGATGGAGCTATATATTTATTTAAAGTTGTAGGAGATGACGAAGTAGGAGAATTAGTTGTTCCAGAAGATGAAGAGTATGAAGCAGCTAAAGCTTATTACGAAGAATTAATTACACAAGAAGATTAATAAACTAAAAAGTCGCTATATATAAGCGACTTTTTGCTTTTTTGGTGTATAATTATATTACTAGTAATATGTAGGAATATTTACTCAATTTACTACTTTATTTAATTGCAGGTAAAATTTGAAGAATATCAATTATAGATATTCCTTTTTATATAAAAAGAAATTAAATTCAATTGTATTATTCGATTTTTTATTATTAATCTTTAGTTTAATTTATAATTTCTAGTTAATAGTAATAATTATAAATAAATTAACGGTTATTATGCAAAATTTTTTGGTATAATTTATGAAATTGTCATATAATAGATAGGTAATAAAATATATTTTTCGAGGTAGGAGAGAAAGAATGGAAAGGCTAGCTATATTTGATATTGACTATACTCTTACAAAAAGAGAAACGTTATTTGAATTATATATGTTTATGTTAAAGAAAAAACCGAAACTAATAATATATGCACCGCGTAATATATTATCTACAATATTGTATATATTAAAATTAAGAGATGCATCAAAAGCTAAAGAGACTTTTATAAGATTTATTGATGGTATAAAAGAAGATGAAATGCAGCAGATAGTAAAGGAGTTTTATGAAGAAAGACTATCTAAAATCCTTTATGATGATGCTATTAATATGATGAAGAAATTAAAAGAAGAAGGATGTAAAATATATTTAATTTCCGCTTCAGCAGAGTTTTATCTAAAAGAACTATACGATATAAAAGAAGTAGATAAGATTATCGGTACAAGATTTAAAGTGGAAAATAGTATACATAGGCCGATAATTGAAGGGAAAAACTGCAAAGGTGAAGAAAAGGTAATTAGACTCATGGAAGAGATTAAAAAGGACAATATAGAGGTTGATTTTAAAAACTCTTATATGTTTTCTGATTCACTGTCGGATTTGCCGCTTTTTAACTTAGTAGGAAATGCTTATTTAATCAATTATAAAAAATACCATAATGCTATTGAAATATTGAAATGGAAGTAAAGGAGAATATAGATATGAGTGAAGCTATTAATAAATATTTTATATATAATGGAGAAATAAAAGAAGCAGATCAATACGAAAATATAAAGCCAACTGGCAGCAAACTATTATATGAGGTAATAAGAATAATAGATGGGAAACCACTATTTTTAAAAGAACATATAGAAAGACTAGAAAATTCCATAGGATTAACTGAACAAGAAATTACTATTAATAAGGAGGGACTTTCTAAAGATATATTAGAATTAGTAAAAGTAAACAAAATTTACGAAGGAAATATAAAACTTATATTAGATAAAGAGGATATATATATATTCTTTATTAAGCACAGTTATCCAAGTGAAAAAATGTATAGTGAAGGGGTGAAAACTATATTATACTTTGGTGAAAGAGAAAACCCTAATGCTAAGGTTATCAATAATCAATTTAGAGAAAAGGTAAATAGTGAAATAAAAGCTAATAATGCTTATGAAGCAATTCTAGTTGATAGAAATGGTTATATAACAGAGGGAAGTAGATCAAATATTTTCATGATAAAAGATGAAGTAGTTTTAACAGCACCTCTTAAAGATGTATTGCCAGGAATCACTAGAATGAAAATAATTGAAGCATGTAATGCTTTAAATTTGAAAGTTGAAGAAAAACCAATAAATTATAATGAAATAAATACTTTAAGTGGATTATTTATTTCTGGAACTTCACCAAAAGTATTACCTATAAATTCTGTGGGAGATATAGTCATTAAATCACAAAAGAATAAAATAACTAAGAAAATTATGGATAAATTTAATGAAATAATTGCTGAGGATATAATTAAGTTTAAAATTCTTTAAAAAATATAAAGTAGGTAAGAAAAATGACGATAATTAAAATAAAATGTCATTAATTCATTTACCTAAGTGTGTTAAAGGGTAGGAGGATATTTATGGCAAATTTAAATAGCAGCTTAACTAATAAGCAAGGAATGGGACTTATAAAAATTGAAAATGGAAAAGTGGTTGTTATTAATCCTATAGATGGAAATAAACCAGCAAAAATCTTACCTTGTGATGAAGTACAAATAATTATAGATAGTAGAGAAGTTACTTCTCCTATTGAGGTTTTTGAAGAAAACAATATTGAAATAAGGATTAGAGAAACAGAGGCTAAAAGAGAATTAAATTTATCAGTATCAGAAGATAAAATGGAAGCAAGAATTTCCTTAAGGTATGTTCCTAAAGAAGAGTACAAGCTAAAGGATACAGAATTATTAACAGAACTAACGCCAAGTATACAATATGTTGGTCTTACTATGCCACCTAAATATACTGAGCTTCAAATATTAAGTGAACTATCTAATTTAGGAATAATTTATGGAATAGATAATGAAGCTGTAAAAAGATGCTGTGAAGAAGAGAGCATTGGAAATTTAATTATTTCTAGAGGAAAGGAACCTACACAACCTGTAGATGATGAAATAGAAATATTTTTTCAATCAGAATTTGATAAAAAATTAGAAGTTGATGAAAAAGGAACTGTAGATTTTAAATCTATTGGAGCAGTAGAAGTAGTTCACAGAGGAGATGTTATAGCAGCATTAAAAGAAGGACAAGAAGGTGCTATAGGATTTAATGTCTATGGTCAATTGCAAAGGCCTAGAAAGCGTAAGGAAAAGAAAGTCTTTGCAAATAATGGATGTAGACTTGAAAATAATTCAATTATAGCTACTATTGATGGAAAGCCACATGTGAAAGGAAATATGTTTTCCGTAGAAAAAGTACATCAAATTAATAGGGATGTAGATATTTCTACAGGTAACGTTAAATTCATAGGAGATGTAATAATTTATGGTGATGTTAAAGAAGGTATGACTGTAGAAGCAGGTCATGAGTTAACGGTTAATTCAAACGTGCTTCGTGCTGAGTTAAAAGCAGGAGGAAATATTACAGTTAAGGGTAATATAATATCATCATCCATTATAGTAGGCAGTGATAGCTTGGATTATTCGCTATATATAAATGAACTTGAAAACTTTCAAAATTTATTAGGAAAACTTTATGATACTTTACTTAGGGTAAATCATAAAAAGATGATAACAAATAGTGTTTCTGATAGAGAGCTAGTAAAGTTTATTGTAGAAAGTAGATTTAAAAATTTCAGAAATGATGTTAAAAAAGTACTAAATGTAATGGAAACACAAGGAGAAACCTATGATAGTTTATATGCTATAGTAAAAAATAAACTGGATAACAGTTATTTTTCTAATATAGTAACTATACATGAAATAAAGCAAATTCAACAAATGGTTATACAAAAGCTAAATAGTGTTAAAGTAGGTGCTATGCACCAATCAAATTTAACTGCTAGCTATATACAGGATTCTAAAGTTAGCTCCACTGGCTCCGTTTACATCAATGGAAAAGGAGTTTACAAATCAGAAATAAATGCACTGGATAGTGTTTATTTTGTTGCTGAGAGAAGCACTACAAGAGGTGGTATTATAAATGCAACCAATGAAATAAAATGCAAGATTGTAGGAACCATTGCAGGCGTTTCTACTGTTTTAAAGGTAAAGAAAAATGGACATATCTATGCAGATATTGCTTATTATAATACAAAGTTTATTATAGGTGAAAAGGAAGTTTTATTAGAAGAACCTAGTAGGAACATCCATGTTTATTTAGATAATGATAAAGAGTTAGTAGTTGATAAATTTAAATTGTAGAAGGTGAAATTATGAGTAGGGAAATTAAAATGCTAATTTTTTCTATCGGTGACCAGTTTTATTCCGGAGACATTATGGAGGTAGAAAGAATTTTAACTTATGAAGAGCCAACAAAGCTTCCGGATTCTCCAGAATTTTTAAAAGGAGTTATAAATTATGAAGGAAACATACTTCCAGTTATATCTCTTTCTGATAGATTTCATAAAATATCTAGTGACTCTGAGGAACATTTAAAAATTATTGTCACAAGACAAGATGATAAAAAAATAGGTATTATTGTAGATTCAGTTTCGGAAGTAAAGCCAATAATGGAAGATCAAATTGAAGATGCCCCAGATATTGCTTCTCAAGTTTCTAAAAGGTATATTAAAGGGTTAATAAAAGAAGATGAGAGAATAATTGTATTCTTAACTCTTGGAAGTATACTATCTGAAGAAGAAAAGCAATTAGTATATTAATGCGGGGTAACTATGGAGTATAAAGAGATAAAAATTGGAATTGGCGATTGCAATATAGCAAAACCACCAGATAGACTAATTACTATAGGTCTTGGTTCATGCATAGGCATAGCCCTATTTGATAAGCATTCAAAAGTTGGGGGACTAGCTCATATAATGCTACCAGATAGTAGTAAATTTAGTAAAATAACTAATGAACTTAAATTTGCAGATTTAGCAATACCTACATTAATAGGTCAAATGAAAAATGCAGGTGCTAAAGAAAAATTTTTAAGGGCAAAAATTGCTGGAGGGGCTTCTATGTTCACTTTCTCTGATAAGAGCATGAATATGGATATAGGAGATAGAAATGCTAAAGCAGTAAAGGAAATATTACAAAAGCTAAGTATACCGATTGATAGCGAAGATACTGGGGGCAATAAAGGAAGAACTGTAATTTTCGATACAATCACAGGAATATTGTATGTGAAAACTATAGGGGAAGGCATAAAAGAGATTTAACTTCACATATCGAGGTGATTTATATGGATAGAAAAATAAGAGTTATGGTGGTAGATGATTCTGCACTTATGCGTAGAATTATTTCTGATATGATAAATGCAGAACCGGATATGGAAGTAATTGATATTGCAAGAAATGGAGAAAATCTATTAAGCAAAATAAATACAACCGTTCCAGATGTAATTACATTAGATGTTGAAATGCCGATAATGGACGGTATAACCACCTTAAAGAAATTGAAGGAATTAGGAATATCATCGAAGGTTATAATGTTGAGTAGTTTAACTAAAGCTGGTGCAGAAACTACAATGGAATGTCTTCAAAATGGTGCCTTTGATTTTATTGCTAAACCATCTGGTTCCATTTCTTTAGATATAAATAAGGTAAGAGAAGATTTAATAGAAAAAATTAGATCTATTAAAATAAGTAAAGCTACAGTAGGAACTACTAATAAAAAATCTACTTCTTTTATCTCAAGAACAAGGCTTAGAACTTCAGAAAAAATTAATAAAAAAATAAACTGTGTAGTTATTGGTGCTTCCACAGGAGGGCCAAAGGCACTTTATAGTGTAATAACAGCCTTACCTAGTGATTTAGGAGTACCAGTGTTAGTAGTGCAGCATATGCCTATAGGATTTACTAAAGCATTTGCTGAAAGGCTTAATAGGTCAAGCAATTTAAAAGTGGTAGAGGCAGAGGATAAAATGCCTATAGAAAAAAATGTAGTATATATAGCAAAGGCTGGCTATCATATGGAAGTTGAGAATAATAAAATTGTATTAAATGAAACTCCAGCAATTTGGGGAGTAAGGCCAGCAGTAGATAAATTATTTATTTCTGCATCAAAGGTTTATGGAAATGGTCTATTAAGTGTTGTATTAACAGGAATGGGCAGAGATGGTGCTAATGGTACTGTAGAGGTAAAGAAAAACGGAGGATATACTTTTGCAGAAGATGAATCTACTTGTGTAATTTATGGAATGCCAAAAGCTACCTTTGAAACAAATATGGTGGATGAGGTATTGCCACTACACCATGTATCAAGCAGAATTGTTAGAGCTATTAGAGGAGTTGAAAGAGATTAATGGATTTTAGACCATTAGAGCAATGGGTGCTCAGAGAATTAGGAATTGATTTAACAGCCTATAAGTCAAATCAACTTCAAAGAAGAATATCAAGCCTAATGTCTAGAGTAGGTGTAAATACAATAGAAGAATATATAAGAATCTTAAAAACAGATTTAGCCCAAAGACAAAAATTTATTGATTATTTAACAATAAATGTAACAGAATTTTTCAGAAATCCTGAAATTTTTGATGAATTTGAAAAAGTAATAAAAAAATATTTAGATTATAAAAAGCCATTAAAAATATGGAGTGCAGCTTGTTCAATAGGAGCAGAACCTTATTCTTTAGTTATGATGTTAAATGAATTAACACCCAATGTAAATCATAAAATCATAGCAACAGATATAGATAACACTATACTTGATAAGGCAAAAAAAGGAGAATATTCTGAGCAGGAAGTTAAGACTATACCAAAGACATTGATGAATAAATATTTCCAGAAGGAAGAAAATAATTATTTAATAAATAATAATATTAAAAGAATGGTAAGTTTTAAAAGACATGATCTTATACTAGACAACTATGACAATAATTTTGATGTTATAGTATGTAGAAATGTAGTAATCTACTTTAACCAAGATGTTAAAGATAAAATATATGATAAGTTTAGTAAATCCTTAAAAAAAGGAGGGATACTTTTTGTAGGTGCTACAGAAAGTATATATAACTACAAAGCTTTCGATTTTGAAAAAGTATCTACTTTTATCTATAGAAAGCTTTAAGGAGGAATAGTATGGATACGTCACAATATCTTTCAATGTTTCTAGAAGAATCTATGGACAACCTTCAGACCTTAAATGAAAGTCTTCTTATCTTGGAACAGGAACCAAATGATAAGGAAAAACTAAATGAAATATTTAGAGTGGCTCATACTATAAAAGGTATGGCAGCAACTATGGGATATAATACCATAGCTGAACTTACTCATAAGATGGAGGATGTACTTTCAAACTTTAGAGAAGGTAAGTTAAATGTTACACGAAAAGTTGTAACAGTATTATTTAAATGTTTAGATACCTTAGAAAACATGGTTGATAATATTGCAGAGGATAATGAAGAAGAGGTTGATATAGAAGAAATAGTGGAAGCTCTAGAAGGAATTTCTAAAGAGCATGAAGCAGTGGAAGAACCGCAAGTTACTTCAGTACCTGCTACGATGGAAGTAGTAAGTACTTTAGAAGAAATTGAACTGAATGAATATGATATTGACGTAATTAAAGAGGCGAAGGATAAGGGGTTTAATGCTTATAATATACATGTATCCCTTGATAAAGGAACAGTTTTAAAGTCTGCTAGAGCATTTATAATAATGCAAAATCTAGAAGCACATGGAGAAATAATTAAGTCTGTACCAGTGTTAGAAGATTTAGAAGCAGAAAACTTTGACTCTGATATACAGCTAGTTTATTTAACTAAAAAGTCAATGGAAGAGGTAAATGAAATACTAAATGGTATTTCAGAAATAAGCAGCGTTGTTATTTCTAATGTAGAAGTAGAACATGCTAAAAACAATGAACTGGAAAATGAAGAAGATCATATTAAACTTAATGAATATGATATTAGTGTGATTAAACAAGCGAAAGATAGTGGATTTAATGCTTATAACATACATTTAGTATTAGATGAAGGTACAATATTAAAATCTGCTAGAGCTTTTATAATAATTCAAAATTTAGAGGAGCATGGGGAAATAATTAAAGCTATCCCTGTACTAGAAGATTTAGAAACAGAAAACTTTGACCTAGATATACAATTAGCTTATTTAACTAAAAAATCAAAGGAAGAAATAAGAGATGTATTAAATAGCATCTCGGAAATAAGTGAGATTAAAATTTTAAACATAGAATTAGAAAATATAAAAAATAGTGAGGCTAAATTAGGTCCTAACTCCATAGAAAATAAGGGTATAAAAACTGAGGCTAATTCTAAAAAAATTGCAACTGAACCAAAGGGAATTGTAAAGAATAACAAACCTAAGAAAAAAGAAGAGGGGAAAAAACAACCAGTCAAAAGTGGTGAAAAATCTTCTCATGAAAAATCTAATAAAAATAGAACAGTTGGCCAATCTGTAAGAGTTGATCTTGAAAGATTAGATAAGTTTATGAACATGGTTTCAGAATTGGTTATTCATAGAACTAGGTTAGAGCAAATAAGCTTAAGTCATAAGATTCCAGAATTAAATGAAACATTAGAGCAAGTAGCAAGAAGCACTTCAGATTTGCAAGACTTAGTTATGAAAATTAGAATGCTTCCACTAGATGTAGTGTTCAATAGATTTCCAAGAATGATAAGAGATTTGGCACTGGAATTAAATAAAGAAATTGAATTAGAAATATTAGGCCAAGACACTGAACTTGATAGAACAGTTATAGAGGAAATTGGAGAACCACTGATACATTTATTGAGAAACGCAGCAGACCATGGAATTGAAAGCCCTGAGGAAAGAATAAGTTTAGGAAAAAATCCTCAAGGTAAGATTAAACTTATAGCTTATTCAGAAGGAACAAAGGC
The DNA here is from genome assembly GCF_054863625.1 of Clostridium sp. Marseille-QA1073. Classification (NCBI taxonomy): domain Bacteria; kingdom Bacillati; phylum Bacillota; class Clostridia; order Eubacteriales; family Clostridiaceae; genus Clostridium; species Clostridium sp. Marseille-QA1073. Next base: position 22,979 of record NZ_JBSVQM010000005.1, on the reverse strand, counting down.
TGTAATTAAAGTTGAGGATGATGGAAAAGGTCTTGATGTAGATAAAATTAAGGCAAAGGCTGAAAGAGTAGGAATTAATACTGAAGGTATGAGTGATCTAGATATTAAAAATTTAATCTTTAGTCAGGGATTTAGTACTAACGAACAGGTTACAGATATATCTGGAAGAGGTGTAGGAATGGATGTTGTTAAAACTAAAATTTCTACTCTAGGTGGTACTGTAGATGCCATCAGCGAACTTGGAAAAGGTACAAGCTTCGTTATAAGACTACCACTGACACTTCAAATAATTCAAGCACTACTCGTTAAAGTAGGAAGTGAAACAATAGCTATATCCTTAGGATATATAGATAGAGTTATAGAATATAGAGAATCTTTAATTAAAAAGACTAATAATAAAGAGGTCATTATCTATAACGATAATGTAATAAATTTAATAAGGATAAATGAAAAATTAGGTTTAGAAGAACAAAGTTATGGTAAAAAATATATAGTTATGGTTAAGGTAGGAGAAAAACAAGTAGGATTACTTGTAGATTCACTACTAGGACAGCAAGAAATAGTAATAAAACCATTTGGAAAGACATTAAAAAGCATGAAGGAGTATATAGGTGCTACAATTTTAGGAGATGGATTAGTAACCTTAATATTAGATGTTGCATCATTAACATAAGGAGGTGCAGTTACTATTGGACTATACGGTATTTAATGAAATTCAATTAGATGCCTTAAGAGAAATTGGTAACATAGGTATAGGTAATGCTGCAACAGCAATGTCACAATTGCTAAACAAAAAAATAGATATTACCTTTCCTACAGTTAACTTAATTCAATATGAGGATATTTTTGAAAAATCTAATGCAGAACAATTTGTTTATGCTGTTATCATTAGAGTTCTCGGGGATGCACCAGGAAACATGCTTTTTATAATTGAAAAGCAGTCACTTTCAAATATTGTAAACACTTTATGCAGTAATTGCGGTGATGAAATAAATGAAATGGGCATTTCAATACTTGGAGAACTTGGAAATATAATTTTTACAACCTATATGAATGCTATTGGAAAAATGACAAATTTATTGCTGGTACCATCTGTACCAGCAGTAACTTCAGACATGATGGGTGCCATATTATCTACAAGCTTTATGGAGTCAGGTCAATATGGTGACTATATATTAGACATTGAAACACAATTTGTACAAGAAAATGAAAAACTTAACGGGCATTTTTATTATATTCCAATGCCTGGTTCACTAGAGAAAATTTTAAAATCGTTAGGTTTAATGGAGGGAAATTTAAATGGCTAGAGTATTAATTGTTGATGACGCCACTTTTATGAGAATGATGATTAAGGATATACTAGAGAAAAATGGATATGAAGTTGTAGGAGAAGCTGGAAATGGGATAAAAGCTGTTGAGCTATATAAAGCTGAAAAACCAGATGTAGTAACAATGGATATAACAATGCCGGATATGGATGGAATAGAAGCAGTAAAAGCTATAAAGGCATTTGATCCAGCAGCAAAAATAGTTATGTGTAGTGCTATGGGACAACAAACCATGGTTATGGATGCAATAAGAGCAGGAGCGAGAGATTTTATAGTTAAGCCTTTCCAAGCAGATAGAGTTTTAGAAGCTATCAATAAGGTAGTTGGATAGGGAGGATTTATAATGCAAGTTGTTATATTTAGGATTGGTGAGGAACAGTTTGCAGTTGAAACCAATAAAGTACAGAGCATTTCTGACATGATGGAGATTACTAAAGTACCAAAATCTCCACAGTATATAAAAGGGTTAATAAATTTAAGAGGAATTATAATAACAGTTTTAGATATTAATCTTATTTTAGAAATGAAAGAAAGTAATTGTAAGGACCAAAATATTATAATTTTAGATTTGAAAGAAGAAGCGGTAGGAATTACTGTAGATGCTGTAGATGAAGTTTTAGACATTGAAGATAGTCATATAGAAAAAGTTTATAATGAAAAAGAAAAAGTTTATATTAAAGGAGTAATAAATCTAAAAGATAGAATTATTACATTAATCGATTTAGATAAATTAATATTATAAATTTTTTATAATATTTAAGGAATGAGGTAGGGTAATGTCAGAAGTATTATCTCAAAATGAAATAGATGCTCTTTTGAATGCTTTATCTTCTGGAGATTTAGAGCATGATTTTTTAGACGAAAAGGAAGAAAAAGTTAAGGCTAAACCTTATGATTTTAAAAGACCTCAAAAATTTTCCAAGGATCATATTAGAACCTTAGAACTTGTTCATGATAACTATAGCAGAATAATTTCAAACTATTTAACTGCACAGCTTAGAAGTAATATTAAGGTGAAAGTGGAAAGTGTTCAACAAATAACCTATGAGGAATTTATACATTCTATTCCGAATCCTACGGTTTTAACACTTTTTAGAATGCCACCTTTTAGTGGACAAATACTACTTGAAACTAATGCAGAATTTGTATTGAGAATTTATGATGTTTTAGCTGGAGGTTCAGGAAGCAAGAAACCTATGCTAAAAGAACTTACAGAAATTGAGAAAAATTTGATAAAAACGTTAAATTCAGGATTAATCTCTAATTTGAGATTAGCTTGGGAAGATGTTTTAGAGGTTGAGCCAGAAATTGAAAATATAGAAACAAATCCAGCTCTGAATCAAACACTAGCACCAAATGAGCCAGTGGCTCTTATTACTTTCACAATTGAAATGTTTAATACCAATGTTTTTATGAATATTTGTATTCCATTTTTAAGTTTGGAAAAGGTGCTTGATAAACTAGTAATTCAATACTGGTTTAGAGAAGATGATGAAACATTAGCTAAAGAGTCAAGAGAAAAGTTGCAAAAAAGATTAAAGGTAATTGATGTTGACCTAAAAGCAGTATTAGGTAAAGCAGAAATTACAGTTAAAGATTTCTTAGAACTAAATGTTGGAGATGTTATAACCTTAAATAGTAATATCGAAGAACCTATTGGGGTTTATGTAGAAGAACAGTTAACCTATAGCGGTAAGCCAGGTTTATATGGCAAAAATAGGGCAGTTCAGATATTAGACTTTACAGATAAGGATGTGGAAGAAGATGAATAACGGATTTCTGTCCCAGGAAGAAATAGACTCACTATTAAATGGTGGGGAAACTCCAAAAACAACCGGTGACAAAAATGTTTTTAGCGATATTGAAAAAGACTTACTTGGAGAAGTGGGAAATATATCAATGGGTTCTGCAGCTACAGCACTTTCCACCATTATTGGGAAAAAGGTAAATATTACCACTCCAACTATAAAGGTAAGTACTTTAAATGAAATAAAAAAGGGATTTGAAACTCCTAATGTAATTTTAGATGTTAAGTTTACCAGTGGAATAGCCGGTGGAAACCTGTTAATAATGAAGGTAAACGATGCAGCAGTAATTGCAAACCTAATGATGGGTGGAGATGGAAAGGTAGAAAAAACCTTAGAACTTTCAGAAATAGAAATAAGTGCTGTTTCAGAAGCAATGAATCAAATGATAGGTTCTGCTGCTACTTCAATGGCAACTATGTTTAGAAGAGAAGTTAATATTTCTCCTCCAGTTTCAAGTGTTTGCGATGAAAATACAACACCTATTGCTGAAGATATAGATGATGAAGAAAATGTAGCTTTTATATCTTTTAGAATGACAATAGAAGACTTAATAGATAGTAACATAATGCAAGTATTGCCACTTGTTACAGCGCAAAAAATAGTTAGCATAATGATGGGGACCGATGAAGAACCAGCTGAAGCTGATTCACAACCAACAATGAGCTCTGGAGCAGATGCACCAACTCAAAATTATGAATCATCAATGGGGGAAAGCAAAGACATGGGTTATAATGAAAACTATGATATTCAATACGATCATAAGCCTATTGAAAGCTATAAAGAGCCAATTCAAGTTAGAGAGGCAACCTTTACTCAGTTACCAGAAAATCAAAATCATATTATGCCTAAAAATATTGATTTAATTTTAGATGTACCTCTTGAGGTATCAGTAGTTCTTGGTAGGACGAAAAAGAATATTAGAGACATATTAAATTTGGGAACAGGGTCTTTAATTGAATTAGATAAACTTGCAGAAGAACCAGTAGATATATTAGTAAATGGCAAGAAAATTGCCTATGGTGAAGTTGTAGTTGTAGATGAAAATTTTGGTGTTAAAATCACAGGGATAATAAGTGGAGAAGAGAGAGTTAGAACTCTTGGAAAATAGTTCGCCAATTGAAAATTGACAGTGGACAATTGACAATTTATGAGGAAATTAATTCAGGTGAATTAATTTCTTTGAAAGATTTTAAGAAAAGTGACATAGTCACTTTTCTTTTTTCTATAATTGCCCATTGTCAACAGTTAATTTTCAATTATATAATTATTTGCTTCAAGATATATAATAAGGGAAAATGGGGAAAAATGGCGATAAAGTCGAGAGATTGCTGTAAAAAAGAATTTAATTAAATATAAACTTTTTATACATAATGACGATATAAGACATATAAGCAATTACTTTTATTATTAAGGTAGGAGTGTAGAAATGAAAATAAATAATACATCAAATATTATAGCTATTAGTTCATACAAAGCTAATAAAGCAAAGCAAGAGAAGATACAAGAGATGAAGCATCAAGATAGCTGTGAGATATCTGATTTAGGTAAAACTTTAAATAGTTTTTCTAATGGAGAATTTTCTGGAGTTTCTGCAGAAAAAATAGAAAAGATTAGAGAAAAAATATCACAGGGAACTTATAAGGTAGATAGTAAACTAGTAGCTGAAAAACTTATAGACCATATGAAAGGAAGAGAATATTAACTATGGTTGAAATGCTAAAGGGAACTTTACTAAAACAAATAGATAGTATTAAAAAGCTACTGCAATTATTAGAAGAGCAACATGAATATATCATTGCTAATGATGTATTCCAGTTAGAAGGAATAATTCCTAAGCTAAAAGAAGCCAATAGGAACATTGCTGTAATTGAAAGTGAAAGAAGACAATTAGTAGGAAATAAATCTATGAATGTGATCATTAATGAGTCAAATGATGGGGAACTTGAAAAATGTTATAACAAATGCATCATGACTTTAGAATCAGCAAGAACTCAAAAGGAAAGTAATGAAATGTTGATAAAGCAATGTTTAGGCTTTACAAATTCAATGTTAAGTATGATAAAGCCTAGAGAAAACATTAACGTATACAATTCTTATGGAAAAATTAGAAAATGATGAGGTGAAAAAATGTCAGGACTATTTGGAACTTTAAATACATCAAAGGGAGCTATGTTTGCACAACAAACTTCCATAAATGTAACAAGCCATAATATCGCCAATGCTGGTACTGCTGGTTTTTCAAGACAACAGGCAAGATTGGTTACAGCAAGACCAATAACCTTAACTGGCCCAGGACAAATTGGAACAGGGGTAACTGTTGCAGCTATAGAAAGAACTAGAGATAGTTTTTTAGATTTTCAAATAAGAAGAGCAACTAGTAATAAAAGCATGGAAGAAATGAGGGGGAAATATCTATCAGAAATTGAAAATATATACAATGAGCCAGGAGATACAGGAATATCAAAGTTATTATCGGAGTTTTTCGATGCTTGGCAAACTCTATCTAAACATCCTGAAAAATCAGAATCTAGAACGGTAGTAGCACAGAAGGCAAAGATGTTAGCTGAGGAGTTAAATCATGTTCATAAGCAGCTTAATGATGTTAAGACCAATACTCAAAAGGAAATACAACATTCTGTATTCGAGGTAAATAGTTTAATTGATCAACTTAATGCAGTAAATAAACAAATTATAACCATTACTGTATCAGGAAATAATCCCAATGACCTTTTAGACACTAGAGATTTACTATTAGACCAACTTAGTACTAAATTTGGAATATCTACTAGTAATAAAAAATTAAATGGAATGACCTTAAAGCCAGAAGGTTATGATGTGGATTTATTAAGGAACATAGACTCAGAAGAAATTCATAAGTTTGCATATGTAAGTGATATAAAAGAAACTGCAACTTCTGGTGAATACACTGTAACTTATTACAAAAATGGAGACACAACAAATCCTGATAATGCAGTGACAGTCACAATGAAATTGTCAGAAGAAGAGTACAAATCTCTAAATGAAGGCAGAGTGCTGATAACTAATGAAGATGGAAATTTAGTGGGTAATGATGGAAAAGAAGTAAATTTAACAGGGACAATAGAATATAAAGATATTAGTAATTCAGTTTTTAAACCAAAAGCTGGTGAAATTAGTGGATTTCAAAGTATCCAACAGGATACAGAAGACTATATTGCTCAACTAGATACTTTAGCTAAAACTATAGCACTATCTGTAAATGCCATTCATGGAGATATGGATGAAAAGGGGAAGCAAATAAATTTCTTTTGTATAAAAGATATCAATGGAAATATTATCGATACGGATGCTGTAGCTGGTTCAGGAAAAGGAATAACTGCTGGAAATATTGCTATTAACGATAAGATATTAGAAGATGTAATGCTTATAAATACAGCGGTGGATAGTAAGTCAGGTGCTAATGATGGTAAAAGAGCACTTGCAATAGCCCAACTTAGAGATATGGCATTTCAAATTCAAAAGGTAAATGCTAATACAACTTTGGCAGATTTTAAATCTGATAATAAATTTGGAGATACTAAACTTGACGGAGTACTTACATTTATAAATGATCCTTCAGGAATGAAAATAGAAGGATACTTTATTAATAGTACAAATAAGCTTGGAGTTCAAAATCAAGATGCAAAGAGAAGAGTTGCAAATGAAAATGCATTATTATCAGGACTAGTTGCATCTAGAAATTCTATATCTGGAGTAAATAGAGATGAAGAGATGATAAACTTAATTCAATTTCAACATTCCTTTCAAGCTAATGCTAAAATGATATCTACTGTAGACCAATTATTAGATGTGGTTATAAACGGATTAAAGAGATAATGGGGTGAAGTAATGAGAATAACTGATAGAATGTTATCTGATAGTTTTTTAAATGATATGTACGTAAATCTTAACAATATGAAAAAGATTCAAGAACAAAGAACTTCAGGAAAAGCATTTAGGAGACCTTCCGATGACCCTTTTGCTGTATCACGCTCCATGCAAATATATGGACAGATTTATGCTAATAAACAATACAATTCTAATATTAAAGATACAATAAATTGGTTAGATACTACGGACACAGCATTAAACCAAGCAACTAAAGCTCTTGACAGAGTAAGAGAACTTATGGTTTCTGTAGGAGATGCTGCCTATGGAAGTGAAGAACACAGAGCAATAAAAGATGAAATAAATGAAAAAATATCCGAGCTTTCTCAAATAATGAATACTTCCTTTGATGGAAAATATATCTTTGGAGGTACTAGAGGTGATAAAAAACCTACAGAGGCAGAAGTTGATGCTAACGGAAATACACAATTAAAATTAACCAATAAGGATGATAATGAACTTAAACAAATTGATGAAAAACTTAAAGTGGAAATATCTCAAGGAGTAATTATAGAATATAATGTAAGTGCTACGGAAATTTTTAACTTTAAGCATAAGTATACTGATAATACAGGAAATGAACAGGTTGAAGCATTAGATCTAAAAACATTATTTGAAGATATTACAAATCATTTGGATAGTAAAGATGATTTAGGTATAGTTATTAATGAAGATTTAGCTAAAATGGATAGTGCTATAAGTAATTTCTTAACTGTCCGTTCTAAAGTTGGAACTTTACAAAATCGTATGGAAAGTGCTCAAGATTTAAATAAAGAGCAAAATATGAATTTAACTGAAATATTATCTCATAATGAAGATGTTGATGTTGTAGAAAAATCTATAGAATATGCTACGATGCTTACTGTATATATGTCAGCCCTGCAAACTAGCGCGCAAATATTGCAGCCATCACTTATTGATTATTTAAGATAGTTAGACAATGGACAACTTAGAATAATGCACAATTCACAATGCACAATTATGGTTGAAATTATTTTTAGGTAAAATAATTTTTTTTGAACGGATTTTTTTGACTAGCAATGTAATTGCTAGTAATCATGGCGAACACTGTTCACCGCTACAGGATCAATTTGAAATTTCTTAGTTTTCACTGAGAAATATCCATAATTGTGAATTGTGAATTGAATAAAATTCTCAATTGTAAAAGGGGTAGTTAATATGGAATTAAATAGTAAGCATCATGGAGTAATAAATTATAGTGAAGAAGACATTATATTCTTTAAAAATGGATTACTAGGTTTTGAAGATTTAAAGAAGTTTATTGTATTTCCTTTAAAGGATAATGATAACTTTAGTATTATTCACTCCATAGAGGAGGATTTAGGCATAATATTAATTTCTCCTTTTATGGTTAAAAAAAATTATGAGTTTAAATTAGAGGAAAATATTCTAGAAGAGCTAAAGATTAAAGAAGCAAATGAAGTTATGGTATATACCACTGTAACCTTAAATTCTAATATAGAAAAAATTACAACTAATTTAAAGGCTCCAATTGTTATTAATAGGTTTAGTAAATTAGGAAAACAAATTATAATAGACAATGAGAGTTACAAAATAAAAGAACCAATATTTAAGGAGAAATAAGATGTTAGTTGTAAGTAGAAAAAAAGGTGAATCTATATTAATTGGAGATGATATAGAAATAACAATAGTAAAAGCAGATAATGGTTCAGTAAAATTGTCTATAAAGGCGCCTAAAGATGTTACTATCCTGAGAAAGGAATTGAAGGAAGAGGTAACGGAAGAAAATAAAAATGCTATCATAATGGATAGTTCAATTTTAAGTAAGCTAAAAAAATAATGTGAGGTGCAAATATGAAAATAGGAGCAATAAATACTATGATCAACAGGGAAGTGGATTATGGTATGAATCTTGAAAACAAAAGATTAGAACAAGATGAGAACATTATAGCTTCAGACGAAATTACACTGGCATTAGAAGGAGGCAACTACCAAAAAGTTAAAGAAAGATCGCTAAAAGTTGCGGTGGATAGGCTAAACAAATTTTTTAGTGATAAGGATTCCTATATAGAATATGAAAAGCATGATGTTTTTAATACCTATATAGTTAAAATTGTAGATAAGGAAACTAAAGAAGTTATAAGAGAAATTCCACCAAGAAAAATATTGGATATGGTTGCCGCTATGTGTGAAATAGCTGGTGTATTACTAGATAAAAAAGCGTAAAAATTCCAAAAAAAGGTGGGTTAAAATTGAAGGCTTATAGTAATGCATATAATACCTATAAAAATAATAGTGTAAACTATGCCTCTAAAGAGCAACTATTATTAATGCTATTAGATGGAGCAGTAAAGTACGCAAAGATAGGAAGACAAGCTATCGTAGATGATGATATACAGAAAAAACACGATAACCTAATTAGAACTCAAGATATATTTTATGAACTTATGATTTCTCTAGATAGAAATGCTGGAGGGGAATGGGGCGACAATTTATATGCAGTTTACGAATTTATAAACCAAAGACTAATGGAAGCGAATATGAAAAAAGACGTAAAAATTATGGATGAAATAATTCCATTAATAGAAGAAGTAAGAGACCTATGGAATGAGGCATATAAGTTATCAGTAAAAAAATAAAAACTTATACACATTATGGGTAAAAATGAAGCGTTAAGAATGAAGAATTATAGTGAAAAAACTACGTTTTTTAATTAATTTTAATTAATAAAAATAAAGGATTTACTTGATGGACTCAAAAATTGTTAAGTTTTATTCGAAATTCTTTATTTTCATTCTTAATTATTAATTAAACAAAGTTGTGCATTGTGCATTAGAAAAGGGGATGTTTTAACATGAGAATAGGTGGACTCGCTACCGGCATGGATACAGATAAAATGATTCAAGAAATGCTTAAACCATATCAAATGAGATTGGACAAAACAAAGCAAGATAGACAAATTCTTCAATGGCAACAAGAAATCTATAGAGATATAATAAAAGATGTAAGAGATTTAGAGTCAAAATATTTTAATTCATTAAAAGGCGATTATTTATTAAGTACTAATTCTTATTATGGCGTAAAGGTAGAAGTTAATGATAAGCTAGCTAATCTAGCAAATATAGTAGCTGGTTCTAAAGCTAAAGAAGGTAAATATAAATTAGAAGTAGAACAGATAGCAGAAAATGCAAAGATAAGTTCTAGTGGTAGAGTGGAGAAGAATGAGGAAAAGATTAAGGCTACCAAATTAAGTCAGTTAGGTATAGAAAAAGATTCAAAGCTTAGTGTTAGATACATTGATAATAATGGTGACGAAATGACTACCACCATTACCATAGATGATCCAGATATAACTATAGAGAAGCTTCAAAATAAGATCGAAGACGAAACAGGAGGAAAGGTAAAATTAAAAATTGAAAATGGAAGCATAAAATTAATTGATGCTACTAATTTTGAGGACAGTACTGGAATAATGTCTAAACTTAGTTCTAATATGAATACAAGTATATATACTAAGTTAAGTGATTTAGGTATAGATGTAGGAGATAAATTTACTATAGATTATACAGGATTAAAGGAACCTATTGAAATTGAAATAACTGATAATATTCAGAACGTTTCTCAATTAATTTCAGAGGTATCAAAAAAGACAAAAGGAGAAGTAAGCTTATCCTTTAATGAACTAAGTGGAGAGTTTTCTTTCGAAACAAAAAGTACAGGAAGCGAAGTAAAATTAAATTTATCTAATCAATCAGGAAATATATTAGGTGCTCTTAATATCACTACATCAAGTAGTACTGGTAAAGATGCAATTGTTAATATTAAAGAACCAGATGGAACTGAGGGAAGAGTTGTTAGAGCAAATAACAAATTTACTATTAATGATGTAGTTTATGATTTAAAGGAAAAATCTACTAGTAGTGAGATGGAGTTTACTATTACTAAATCTACGCAAAAGGGTATAGATTTAATTAAAGGATTTATTGAAGATTATAATAAACTAGTAGAAAAAACCAATAAATTAACTACTGAAAAGAAAAATTATAAATTTCCTCCACTTACAGAAGATCAAAAGAAGGAAATGAAAGAAGATGATATTAAAAAGTGGGAAGAAAAGGCTAAAGCTGGAATTATAAAAGGTGATCCTTATGTTGAAAGAATGATGAGAGATCTAAGAAATATTTTCTTTCAAAAGGTAGAGGGGTCAGAAATATCATTACAGTCTATAGGTATAAATACTACTAAAAACTACAAAGAAGGTGGTAAACTTGCTATAGATGAAGAAAAACTTAAAAAAGCCTTTACAGAAGATCCAGAAAAGGTTATACAATTATTTACTCAAAAATCTACAACTCATCCAAGTTACAATCCAGATGCAAGTCAAGAAGAGAAAAAAGTAAGAAATAATGAACAAGGTATATTTAACAGGATACAAGATATATTTAAGGATTATGGGCGAACTAGTCTTAACAAGGATGGATATAGAGGAATACTTTTAGAAAAAGCTGGAGAAGTTGGAAATACTACAGAAACTAGCAGTATTCTATCAAAAAAAATAAAAGATAAAGATAAGGTTATAGATGAGCAAATTAAAAAATTAACAGAGAGGGAAAATAGGCTTTATATACAGTTTGCAAAATTAGAAAAAGCTATGAACTCTTTAAATTCACAACAGGCATGGTTTATGCAGCAAATGGGTGGAGGACAATAATGAGTGAATTAAAAAGCTTGTTATTAGAGTATAAAAATATTAATGAAAAGCTAATTGATATTTTATCTCAAGACTTAGAGGATAGCAATTATGACGACCTTCAACCATTGATAGGTGAAAAGCAACAAGTTATAAATTCTATAAATGCGTTAAGCTATAATATGATGGAATTTCCTATTATAGCAAAAGAACTAAATATACCATCATCAGAAGAATTATTAAATAGTTTATTTTTAGAGAAAAAAGAACTATTAAAAGAAAAGTTAATTGCTTTAAAACAAAGTAAAGCTGCTAACAATGAATATCATAGCAATTTTTATAGAAATATATATTTTATAAATGATAAAGCTTAAAAAGGGAGTGAAAACTCCCTTTTTTCACTTCTGGGGAACAGTAGTGAAGCACATTAGGGTTCCACTGAGGTGCAGTATAGTTCAGAGCAAAATTAGTGAATTTAAACTAGAACTTTGGAGAAAAGTAATGCTATTAGAATATTGCTTAATATCGCAGATACTGTGACATATTCTACTGAACCCCAGGGGTGGAAGTTAATGCCATAGAATATAATTACACCTCTGGAGAATAGTTTAATCAATGAAGAATTGAGAATGGAGAATTGACGATTATGATCGAAATTAATTTTGCAGATTAATTTCTTTAAATAAAAGTAACTCTGTGATTTTAAAAATAGATAAATTGAAAACCTTTATTATAAAAAAGTAGTATCTATAATTCTCCATTATCCATTGTCAATTTTCAATTGTATAAGGGTTCACCTGAGGTGGAAGTAAATGCAATTGTATAAAGGGGAAGTATCTGGATTTCGATTATCTATAATATTGTAGCGGCGAACAGTGTTCGCCATTTTTTTATTACATTAATTACAATTTTAATGATTAGATAACATTTTAAATATTATTTATTATAATGCAAATTACCTATTTAATTTTTATAGCGGTAGCCTCTTGAAAATCTTAGGACAATAGTGTTCACCCATATAGTTAATCAATGAATGGAGATATGAAATAGCCTAAATTTATATTCCGAAAATAAAAAAATAAAAAATAATAAAAAAAATTTAAAAAAAACTATAAAGTATATATAAAATCTACGATAATTATATTGTAAAACAAATAAATAAAATTTTGCACAGGGAAGTGCAATGTAAAATTCAAGGAGGTACTTATTATGATAATCAATCACAATTTAAATGCAATGAATGCTCATAGAAATATGGGAATCAATGTTGGAAATTCAGGAAAGGCTATGGAGAAGCTTTCTTCAGGATTAAGAATTAACAGAGCTGGAGATGACGCAGCTGGATTAGCTATTTCTGAAAAAATGAGAGGACAAATTAGAGGTTTAGATCAAGCTTCAAGAAACTCTCAAGATGGTATATCAATGATTCAAACAGCAGAAGGTGCATTAAACGAAGCTCACTCAATAGTACAAAGAATGAGAGAACTTGCAGTACAAGCATCAAACGATACTAACGTTACTGTAGATAGATCTAACATTGGAGATGAAATTAAACAATTAGGATTAGAGCTTGAAAGAATTAATAAAAATATCCAATTTAACGAACAAAACTTATTAGATGGAACTGCTGGAGCAAGTGGAAAAGTTAAAATACAAGTTGGAGCTAATGCAAGCCAAGCTATGTTATTAGACTTTACAACTGATGGTATTAAATTAGATAGTATTGTATCAGCTTTAAAAGATAAAGCAAGTGCAGTTAGTACTCACGATAAAGCTACAACATTTATTAAAACAGTAAATGATAATTTAGCTAAAATTTCTAAAGGAAGATCTCAACTAGGTGCATATCAAAATAGATTAGAACATACTATTGCTAACTTAGATAATGCTTCAGAAAACTTACAAGCAGCAGAATCAAGAGTTAGAGACGTTGATATGGCTAAAGAAATGATGAACTTCTCTAAAAATAATATACTTCAACAAGCTGCTCAAGCAATGCTTGCTCAAGCTAACCAAGCTCCACAAGGAGTATTACAATTATTAAGATAATTATTGTAATGTAGACAAGATATAAAGGTGATTTCAAAAATATTTGTATTTTTGAAATCACCTTTATTTATTATAAGTAGATTATTAATAGCATTATAAATGTTTTTTTAAATTATATATAAATTTTCTAAAAATATACTCGATAATAAAGATAGTATATTAAATAATATGGGAGAAAAGCATGAATAAAATAACAAATTATACCATTGGAACTATAAAAAGTGACAATGTTAATGTAGTTGAAAGAAGTAAGGACAATAAAAATGTTCTAAAAATAAATGTTAATGAAAAGCAAATTTATATAGGAAGTAAATATTCAGTTAATAGAGATATTGATAAGTTTATCAATGAAATAGGTGATATTGATATTAATACTTCTATTATAATTTTTGGTTTAGGTGCGGGGGAACATATAAGAGAAGTAGTGAACAAATTTAATAATTCTATCAGTATATTGGTTATTGAGCCAGATATAAGTACGCTTAATTTAATATGTTGTTCAGATTATTATGATGATATAGTAAAAAATGATAAAATTGCTATTTTGCATTATAAAAATATGGAAGCAGTTTTAAAAGAATTCATAGATCCCTTTAAATTGCAGAATACAAAAGTGATTTTTTTTGGGAATTATAAAGCAATATATGATAATGAATCGGTTGAATTTTTAAAATTAATAAAGACTATAATAACTTATAAATTAGTGGATAGAAACACTTCAATAAATTTATCAAAAGAAATTATTAAAAATTCTATAAAAAATTTAGATTATGTAGCAAAAAGCTTTTCTATTAATAAATTAAAAGATATATATAAGGATATACCAGCTATAGTTGTTTCAGCTGGACCTTCTCTAGCAAAAAATATTCATTTATTAAAGAAAGTACAGGATGAATTTATAATAATCACTGGTGGGAGAACCTTAGAACCTCTGTTAAATGAAGGTATAAAACCAGATTTTTTATGTGTAATAGACCCTTTCCCAAGATCTTTTCAGTTAGTTGAAAACAATTTAAGAGATGATATTCCATTAGTATATTATGAAGGAACCAATTCGGATGTAGTAGATAAACATGAAGGAGACAAAATATTCTACACCATAGATAATGTACTAAAAAAACATTTAAATGAAGATATTACAAGCTTAGCTTATGGTGGATCTGTGGCTCATACTTGTACAGCTTTGGCTCTACATTTTGGGTGCGATCCTATAATATTTATGGGACAAGACCTAGCATATACAGATGAAAAAAGTCATGCTGATATAGCAAAACATAACTCAAATAATTTATTAAATAAAAGTGAATGTGATCTTTATGTAGAAGATATATATGGAGAAAAAATTAGAACAAGTATGTCATTAAATTTTATGAGATTACAGTTTGAAGAGGTAATAAAAATATTTAATAAAAATACTTTTATTAATGCTACAGAAGGAGGAGCTAATATAAATGGAACTTCAATAGCTTCTTTAAATGAAGTAATTGATAAATATAAACCAAAGTGTAAAAAGAAAATCCATTATTCTAAAAAAGTTAAGAAGGTAGAAAATTCTATTGATATAATGAAGAATTTAAATGAATGCATTAATAATATAGAAGAGCTACAAAAATGTTGTGATGAAGTTTTAAAACATAATAAAGAACTTTACTATAATTATAAAAAAGGTAATACTTTTAAAGTAGATAAAGCAATTAATAGAATATCTAGAATTAATAATAGTATTGAAAAAAAAATAGAAAATACTTTATTTATTGAGGGTCTATTTTATACTATACAAAGTGAAGTAGGTAGTAAAGAGTTTTTATATAGTCCAATTGATGATGAAAAAATTAAAGTAGAAAAAATGTATAAGCAAATTAACTTTATATATAATGAAATGAAAAATTGCTTAGCTGAAGTATTATTATTAATTAAAAAAGAGTATTTTTAGGAGAGATTTTATGGAAAAAGTTAAAGATGTCATTATTACTTGCAATGAATATATAGATAAACTAAAAAAAGATGGAATATTAAAATTAATCAATGATGTTCAAGAGGGAAATGAAGAAGAAGCCTTGACATTAATACCACTTATAGCAGATGGATTACAATGGGTAATTGAAGTAGTTGAAAAAACTAAGGATATGCAAATTGAAAAAATAAATACAAATAAATTATTAGAAAATTTAGGAGAAATAAATACTGCTTTAGAAAATGAGGACTATATATTAATGTCAGATATATTTGAGTTTGAAATATTTGAAGAATTAAACAGTATTCAAAAACTTTTAATTAAAAATATTAATAATATTTAAGGGTAATTAAAAAATGAGAAAAATACAAGTGTTAACTAGTAGAAATGGAAATATTAGTTTAAAAGTAGATAATATATTATTACACAGTAATTATTATCCAGAAAGAGATGGAGAAAAATTTGCAGAAGGAAATTTACATTTAATTAAAGGCAAAGATACAGTAGTCATATATGGGTTAGCATTAGGATATCATATAAAATCTATATTAAAGAATGCTAATAAAAATAGTAAAATTTATATTTTTGACTTAGATAGTGAAGTTCTTCAAATAGGAAAGAAATTAAAAGTTTATGATGAAATATTACTGGATAAAAGAGTTGAAATTTTTACTGAGTTTAATGAAGAATTTAATATTGTGTTTTCAAGCCTACTAAATAAAGTGGAGGATATTATAATTTATAAACCCTCCCTTAAAACAATGCCAAGAAAATTTGATAGTGTACAAACTATATTAAATAACTACTTAAATGGTAAAAAAGGAATAAATAAATTCGTAGATATAATGCTGTTAAATAAAGATATAAATGAAAAAAAAGATTATGCAGTGATAGATGAATTAATAAACAATAACAATTTTGATGTGAAAAATAGACCAATAGTATGTGTGTCTTCAGGACCATCATTAGATGAAACAGTGAATGAATTAAAAAAGATAAGAGATAAAGTAATAGTTTTATCAGTTGGCTCTGCTTTAAGGAGTTTAGTGAAAAATAATATATTACCAGATTTAATCACTATTACTGATTGTCAAGAAATAGTAATTAAGCAACTAGAAGGGTTAGAGGATCTAAATATTCCACTATGCTTTTTAAATACAGCATCTCATTGGGCAGTAGAGTCATATAATGGACCTAAATATATATTTTTTAATGAAGAAAATATGTTTAGCAACATAATAATAACTACAGGGAAGACTGTAGCTGTATCTAATATAGATATTGCTATTAAGCTTAAAGCAAAGATTATTGGATTACTAGGGCAAGATTTAGCCTATCTAAATAATAAGGGACATAGTGATTCTTATATTGAAATTTACGCAAAAAGTAACCATATATCTTTAAATAGCAAGGTATATAAAGAAGTTTTAAATGTAAAGAAAGAAAAGGTATATACAACTACTGGATTTATTAATTTTAAATGTAATATTGAAAATCTTATTAGTGAAAATTCAAATATTACATTTTTAAATTGTAGTAATGGACTTCCAATAGAAGGAACTACATATACAAATATAAAAAATATTATAAATTTATAAGAGCAAATGGAGAGGATATGAAATGCTTAATAATAGTACAATTTTAGTTACTGGAGGCACAGGTTCTTTTGGTAAAAAATTTATAGAAATGTTATTTGAAAAGTATAATCCTAAAAAAGTTATAGTTTATTCAAGAGATGAATATAAACAAGATATGCTTAAAAAGATGTTCTCCAATAAACTTGGAGATAATATAAATAAACTCAGATTTTTTATAGGTGACGTAAGGGATAAGGAGAGACTATATAGAGCCTTTGATGGAGTAGATTATGTAGTTCATGCAGCAGCTATGAAACAAGTACCAGCTTGTGAATACAATCCTTTTGAAGCTATAAAAACTAATATACATGGAGCACAAAATATAGTAGATGCAGCTATTGATAGAGGAATTAAAAAAGTTGTAGCGTTATCAACTGATAAGGCAGTGAATCCTATAAATTTATATGGTGGGACTAAGTTAGTATCGGACAAGCTTTTTATTTCTGCAAATGCTTACTCAGGCGGAAAAGGAACTATTTTTTCAGTAGTTAGATATGGTAATGTTGCTGGAAGCAGAGGTTCTGTAATTCCTTATTTTAAAACATTAACAGAGCAAGGAGTGAATGAACTTCCAATAACGGATTTTAGGATGACTCGTTTTTGGATTACGCTAGAACAGGGTGTAGAACTTGTATTTAAAGCATTAAAAGAATCTAAAGGTGGAGAAACTTACATATCTAAAATACCTTCTTTTAAAATAACAGATTTAGCAAAGGCAATTAATCCCAATTCCATATTAAAAGAAGTTGGTATAAGAGAAGGAGAAAAACTTCATGAGGTTATGATAACAAAGGATGATTCTAGAAATACCTATGAATACGATAGTCACTATATAATCTATCCAAATATGAACTGGGTAAATATTAATAAAGAAATAATAAAGGACGGAAGAGCTATAGAAGATAGCTTTGAATATAATTCTGAAAATAATACAATTTGGCTTAATGAGAAAGATTTAAGAGAAGAATTTGAAAAATTAAGAATTCAGGACTAGGATGAATTAAGGGTGAAAATATGAAAGTTTTAATAACGGCTATAGGAAGAAGAGTAGAACTTATAGAAGAATTAAAAAAACATTTTTTTGTGATAGGTGTAGATTTAAATAGTGATATTGCTGCAATAAATTATGTAGATAAATTTTATAATGTTCCATTCTATAAAGACGAAAATTATATTGATATATTAACAGAAATATGTAAAGAAGAAAAAGTAGATATGATTATTCCTTTATTTGAAAGTGAATTTTTAACATTGTGTAATCATAGAGAAAAATTTTTAGATGTAGGTACAACACTTTTATTAAGCAATAAAAGTGTTGTAAATATATGCAATAATAAATTAGAAACATATAGGTTTTTTAAAAATAATAACATAGATACTCCTATTACTTATTCTAAAGATGAGATAGAAAATACAATAAAAAATAATAAGCATATAAAATATCCATTAATAATAAAGCCCTTAGAAGGAATGGGTAGTAAAAATGTTTTTAAAATAAATAATGAAAAAGAATTAATTTTTTTTAAGGATTATGTTGAAAAACCTGTTATTCAGGAGTTTATAGATGGAACAGAATACACTATTGATGCATTATGCGATACAAAAGGAAATATTATCTCAATTGTTCCAAGAGAAAGAATAGAAGTTAGAGGTGGAGAAGTCTCAAAAACACGAACAGTTAAAAGTAAAAAAATAATTGAGAAAACTATTGAGTTAATATTTAAAATGATTAAAAACTGTAAAGATAATATATGTTTTTCTATTGCAGGACCATTAACAATTCAATGTATAGTTACACCAAAAGATGAAATAAAGTTTATAGAAGTTAATCCAAGATTCGGTGGAGGAGTACCTATAAGTTTTAAAGCAGGAGTAGATTATGGGTATTATTTTAAAAAAATGATATTAGATGAAGAAGTAAGTTCTATAGTTGGCCATTTTAAAGAGATAACAATGCTAAGATATGATAAATCAGTATATAAGTAGGTATAGAAGATATGATAAAAACAGTTATATTTGATCTTGATGACACTCTTTATGAGGAACTATTATTTGTAAAATCTGGTTTTAAAGAAGTATGTATATTTTTATCTCAAAAATATAACTTAAGCTTCAATGAAATGTATGAACAATGTCTAAAGATATTAAATAAATATGGTAGAGGTAAGATTTTTAATATTTTATGTGAGATTTATAATATAGATGAAAATATATCAAATCTAGTTAATATATATAGAAGTTCAAAACCAATACTTTATTTGTACGAAGATAGTATGGAAATAATAAAGGAACTTAGAGAAAAAAATTATAATTTAGCAATAATTACAGATGGTGATTCCAAAGTACAATGGAATAAAATAAGAGCGTTAAAGTTAGAGAATTTTATAGATAAAATAGTGGTTTGTGATGATTTAGGAAAAGAATATTGGAAGCCACATGAAAAGCCTTATTTAGAAGTGGTGAACTACTTTAATAATTTAAATAGTGAATGTGTTTATATAGGTGATAATCCTAATAAGGATTTTATAGGCGCAAGAAAACTAGGTATTAGATCTATAAGAATAATAAGGAAACAAGGAGATCATATGAAAACCTTCTTAGAAGATCAATATGAAGCAGACTTTACTATAAATAGTCTGTTACAAATTAAAGATATACTAAAATATACATAAAGTAAGCTTTCTTAATCAAGTAGTTATAACTTTGTACTACATATAATTAAGTCTAATCAACATAGAGGTGATAAAAATGAAAGTAATATGTATAGTTCAAGCGAGAATGGGATCTGAAAGACTGCCAGGAAAAGTTTTGAAAGAGATTAATGGCAAACCAATGATTTATTATACATTGATGAGGCTCAAAAAAAGTAAATATATTGACGAGATAATTTTGGCTACTTCTATTAAAGAAGTAGATACTCCTTTAGTGGAATATGTAAAAAGCCTAGGGGTAGAGGTATTTAGAGGAAGTGAAAATAATGTACTTGAAAGATATAAACTAGCTTCTGATAAATATGGAGGAGAAGTTATAGTAAGAGTTACAGGTGATTGTCCACTTATAGACCCTATAATAGTAGATAACGTAATAACAAAATATTTAATGTACAATTATGATTATGTGAGATTAGATGTACCAGAAACCTTTATGAGAGGGTTTGACGTAGAAGTTTTTTCAAAAAAGACATTAGAACATGTTTTCAGTATTGCTTGTTCAGAGCAAAATATAAATAAAAGTGAGTTTGAAGTATTTAGAGAACATGTAACATATTATATATATAACTTTAAAGAGAATTTCAAATTAGGATATATAAAAGGAGAAAGTTTATACCAAAAAGATTATAGAGTATGCGTTGATACAAAAGAAGATTTTGAATTAATAAATTATATATATGAATACTTTAGAAGTGAAGATATATCATCGAAAAAGATCGTGAATTTATTGGAAAATCATAGTTATCTACTAGATATAAATAAGAAAATAAAACAGAAATTATTGTAACTAATAATGTTTAAACCAGTGAAGCTTTATATGATAAGTGTAAAAAACAAATTATAATATGTGAATATAAATTGTTTATAATAAATTTAATTAATCTAGATAATTTAAATAAACAAATATAGTATTATATAATTATTATTTTATTTTTGCTATAAATATTTTGTATAAAGATTTAATTTAGATAAATTTGTAGAAATGAAATTTTAAAAATAGATTTAATAATAAAAATAATTTTGTAAAAGCTACGTACAAGTTATTAAGATAAATTATTATATTTTAGGAGGTCATAAATGAATAATTTATTATTAAAATATGAACAATTAGCTAAAAATATAATATAAAAAATAATAGTGATTATAAGAAAACAATAGTATTAATAAGAAAATATATAGAAGAAACTACAAAAAAGTATAAAAGAATTGCAATTTGGGGCGGAGGAATACATACTGAAGTTTTATTATCTATTTTTAGTGTAGAATTAAAGAAGATGGTATGTATTATAGATAATAGCTTTAAAAATAAAAAGACTAGAGGATAGAAATAATAGATCCATCACAAATTCATAAAAAAGACATAGATTGTATTATTATATCTTCATATAATTTTAGAAATGAAATTAAAAATATAATTTTAAAGGAATATAACTATATAACATATTTAGATATCTATGAAAAATTAGAAGAAGAAGGAATTAAATTAGCTACACCTTTTTATTTTAATTCAAATATATATATTAATATAAATAGTTTAAAAGAAAAATATAATAAAGAAGAAGATTTTTATAAAAAATCATATTATTTGAAAAGTATTATAGAAAATTATATAAGAATAAAGGATTTTCTATATGCATTAAAATATATAGAAAAATATATAAAAGAAGAATTAGAAAATTGTAATTTAATAAAAAATTTGAAAGAAGATTTGACAGAACTTATACTAGAAGTAAAAAATAAATTGAAGTTTTATAATGATAGAAATATATTGTTATTATACATTGATTCCTTAAGAAGCGTAGATTTAATGAAATTTAATAGAATGAAATTTTTAAGAGAATTTGCAAAGGAGAATACATATTATAGTAAAGCATATTCTACATCTATATATACTTATGAAAGTTTTATGCCTACTCTAAAAGAAGAAGATGTGTTGATAAATAAGAATTATGAATTGATAAATGTAAATGAAAATGAATGTAAATGTGTAAAAAAAGCGATAAATCAAGGATTTTCATTCAATTTATATAGTGGTTCATCTTCGTATTTTATAAATGGAGATAACGTAAATATAAAAAATGGGGGACAATATATTAGTGAAGCATTTTGGGAATACGTAACAAATTTAAATAGTGATTCCATTTCACTTTTATACGTGTTATCAGAAGTCCATTTGCCACATGTAGGTGGAGAACATGATGGAAGAGATATAAAGATTATAAGGGCTTTATTTTCAGAAATAGACAGTGAACCAATAGATGAGGATAAGTACATAAGCCAATATGAAAAATCTTTAAAATATGTTGATGAACAATTAAAGTTTTATTTGAATATGTTTAATAATGATGCAGACATATTTATATTTTCAGATCATGGTCAAATAATAGAGGGAATTGGAGAAGGATTAGAAAAGCTTGAAACAAAACTTGGATGGCATGAAGATAGGATAAACATTCCATTAATAGTTAAAAGTAAATATTTTGAAAAGGAAATAAATAAGGATATAGTTTCATTGATGGATTTTAACAATATTGTATGTAGCTTAATCGATAAAAATTCTTTTCTTCCTAATAGAAAGTATGCAAAGGTAGCATTATCTCCTGTTCATAATAAAAACATGAGATATAATTTTAAAAAATATAATAAAGATGAATACTTAAATGGATTTGAAGTTTTTTTATTTCAAGACTTTAAAATAGTAGTAACATCAGACGGAACTATAAAGGGATATCATATAGAAAACTTTAACGAATATGAAGAATATAATAAAGAGATTTTAAAGAAGTATTACGAATATGTAAAAAGTGATATATTGGTGACTAAGACTTTTTAAAAAATAAATATGAGTAATTTAAAGCTGTAATAGAAAAATGAAATAACTATATATGAGGTTAAAGAAATATGAAGAGCTAAA
>NZ_JBSVQM010000049.1:0-6806 GCF_054863625.1 Clostridium sp. Marseille-QA1073 | reverse complement strand
AAATATCAATGTTTTTAGTTATGAATTTTAGCACTATAAATTGTTAAATTTTATTAAATTATTTGCAAACCATTCTGAATAAACAAAATATTTAAAATAAATGAAAAATTAAAAAAGATGAAGAAAAGTGGATGTTTTTAAGAAATTTTGCCACTTTACTTGATAATGCTAAGTTTGATTTTAATTATGATTATCACTAGTATTAAGAATATATTAAGATAATATATTAATATATTCTTAATAAAATATTAATAATTAAAATTTTATTAATACATTATGATTTTATAAAATTAGAAAGGTGAGTGAAGAAAAATGCCAGTACTAGAGAATTTAAAACCAACTAAGGTTTTTAGCTTTTTTGAAGACATGACTAAGATACCTCATGGGTCAGGTAATGAAAAAGCTATTAGTGACTTTTTAGTTAACTTTGCTAAAGAAAGAAGTTTAGAGGCAATACAAGATAGCGAGCTAAATGTAATTATAAAGAAACCAGCTACACCTGGATATGAAAACGTATCACCAGTTATAATTCAAGGTCACATGGATATGGTTTGTGAAAAAAATAAAGATACAAAGCATGACTTTGAAAAGGATCCATTAGAGCTTAGAATTGTAGAAGATTGCATATATGCAAATGGGACAACTCTAGGTGCAGATAATGGAATTGCTGTAGCTTATGGATTAGCATTATTAGATTCTAAAGATATACCACATCCAGCATTAGAATTGCTTGTTACTACTGGTGAAGAGACTGGGATGTATGGTGCTATTGCTGTAGACCCTAAACATTTAGATGGAAAAGTACTATTAAATATTGACTCTGAGGAAGAAGGCATATTCTTAGTAAGTTGTGCAGGTGGAGTTACTAACTATGTTCACATAAATAACCAATGGGAAGATACTAACGGTTCTGCGTTAAAATTAGAAATAAAAGGCTTAAAAGGCGGACACTCCGGAATGGAGATAATTAAGCAAAGAGGAAATGCTAATAAGCTTATGGGAAGATTATTAAATTCAATAGGTAAAGAGGTTCACTTTAATATTGCCCATATTAGTGGCGGCGCTAAAAATAATGCTATTCCACGTGAATCTGAGGTTATTTTAACAGGAGATACTGCAAACTTAGAAAAAATAAAAACAATAGCTAATAATACTATAAACATATTTAAAGAAGAATTAAGAGTTCAAGATCCAGATGTAAAATTAGAAATTTCAGAAGTTAAAGCTGAAAAGCAATTGACTTGTGAAGTGACAACTAGTATAGTGAATTTTTTAAATTTAATGCCTAATGGAGTTCAAACTATGAGCAAAGATATAGAAGGACTAGTAGAAAGTAGTTTAAATTTAGGAGTTATAGTATTTAGTGAAGAAAAAGTCACTTTTGTATCAGCAATAAGAAGTTCTGTTAAAACATTAAAGAATGAAATAGTTGATAGAGTGGGAACACTATCAAAATTAGTTGGAGCTGAAATGGTAAATGATTCAGATTATCCAGAGTGGCAATATGAACCAAATTCAAAGATAAGAGATCTTTGTGTAGAGACATACAAAGAAATTACAGGACAAGAGCCAAAAATAGATGCTATCCATGCAGGTCTTGAATGTGGACTTTTAAAAGAAAAAATGGCTGATGTTGATATGATAAGCTTTGGACCAAACTTATACGATGTTCATACTCCACAAGAACATATGAGTATAACTTCAGTACAAAATGTGTGGGAGTTCATACAGAGATTATTAAAAAATATAAAATAGGATAAATGTTCAAATGAATTTATTAATTTGAATTTTTATTAATAAATTCATTTGATCTTTATTAATAAATCCCTATAGAGTTAAATCTAGAGTTTTTTACAGCAAATTATATGACTTAATTACTAAAAGTAAAATTGAAAAAGAGGAGGAATTATTTTATGAGCCAAGAGAGAAAAAAATTATCCCACACAGCCTATGGCGAATGTAAAGGAGAAGATTATGTTCCATTTGTGCCAACCTCGGTGGCAATGCCTGAAACAACAGGGTACTCAATTATTTTAGGCATTATATTGGCTTGTATTTTTGCAGCAGCTAATACATACCTTGGCTTAAAAGTTGGTATGACAATATCAGCAGGTATACCAGGCGCGATAATAGCTACTGGAATATTAAAGGGAATGTTTAAAAGAAATAACATTCTAGAAGCTAACATAGTAGCATCACTAGCTGCTATGGGAGAATCTATTGCTGGTGGTGTTATATTTATTTTACCAGCATTAATTTTATGGGGATTAAAATTAAGTATTTTTACAGTTGTTATTGTTACTATTATTGGAGGGGTTATGGGTGTATTTTTTATTACACCACTTAGAAGATACTTAATTGTTGAAGAGCATGGAAATTTAGTTTACCCAGAAAGTATGGCTGCAGCTGAAGTTCTTGTAACTGGCAGCGAGGGTGGGCAAGGCTTTAAAACAGTTATGACTGGACTTGGTGTAGGAGCCGGATATAAGCTTTTCTCAGGTGGATTTGCACTTTGGGGAGAACAAGCTACTTATGTAATTAAAAGCTATCAAGGAACAATGATGGGATTTGATACATTAGCATCACTTCTTGGTGTTGGATTTATTGTTGGCACTAAAGCATCATTGCTTATGTTTGGTGGTTCTGTTATAGCTTGGTTTGCACTTATACCATTAATTAAATTCTTAGGAGTAGG
Organism: Clostridium sp. Marseille-QA1073; assembly: GCF_054863625.1. NCBI lineage: Bacteria > Bacillati > Bacillota > Clostridia > Eubacteriales > Clostridiaceae > Clostridium > Clostridium sp. Marseille-QA1073. Next base: position 4,111 of record NZ_JBSVQM010000049.1, on the reverse strand, counting down.
ATTAGTAGAACCACTATTCCCAGCAACTAAGATTATAGCTGAAATGAATGCTACTGAGATATGGTCTAACTATATTAAATATATAGGTGCTGGAGCTGTTGCAATGGGAGGATTTATCTCTCTTGCTAAATCTATTCCAACTATAATAACGAGCTTTAAACAAGCTATGAGTGGAATAGGTGCTGGTAAAAATGAAAAAGTTAGCAGAATTGACATAGAAGCACCTCTAACTTGGGTTATTTTAGCAGCAGCTTTTGGATTTGCATTAACATGGTTATTACCAATGATAAATGGTGGATTCGTGGGTGGAATCATGGCAGTTATATTCAGCTTCTTCTTTGCTGTTGTTTCAGCTAGAATGGTTGGTATAATTGGAGCATCTAATAATCCAGTTTCAGGTATGACTATAGCTACAATGCTATTTGTAACCACGCTAATTAAATTAACCGGTGGAGTTTCTCAGGAATATATGACTAAATGTATATTAATAGGTGGAGTTGTTTGTGTTGCTATAGCAGTAGCTGGTGGAGCTGCACAAAGCTTAAAAACTACATTTGTTATTGGTGGTACTCCTAAAAAAGTTCAATTAGGAATGTTCATTGCTCTTGCGGTAGCTGGTGTGTTTGCTGCATTAGTAATAAACATGTTAGAGAAGGCTTATGGAATAGGTTCTGCAGATGTAGCTGCACCACAAGCTACACTTATGAAGATGATCGTTGAAGGTATAATGACAGCTCAGCTTCCTTGGACATTAATAATAGTAGGAGCTGCTATTGCATTATTCTGTGAATTAGCTGGTATATCAATACTACCAGTTGCACTTGGAATATACCTTCCAATAACTTTAAATGCTGCTATCTTAGTTGGTGGTATTATAAGAGAGATTGTTGAAAGAAAATTCGCTAAAGATAAAGACAAAAAAGGGGAAGCTGTCGAAAAAGGAACTCTTCTTGCTTCAGGTCTAGTTGCAGGGGATGCATTAATGGGTATAGTAGTAGCTGGTCTGGTTGCTGCTAACGTAGATATAGCATTTGGTAAAAACTTCTTAACAGGAATAACACAAAGCAATCTATTTGCTTTTATAATGTTCTTATTGTTAGGATTATGGATTTATATCTTCTCTTGCAAAAAAGATAAAAATATTAACTAGATAAAGTATTAGACTTTATTAGAAACTATAAGGATTTGCTTTGCTCACAAATAAATCTATTTGTGGGCAAGCGAATTACTATATTATTAGCATATTCTTTCTAAAATACATATAATTTAATTATATAAATTTATATTAAAATATCTTATAGTTAGGAGTTAGTTATGAGTTATTAGGAGGAATTTTATATGAGAAATAAGAAACTCAAACAAGAAGAAATAGAAAATCAAGAGCCTGATACAAAACATAATTTCGCTCTGTTTGTACCAGAAATTAAACATAATGAATGGAAAGAAAAAAATGGAAGAGTTATTTTATGCTTAAAGATCAATGATCCAGTAAAGAAATTCTTAGCTTGGATGGTTAGAAAAACTCCTATGACTAATTTAGAGCTAGATGATAGATGCTCTACGGTATGGAAACATATGGATGGAAACAGGACAGTGTATGATATTGCGAAGCTTATGGCAGAAAAGTATAGAGAAGATGTTAATGGGGAACTATACAGGTTAGTAACATATCTAAAGTATCTGTCTAAAAGAGGATGGATTAAATTTAAAGAGTATGAAGTATAAAATTTATATATTATGGAAAAGGTTCGGTGAATAATATGATTATTACTAGGCTTATTCTATGTAATATGTCATAATATTGCAAATAACTTAAACTTTCTATAAAAAAGGATTTTAAATAATAAATGAAGAATATAATAAAGGTAAAAAGTTTTATACGGGGGTGCAGTAAATGGGAAGTAAATCATTGGAAAAATTCTTAAAAGATAATTTACAAGACCTTAGAGGCAAAGGCTTATATAATGAAATTAATATTATAAATGGAGCAAATGGTCCAATTATAAATATTGATGGAAAAGAACTTATAAACCTTTCATCAAATAACTACCTAGGACTTGCTACTCATCCAAGAATGATTAAAGCTACAATTGAAGCTACTAAAAAATACGGAGCAGGAGCAGGAGCAGTTAGAACGATTAATGGAACATTAGATATACACTCAGAACTTGAAAAAAGATTAGCAGAGTTTAAACATACTGAAGCTGCAATAGCTTTCCAATCTGGATTTAACTGTAATATGGCTGCAATTTCAGCAGTTATGGGTAAAAAAGATGCTATACTTTCAGATGCATTAAACCACGCATCAATTATAGATGGATGTAGATTATCAGGAGCAAAAATTATAAGGGTTGAACATTCTGATATGGACGATTTAAGAGCAAAAGCTAAAGAAGCCAGAGAATCAGGATTATATGAAAAAATAATGGTTATAACTGATGGCGTGTTCTCTATGGATGGAGATATAGCTAAACTTCCTGAAATAGTGGAAATAGCTGAAGAATTTGACTTAATTACATACGTTGACGATGCACACGGTTCAGGGGTATTAGGAAAAGGAGCAGGAACTGTTAAACATTTTGGATTATCAGATAAAATAGATTTCCAAATAGGTACGTTATCTAAAGCTATTGGTGTAGTTGGAGGATATGTTGCTGGTTCTAAAGATTTAATTGATTGGTTAAAAGTTAGAGGTAGGCCGTTCTTATTCTCAACTGCATTAACACCGGGAGCAGCAGGTGCTTGTATAGAAGCTATAAAAATATTAACTGAAAGTACAGAACTTCATGATAAGCTATGGGAAAATGCAAATTATTTAAAGAAAGGCTTAAAAGAATTAGGCTTTAATATAGGAAATAGTGAAACTCCAATTACTCCATGTATAATAGGAGAAGCTGATAAAGCTCAAGAATTCAGTAAAAAATTATATGAAGAAGGAGTATATGCAAAATCTATTGTATTCCCAACAGTTCCAATGGGTACAGCAAGAGTTAGAAATATGCCTTCAGCAGCTCATACTAAGGAAATGTTAGATGAAGCTATTAAAGTGTATGAAAAAGTAGGAAAAGAAATGGGAATAATCTAAAAGATAGCACTTGGGGGGATAACAATATGAAAAAAATATTGGTTACAGGTTGTTTAGGGCAAATTGGTACGGAATTAGTAGCAAAATTAAGAGAAGTTTATGGACGTGATAATGTTATTGCTACAGATATAAGAAAACCAGAAGGAAATCCTATAGTTGAGGGTGGAATATTTGAAATATTAGATGTTACTGATAGAAATGCAATGCTTGAAATAGCTAAAAAATATGAGGTTGACTCAATAATTCACTTAGCTGCATTACTTTCAGCAGTAGCTGAAGCTAAACCTCAATTAGCTTGGGATATAAATATGGGCGGACTTGTCAATGCTTTAGAAGTTGCAAGAGAATTAAATTGCAAATTTTTCACACCAAGTTCAATAGGAGCTTTTGGTCCAGATACTCCAAAAGTAAATACTCCACAAGATACAATTCAAAGACCGAAAACTATGTATGGTGTGACAAAAGTTTCTGGAGAGTTATTATGTGATTATTATCATACTAAATTTGGAGTAGATACAAGAGGAGTAAGATTCCCAGGACTTATATCTTATGTAGCACCTCCAGGTGGTGGAACAACAGATTACGCTGTTGATATTTATTATGAAGCATTAAAAAGTGGAAAATATACTTCGTACATTGATAAGGGAACTTATATGGATATGATGTATATGCCAGATGCTATAAATGCAATAATAACATTAATGGAAGCAGATCCATCAAAGTTAAAGCATAGAAATGCTTTTAATATAACAGCAATGAGCTTTGAACCAGAACAAATTGCAGCTGCAATTAAAAAACATATACCAGAATTTGAAATTAGCTATGAGCCAGATCCAGTAAGACAAGGAATAGCTAATACTTGGCCAGACTCAATTGACCCAACAGCTGCTAAAGAAGAATGGGGATTTAAAGCTGAATATGATTTAGATAAAATGACAGCTGACATGCTACAAAAATTAAGAGAAAAAGGCATAGGAAATAAATAATAATATAAAAACTAGCAATTATATTGCTAGTTTTTTATTA
>NZ_JBSVQM010000048.1:0-8495 GCF_054863625.1 Clostridium sp. Marseille-QA1073 | reverse complement strand
TTGATTTATTCACCTCATTAAAAAATGTAGTATCCCCTTTCATAATTGGTGCAGTTATCGCTTATTGTATTAATCCTTTAATGAAAGTTTTTGAGATAAAACTTAAATTTTCTAGAGGTCTTAGTTTGTTATTATCCTTTATAATAATAATTTTACTTACTATTCTAAATATAAAATTCTTATTACCTGGAATAATATCAAATCTTAAAACTTTAATTGAAGCTACTCCATCCTTTATGTCAAAAACAATGGAGTTCATCGAAAATTATATTACTAATGATACAGTTAAATATTGGATTCAGAATAATAACATAATAGATAAAATAAATGCAAATATGTATAATATATTATCCACTATTTTTACATCCTTATTATCAATAACTGGCTCTTTAGCAGGTTCTTTGATTAAATGGACTTTAGGTTTTGTAATTTCTGCTTATTATCTATACGATAAAGAACATTTCATTCTATATTTCAAAAAGCTTATGTATATGGTTCTTAAAGAAGATAGAGGAACTAAATTTATAGAATTATTGAATACTTTTGATAAAATGATTGGTTCTTACATAGGTATAAGAGCAGTAGAATCTGCTATAGTGGGATTAGCAGCATTTATTGGGTTACTTCTATTAGATTCTAATTTTGTACTGTTGATTAGTTTATTCTTTGGAGTAACCAATATGATTCCTTATTTTGGACCTTTCTTAGGCATTGTTTTTGGTACCTTATTAAATGTATTTTATGACCCACAGAAAGCATTTTTTATATTAATTTTATTATTTATACTGCAACAAATAGATGGAAATTGGCTTGGTCCTAAACTTTCTGGTAAAACCGTTGGAATACACCCTGTCTTTTGCATATTTGCATTAGCTGTAGGAGGGGCAATTTATGGAGCTATAGGTATGTTAATTGCAGTACCTATTGCTGGGGTTATAAAAATATATTGGCAAAAATTTATGGACGTATACGAAGAAAATCATCCTAAACTTAAAGATTTAGTAAAAAAGTAATATTTAGTAATAAATCATCTCGCTTTTTCATAATTTAATATAGAAAAAAGGGGATGATTTTTTATGTATAAAAAGATATTAACTTTAATTACGATATTATTAATATTAATCACAACTACTTCCTGTAGTTATGATATTAAAGATATATTTAAAGATGAAAAGCCTACTAATTCCTATCATACTTATAATTTAATAGATTGTTATGTAGACAGCACTCCTAATGAGGTCGGAGTATTTGATGTTAATTTGTACAAACAAAAAAATCTAAATGAAGAGGAAGCTTTTGATGTACTTCGTTTTATAAATTCAATAAAAAATGAATACTTTATTGATAGACCCGATAATATTGATACAATACCTATATACAAGCTATTTATAACCTTCGAAAATGAGAAATATATTATTAATGTGTATGATGAAAGATATATATCTATTTATCCTTGGGATGGAGAATATTCAATGGATTATATCGATATGGCTGAAATTCCATTAGCTTTTAATTTATATGGATTATGCAGGTATTTTTTATCTTAACATACTTATTTTAAAATTTGAGATTATAAAAATTAATTAAGGTTGAAATTAATTTCAACCTTAATCATTAATTCTCCATAATTTTAAATTAAATACTTGTCCTATTCTTTATTAGAATCTTTAAGAATACTGTCTCGTATATCTATTATTCTTTTATTTAATATAGGATGAAGTTTATATGGTGCAATATCACATAGCGGATTTAATACAAATAATCTTTCTTCCATTCTAGGATGAGGAATTATAATTTCTTCATCACTGTTTATTAAATCATCATAAAATATTACGTCTAAATCTAAAGTTCTAGGTCCATATTTTATAATTCGCTCTCTCTTTAAACTTTTTTCTACATCAAGCAAAAATTTCATAAGTTTTTGTGGCGTTAACAACGTTTTTACCTCTATAGCAGTATTTAAAAATTCATCTTGATCTGTATATCCTACAGGGTCTGTATTATAGTAATTTGCAATTTTATTTATTTTAGTATGTTTAGAATTATTTATAATTTCAAGTGCATCTTTTATATTCTTTTCTTTATCACCTAGATTAGAACCTACTGCAATATATGCTTTATGCCACTGTCTTTCAATTTCAATAGCAACATAATTTAAATGTTTCCTTACTGGTGCCCATGGTTTTTTTAATTTAAGCTTTACTTTATTTATGGCTTCATATTTTAACAATATAAAGTTTACTATTTCCTCTGCCGCCTTTTCTATTAAATCATGACTCATTCTAGTAAACTCTTTTTCTATTTCATCACAAAGTATACCATAATGTACAGTTTTATCTAAGTTATCTTCTTCTCCAGCTCTACTTAAATCAATATCTAATTCAAAAGATAATATAAACTTTTGTCCTAATTTTTTTTCCTCTTGAAAATATCCATGATTTGCAAATATTTCTAAATCTTTTATATACATTTTATCCATATTTATATACCTCTTAAGTTTATTTTTTTCTATATATAGCATCAGCCATTAATGCTGCTCTGTAATTCTCTTTTACATCATGAACTCTAACAAAGTCACAGCCACTCATTGTACCTATTACAGTAGTAGCGATTGTACCCTCAACTCTTTCTTGTGGTGGAAGATTTAAAGTATTACCTATTAATGACTTTCTTGAGGTTCCTAATAATAATGGATAACCTAACTCTTTAAATTTCTTTAAATTTCTCATGACCTCAAGATTATCTTCATAAGTTTTAGCAAAGCCAACACCAGGGTCTAAAATTATATTTTCGCCCTTTACTCCACTCTTTATTGCTATGGATATACTCTCTTTTAAATCTTCTAACATATCTTCAATTAAATTGTTATAGCTTGTCTCTTCCCTATTGTGCATTAAACAACAAGGAACATTGTACTTTGCAGCTACTTTTGATATATATGGATCTTTTTTAAATCCCCATACATCATTTATTAAAGATGCACCTGCTTTAATTGCTTCTTCTGCAACCTTTCCTTTATATGTATCGATAGATATAGGAATGTCTGTATTTTTTCTTATCGCTTCTACTATGGGGATAATTCGTTCTAATTCTTCCTCTTCATTTACAGATATATGACCAGGTCTTGTAGATTCTCCCCCTATATCTATTATATCTACATTTTCATCTATCATCTTTAATGCATGCTTAACAGCAGTATCTACAGTATTAAATTTTCCTCCATCAGAAAAAGAATCTGGAGTTATATTTAATATACCCATAATAAAAGTTTTCTTTCCTAATTCAAATTCACGATTTCCTATTTTCATTATTTTATTCATAATATCCTCTCCTACTAATAGGTTATAATCATATTTTTCTTTTCACTATTCCAATAACACTCATTAATAGCATCACAATTAAAACATAATCTTGAAAGTTTATCACAACTATATAAAAGTTTAGATAAATTCGTTTCATGATTTTTTTCTCTATGCTTTTCAATTGCCATTAATATTTCATCTATTTCGCTTTTATTATATCCACAATTAATTAATATATTTTTAGCAATAATAACGCTGCCTTCATGATGTCCTATATTTTCTTTATACTGAAGTACTCTTCCTAAATCATGTAATAGTGCAGCTGCATAAATTATATCCTTACTAATATCTAAATTATTTTCTAAAGCTTTAATATACATGATTCTTGCTACATCCAAAGAATGATCAATTCCATGTCTACAAAATTTTCTTTCTTCCTCTAATTCATTTAATTCATTAGTATATTTAATAAATTCTTTATTGTTCAAAATTTTATTAATTCTAACATTATTATCAATTAAATTTTTCATTTAACCACCTTAATTATCGATTAATTAGAGAAATAACTTGATTTTGTAGGGATATATTATCTTTAAAAATTCCTCTTGAAACTATAGTTGCAGTTTTAGTTCCTGGCTTCTTAACTCCTCTCATAGTCATACATAAGTGTTCAGCTTCAATAATAACCAAAGCACCTTTAGTTTGTAAATTTTTCATTATAGAATCTGCAATTTGAGAGTTCATTCTTTCTTGAAGCTGAGGTCGTTTTGCAAAGACTTCTACAGTTCTAGCAAGTTTACTAAGTCCTGCTACTTTTCCATTAGGTATATATGCAATATGAGCTTTACCATAGAAAGGAACAAAATGATGCTCACACATAGAATAAAACACTATATCTTTTTCAATTACAATGTCATCATTTTCTACAGTAAAGGTCTTTGCTAAATGTTCTTTTGGATCTTCATTTAATCCAGAAAATATTTCACTATACATTCTAGCAATCCTATCTGGTGTATCCTTTAATCCCTCTCTTTCAGGATCTTCTCCTATTGCTTCTATAATCATGGCAATTGCTTCTCTTATTTTTTCTTCATTAACCATTTTTAACACTCCATTCTATTATCCTATGCTAATATCCATATTTACTATTTATATAATTATCATAGTAAAGCTTGATCTCATCTATAATTTTATTATTTTTAATATTTTCACCATCAACAGAATTTATTTTCATTATCCCCATTAAGCTATTAGTTAAAAAAGCTCCATCGCTGTTCTTTAAATCATCTAATGAGATAAAATCTTCAATAACTTTATAATCTTTACTTCTTAAATTATTAATTAGAAAATTCCTCACTATACCAGGTAAAATACCTGAGCTTATTTTTGGGTATAAATTGTTTCATTTTTTATAATGAATAGATTAGAAATTGAACCTTCACATAAAAAATTATCTAGATTTAAAAATATAGCTTCATCAAATCCTTCTTTTAAAGCTAATTCTTTTTCTAAAATATTATCTAAGCAATTTAAAGACTTTATATAAGTTGTTCTAGAAAATTGATTTCTTTTGTAATTACTAACTTTTAAATTAAAACCTTTTTATAATGTTCTTCTTTATAAATTATAGGGCGATTTGAATAGATTATATTTTTTTCAGATATCATAATTTTCAAAGCACAGTTTGTAAACTTAAGCTCTTCTATCTTTTCTCTGATATCTTTCTCACTTATAAAGTTATCTATTCCTAAAGCATTTATTCCATCATTAAGTCTTTTTATATGGTTCTTTAAAAAAACTGGTTCTCTTAATATCAATATAGTTTCAAAAAGTCCTTTTCCAAAGGCATATCCATCATCTAAAACTATACTTTGTTCTATTTCTTTATTATCCATAATCTTATCACCTATTTTAAAACCTTCATTAAAGCTCTAGCTTTATCTAAAGTCTCATCATATTCCATTTGTTCAACTGACTCGTAGGTTATTCCTCCTCCTACGCCAAAGTATGCTTTATTATCTTTAATTAATGCAGTTCTTATAACAATATTCAAATCTGTATTTCCCTCTAATCCTATATATCCGATAGCTCCAGTATAAATATTTCTTCTAACTTTTTCTAATTCATCAATTATTTCCATAGATCTAATTTTAGGTGCCCCAGTTATAGAGCCTCCTGGAAAGCAAGCTTTAATACAATCAATAGTAGAATACTCATCTTTAATTTCACCAATAACTGTTGAAACTAAATGAAACACTGTGCTATATTCTTCTAATTTAAACAATTCTGTTACCTTTACGGTATTTGGTTTACACACCTTGCTTAAATCATTTCTTTCTAAATCAACAATCATTAATAATTCAGATTTATCTTTTTCACTTTGTAAAAGTTCAGTTTTATATCTTTCATCTTCAATTATATTTTTTCCTCTAGGTCTAGTACCTTTAATAGGCCTTGTTTCCATAACTCTGTTTTCTATTTTTAAAAATCTTTCTGGCGATGAAGATAGAATATAAAAATCTTCTAAAGCCATATAAGCAGCAAAAGGTGCAGGATTTATAGATCTTAATTTTTCATATATATTAAAAGGCTCTTCCTTTATTTCTTTGCAATAACGTTGAGTTAAGTTTGTTATATAAATATCTCCATTTTTTATATATTGTTTTACAGTAGATACGGTATTTAAATACTCCTCTTCCTTAAAGTTAGATTTAAAAGTCTTTATATCATACTTAAGATTACTTAAGTTTAATTTTTCTCTTTTTTCTCCTAATTTAATTTTCTCTTCTATAGAGTCTATACTTTTTTCTTCACTATTAAGTATTCCTAAAGCTGTAATAAATAAATTCTCACTTAAATTATCATAAATAATAATATTATCATAAAAATTAAAATAAGCATCAGGAATAAAAACATCTTCAACAGCATTTTCAGGAAGTTTTTCTATTTGACGTGCTAAATCATAAGAAAAATACCCTATAGCCCCTGCTATAAATGGAAGATTTGTATTGTTTTCTATCTTATATTCTCTTAATATTTTATTTAATTCTATAAAACTATCACCTTCAAAACTTTTATTATTTACAGTACATAAATTATTCTTGCTTTTAAACTTTAAATATGGATTTAAACCTATTATTGAATACTGTCCCAAGTTATTCTCATCTTTAGCACTATCTAAGAAAATAATATCTTTTTCATCCTTAAATAATGAAAATATGTCAAAGCAATTTAAATCAGTTTCTACAGTTTTAATTTTTACTCTCATAACTACTCCTTGATGTACTTTTATTAAATTCTCTTGCAATATTAATAAAATTTATTAGTAATTCATGTCCAAACTCTGTAAGTTCTGCCTCTGGATGAAATTGCACTCCTTCAATAGGATAATTACAATGTCTTACTCCCATTATAACTCCATCTTCTGTTTCAGAAGTTACTTCAAGGCATTTAGGTAAAGTTTTTCTATCAATGACTAAAGAATGATATCTAGTTACTTTAAAAGGGTTTTCTAAGTTTTTAAATATACCCTTATTATCATGAGTTATACAACTTATTTTTCCATGTACAGGATAAGACCCCTTTACAATATTACCCCCAAAAGCATGTCCAATAGCTTGATGACCAAGGCAAATTCCTAATATGGGGATTTTACCTTTAAACTCTTTAATAACCTCTAAAATTATTCCTGATTTATCTGGTGATTTAGGACCAGGCGAAATAATTATTGCTTCTGGATTTAAATCATAAATTTCCTTAATAGTTATTTTGTCATTTCTAAATACTTTAATTTCTTCCTTTATCTCTTCTAAATATCTCACTAAATTATAAACAAAGGAATCATAGTTATCAATCATTAAAAACATTGTATACTCCTTTAGTAAAATAATATTTGTTTAAATAAATGGTATAATAAACTTAAAAGAATGCATAATTCATAATTATCATTGAAATCAATTCTTTACGAATTAATTTCTTTAATAGACATTATTATGTTAATATGTTTAATATTTCTCAGTTATATCTATATTATATCAAAAAAATCAGAGATTAACTTTGAAAATTCAACAACAATCCTTTAAATTATAGAATTATATATGAGGTGATGATATGAAGATAGATTTACATAGCCATACCACTGCATCTGATGGTAGATATTCTCCAAAAGAATTAGTTGATTATGCCATAAAAAAGAAAATAAATATATTGTCTATTACAGATCATGATACTACTGATGGCGTAGAAGAGGCTTTAATTTATAGCAAGAAACTTCCTATAACAATTCTACCGGGTATTGAACTCTCTACAATTTATAATGAAGAAAGTATACATATATTAGGTTATTTTAGAGATGACAGCTATAAAGCTCTGTCCTTGCAAAACTTTTTAAAAGAAATGAAGGACTTTAGAGCAGAAAGAGGCAAAAAAATTATAGAAAATCTTAAAAAGTATTTTAATATAATAATAGATTATGATCAAATATCAAGTAATCCTATAATAGCCCGTCCTCATATTGCAAAAGCAATTATAGATTCAGGATATAATTATAGCTTTGATGAAATTTTTAAAAAGTTTTTATCTAAAGATAGTCATGCTTATGTAGAAAATAAAAAAATCTCACTAGATGAAGGAATACAGCTATTGAAAGATCATAATGCTTTTGTATCTTTAGCTCACCCTATTCTTATAAAAAAATCAAAGGTTGAAGACTTAGTTTCTCATGACTTTGATGGAATAGAAGCTTATTATTCTCTTAATACTGAATATGATACTGCCAAATTTATTAATTTAGCTCATAAATATAATAAAATTTTAACCTGTGGCTCTGATTTTCATGGAATATACAATGATTCCTCTCACGGAGATTTGGGAAGTTGTTATTTTGATAATAAAAGATGTGAAATTTTCTTAAAATCCTTAGAAATTAAAAAATAATCAAAGTGAAAAATATAAAAAGGACTATTCATAACATGAATAATATTTTCACTATTATGAATAGCCTATTTTTATAACTTTTTTACCTACTCTAAATCTTCCTTTGTTTTCAATATGATTTTTAACACTTTTATTAAATTTACTTTTTCATCAAAATTTTAGATAATAATTACTCTATTTCTCTTTATTTTTAAAATATAAATTATAATTGCCATTAATGAAGCTACCTAATATACTATGCTCTTAGAAACAGTAAAG
>NZ_JBSVQM010000047.1:0-9482 GCF_054863625.1 Clostridium sp. Marseille-QA1073 | reverse complement strand
TCTGAGTATTATTAAGTTGTTCTCCAATGGCTTTTTTATTCAATAATTTATCTTTTTTCTCTTGATTAAATTTAATTTTTTCTTGTTTATTTTCAAGATGTAACTTTTTATAATCTATCTGATACTTTAGAAACTTGCGATAATAATCCTTTTCATTTTCAATGCCATTATTAAAATAATTTTTATTATCTATGATGCTTTTTCGAAATTTTTTTAGATTAGTATTTTCCTTATTTAATTCTTTTAATTCATTATACATGGCTTTTTGTTCTACATTAAAATTTGCATATTCTATAGTATATAAAACATCTCCTTTTTTCACTTTCTTACCATCTTCTATATTTATACTTTCGATTTTCCCATATACCTTATTTACAATTCTATTTTCTTGTTCATTAGGTCGAACTACACCATTTGATTTAATTACTACATCTATTTCTCCAAAATATGACCATATCAAAGCAACCACTAATATAGTTACTAATATATAAGTAAAACTAATAGTAAATGGATGTGGCTTAGATTCTAAAAGTTCTCGACTATCTGTAATTTCTTCTATATTTTGAATTACATTTTTCATTAGTTACTCGCTCCTTTAATTTCTGTTGCTGCTACTTCTTCATAAGAGATATTACTAGGAAGCTGATTTTTCCAAAGTGAATAATAATGTCCATTTTTTTTCATCAATTCGTCATGTGAACCATCTTCAATAACTTTACCCTTATTCATAACATATATTTTATCACATCTCATTATAGTGCTTAATCTATGAGCTACAATTATAGTAGTAATATTTTGGCTAAACTCATACATTGTTTTTTCTATCGCCTTCTCAGTAATAGAATCTAAGCTGCTAGTTGCCTCATCCATTATAAGAATATCTGGCTTTCTCAAAATGGCTCTTGCTATAGCTATTCTTTGCTTTTGTCCTCCAGATAGATTATCCCCATTCTCTTCTATCATTGTCTCATATCTTAATGGCATATCATTTATAAAGCCATGAGCTTTAGCCCTTTTACATGCATCTACTATTGTTTCGAAATCTAAACTTTCATTACCAAAACATAAATTTTCCCTAATAGTTCCCTTAAATAAAAATATATCTTGAGATATATATGCTATCTTTTCTCTTAAAGTTTCTATATTTATATCTTTAATGTTGTACCCATTTATTAAAACTTCTCCTTTTTCACATTGATAAAAATTCATTAATATCTTTATTAGAGTGGTTTTTCCTGAGCCACTTTCTCCTACTAAAGCTATTTTTTCTCCTGAATTTATATTTAGAGTGAAATCTTCTAGAATTAATTGTCTTGTTCCATATCTAAAAGATATATTTTTAAACTCTATATTCCCTTTTAATGAAGAAGGATTAATTTTTCTACTTTCATTTTTACTTTTTTCTAATTCTAAATCTAATATTTCTCCTAACCTTTCTGCCGCTACCTTTGCTGTTTGAAGTTGTGGCTGAAGATTTATTAAATTTTCAATAGGATCTAAAAAATATGCCAATAAAGAATTAAATGCTAATAATTCTCCTATAGACAGCTGCCCCTTCATAACTTTATAAGTACCTATCCACAATATTACTACTCCAAATACAGCCCTTACTCCACTTTTCAGAGAACCCTGTAAATTATTTATCCATCCGTTTTTGAAAACCTTCTTTAAAAGTTTTACAAACCTTTTTTCTGTTTCTAAATTTACTTGTCTCTCTGCATTAAAAGCTTTCACTGTCTCTATACCATTTATCGATTCTACTAAATAAGAAGTCAACTTAGCATTATTCTCCATGGTTTCTCTATTTATCTTTTCTAAGTTATTATTAAAGGCCCATACGATAATTCCATATAAAATTAGTGGAATTATTGTTAATCCAAATAAAGTGAAATTTTGGCTATACAATATTCCTCCACCTATAATAACCATAAATGTGTCTATCATTATGGTTAAAGTTACCCCTGAAATAGCATCCCTTATATGAAACGCATCATTAAATCTAGATATAATTTCTCCTACTTCCCTTGTACCAAAAAAGTTCATTGGAAGTTGAATAATATGATTATAATATCCAAGCATCAAGGGAATATCTATATTTTGACTTAAATATAGCAATAAATGACTTCTAAATCCATTTAGTACAATTTTAAAAATACTTAATATTATCATTCCAATAGAAATTATATGTAATGTTTTTTCAATGCCATAAGGAAGTATGTCATCTACTAAAAATTTAAAATAAAAAGAACCTAATATACCTAGCAATGTAAGCACAATAGAAGAGAAAAATATATTCATCATAAGTGCTTTTTGTGGCTTTAATATATGTATAAATCTACTGAACAGTCCCTTAGTCTCATCCCCTTTTTTAAATTTTTCTGTTGGAATCATAATAATTAAAATACCAGTCCATATTTTAAAGAAATCTTCTGGACTATATTTAACAATTCCCCGAGCTGGATCTGCTATTAATATTTCTTTTTCATCTATCCTATGTATAACCACATAATGAAGTAATGCCCCATCAACTACCACATGAGCTATAGCTGGCAATGGAAGTTCACTAAATATATCCTCTGTGTTACTTACTCTAACTCCCTTAGCACTAAATCCAAGATGTTCCGCTACTTTAATAATCCCTAGAGCGCTAGTACCTTGTTTATCTGTTCCTGCTGCCTCTCTAATTTTAGATATGGGTATTTTTAATCCATATTGTTTTGATATTGTAGCAATACATGCTGCACCACAATCTTTTAAATCATGTTGTTTAATACAAACATATCTTTTAAAAATATTCTTCATTTTTCCTCCCAAAATTATATATTATTTACTTATTTTTATAGTTACATTATATAAAAAATAGAAAAATAAAAATCATAAACACCCTAAATGCTTTATATATAATCATAAACGTATATATAAAAATATAAATTATTTTCATTAAATCACTATAATTACGGCTTATTATTGAACTTTATCAATTATTTGTTTACATCATTTTAAAATATCGAACATCTTAATTGTTGCTTTTTTAATCTCAAGTGAATATGTTAATTGCAGTTTTTTATGTTATAATTTGTAATATCAAGTAGCTATTTGAAAAATAATGTTTTGAAACTATTTAAATGAATTTAAGGGAGGAAGTATATATGTTAAAAGAATTAAATATAAATGAAATGGAACAAGTTAATGGTGGTGACGCAGTGACTACTGTTATCGAAGCAATTGTTGGTGGAATTATTTATGATGGTGTAAAAGCTGGTGTAAATAAGCTAGCACATACTCCATATGAGAGAACAGTTACAAGACATGGAGAAAAATATACTGTAAAATATGATGGTAATCCTGGCTGGTAAAATAATTATGTTGATTAAATAATTATTAAATTAAAATCTTAAGGGCAAAACAATTAATGATGAGTTTTGCCCTTAAAATAAAAGCAAAGATGGAGTGTTTAAATATGAATTGGAAGCCGATTGAAATCAATTACTCTAAAGCTAAAATAATAATTTCTATCCTATTGTTATACCATGTAACAGAGTTATTAATCATAAAGGCAGGTGTAAATTTAAATGAAATATCATTTTTTCACAGAGTTCTTTGCGCTGTTGGTATTTTAATTATTCATGAAGGGATTCATTTTGTTATAGGTACGATTTTATCAAAAGATAGAGGAAAAATCCACATTGGATTTATTCCAAATAGATTAGCGTTTTATATGAATGTAGATGGAACTTACAAGTTTTATTGCCTTATATTAAACTTATTAGGCCCATTCTTAATTTTAACCATAATATTGGGTATTTTTTTATTTGCTTTTAAAGTGTACACTCCACTATTATGGATTATAGTATTTTATAATTCATTTATGTCAGCTTCGGATATTTATAATTCGATTTTTATAATAAAAAACTTTTCTCTATCAACAAATTTTAAACTATCTAAATTTATTCTATATTCTAATGATATTCAAAAAACTATAAATCAATAAACTATATTAATAAAATCTAAAAATTTAAAGAACAGGATGATTAAAATGAATATATTAAAAAAAACAGATAACTTTTTCAATAAATTAAATGTAACATCATTTATTATTATTATGACAATAATTACATATGTTTTAAATATTCTTCTTGTTTATATAGTTTTTAAAACTACAAATGTAAGACCTAGAGACTCTTATGGTGCTGTGAAAATATCATTACTTGGTTTACTATCTCCGATTATTATAGCACCTTGGATA
The DNA here is from genome assembly GCF_054863625.1 of Clostridium sp. Marseille-QA1073. Classification (NCBI taxonomy): domain Bacteria; kingdom Bacillati; phylum Bacillota; class Clostridia; order Eubacteriales; family Clostridiaceae; genus Clostridium; species Clostridium sp. Marseille-QA1073. The sequence continues at coordinate 5,236 of NZ_JBSVQM010000047.1, read as the reverse complement.
GAAACTGTATTATTTCAAGGACTTATCTTTTATATATTTAGTACTACAAAGAATTTAAATCGACCAGTGATTAAAGTTCTTATATCCGCTCTATTTTTTGGATTGTATCATATATTCTATAGTCCTTATTATGCAATAATCTCATTTTTTTCAGGAATTATATTTGCTTATTCATATTTACTATATGAAAAAAAGAATAGCAGTCCTATTAAAGTAACAGCACTAATTCATGCCGGAAATAATACTCTTGCATTGTTTCTACCTCTACTTATCACTAAACTGTAGATAAGTAATTCGTGAAGTGAAGATATAGTATGATTGATAACTTACTTTGCAGTTTGCATATAATTTTAGTATTATCTTCATTTTCATACTTTATTAAAAATAAGGATAGGATATATATGATATCTTATTTTAAAATTGAATCCGCAGAAAATAAAAGAATAAATTCTTAAAAATTTAAAATAGAATATCCTATACTAAATCATTTTTATTTATAATTGGGGATTATTAGAATTCTTTTTTAAAATCAAATTCTATAACTTTTCAATTGTATTTCCAGTCATATTTATTTCAAACTATAGATTATTAAAAAAAGAATTTAAAAATATCGAATTCAATTATTTATATAAGTAATTGTATCTCTTTTTACTAGTTATATATTATTAGTGTATTGGATATATATTTTTTATTAAAGTAAGTGTTTGGTTCATTCGGTGTGATGAATTTATTATCTACATTGAAGATAGGAATTAATTTATAAAATTAACTCCCATCTCAATTATAAAGTATACGCTATTTTTATTATTTTAAGTCTTCAATTGCTTTGTTCAATATTTCTTTATAATCTTCTTTACTTCTTGATCCTGTTACAACCTCACCAACAATTTTACCCTCACTATCTACAAAGAAAGATGTTGGGTATCCTGCTATTGAACTTATAACTTCTTTTTTGAATTTATCATCTGAAATTAAATTTACAAATTTAACACCTTTTGTTTCTATTATTTTCTTAGCAGCAATTTCATTGTCTTCGTCTGGAGTATCTCCTATTATTCCAATTACGCTGCCACCGCTTTCTTTAACTTCTTCAAATAGTGCTTGAAGGTCTGGCATTTCATTTATGCATGGTCCACAAAATGTAGCCCAAATATTTATCATTGTAATTTTATTTTCTTTAAATAGTTCTTTACTATCAATTTCTTTCCCATCTAAGTCTTTAAGCTTAAATTCTATTTTATTTAAAGCAGTAATAGCTTCCTGAGGAGTTATTGGTTTAAAGGTTTTAAGAGATTCTTTAATATTTTTAATATCATCATAAAGCTCTTTATAGGCTTTTTTTCCTCCTTCAGATAATTCACTATCATTAAAATCCCCATAACACATATAGAAAACTAATCCATCATGAGCTGCTATTTTATCATTATTCTTTTTACCTGTTTCCTCTGGAAGCTTTTCTTCTGTTGGTACTTTATCTTCTTTATAAACTATTACATCAAATAAAGGTGTTGCTTTACTAAATATTTCTTTTATTTTATTGCTTTTTTCTTTAGGATCTTTTTCTGTTTCGCTGACAGTTTTATATTGTTCTATAAGCTCATTGGATAAAAAACTATATCTTAATCCTCCATATATAGACTCATTAGGATCTTCTGGATCACCTAAACCTCCTAGTAAAATATTTTCATCATACTCTTTCCATAAATCTGCCATTTTAAATTCTATACCCATGTCATTATATTTTTTCCATCCTTGTTTTTTCTTTTCCTCATCGCTCTTTCCCTCTGATTGTGTTGTTTCTGGTTTTCCTGTATTCTCTTTCTCTTTGTCTTTCGATTTTCCACAGCCTAATAAAGAAAATGTAACTACTGTAGCCATAACCAGTGCAAGAATTTTTTTCTTCACTTTAACCTCTCCTTCTTCTCTTTCTTATATAACAATATTCATAAATTTTATATTTAATTCATTAAAATAGATTTCACGACTTTTATTATGGGAAATTTAAGAACTCTTATTTATACAATTATAACTGTATATTAATGCATAAAAATATCTTAATATGCATAATCCAAAAATATTTTATTAAAATAAAGTATGATAAACCCTTGAAAATACTTAATTAATTTAACTTTTTATAATTTAATGAAATATTATTTTGTGAATATTTTTAAATAAATATTGCATAATTATAAGTTTTTCTGTATAATGATTTTTAATTTATAAAAATAAGGGAGTTGATTATTATGAAGGATAAAGTTGTACTAGCATATTCTGGAGGATTGGATACATCTATAATAATTACATGGCTTAAGGAAAATTATGATTTAGATGTTATAGCAGCCTGTATAAATGTTGGTCAAAACGATAATATGGAAGCAATTAAAGAAAAAGCGATCAAAAGTGGTGCACAGAAAATATATGTAGAAAATGTAACTAATGAGTTTGTAGAGGATTATATATTTAAAGCACTAAAGGCAGGCGCTGTTTATGAAGAAGATTATTTATTAGGTACTGCACTTGCTAGACCGTTAATGTCAAAAAAATTGGTAGAAATAGCACATAAAGAAAATGCTAAATATATTTGTCACGGATGTACAGGTAAAGGAAATGATCAAGTAAGATTTGAAACTGGCATAGCAGCCTTTGATCCAACAATACAAGTTATTGCACCTTGGAGAATATGGGATATTACTTCAAGAGAAGATGCTATAGATTATGCAAATTCTAGAGGAATAGAGATAACCGTTACTAAAGATAAAATTTATTCAGAAGATCAAAATATATGGCATATAAGTCATGAAGGTGGTCATATAGAAGATATTAAAAATGAACATAAATCCGATATATATACTATGTGTGTTTCACCAGAAAGTGCTAAAGATAAGGCAGATTATGTAGATATATATTTTGAAAAAGGTATTCCTACAAAAATAAACAGCAAGACATTATCTCCTGCTGAAATAGTTGCAACATTGAATAAATTAGGCGGAGAAAATGGTATTGGTATAAAGGATATATTAGAAAATAGACTTGTAGGTATGAAATCAAGAGGTATATATGAAACACCAGGTGGAACTATACTTTATGAAGCTCATAAAGCTCTTGAGAAAGCAACATTAGATAAAAATACAATGCATTTTAAATATATAGTATCTCAGAAATATGGTGAACTTGTATATAATGGTCTATGGTTTGATACATTAAAAGAATCCTTAGATAGTTTTGTTGATAAAACTCAAGAAACTGTTACTGGTAACGTTAAATTAAAACTTTATAAAGGAAATATAATCTTAGCAGGAATACAATCTGAAAATGCACTTTATGATGAAAAAATATCCTCTTTTGGTGCTAGTGAATTATATAATCATATGGATTCAGCTGGATTTATAAATTTATTTTCTCTTCCAACTAAGATTAAAGCCTTTAAAAAATATAAACTTTAGAAAGTAGGGATATTTAATGAATCTTTGGGGCGGACGATTTAAAAAAGAAGAAAGCAAACTTATGGAAGATTTTAATAGCTCCCTAAGCTTTGATAACATATTGTACAAAGAAGACATTGCTGGTAGTATGGCTCATGTAAAAATGTTAATAAAATGTAGTATTTTATCAGAAGAAGAAGGTAATTTAATAATACAAGGTCTTAAAGATATTTTAAAAGATATAGAAAGTGGAGCTTTAAAACTAGAAGGAAATTACGAAGACATACATAGCTTTATTGAAATAAATTTAATAAATAGAATTGGTAACATTGGTAAAAAACTTCATACTAGTAGAAGCAGAAATGATCAAGTAGCGGTAGATTTAAGATTATATGCAAAAAAGAAAGCTATAGAAATCAAAAAGGAAGTAGAAAATCTTAAAAACACTATACTAGAAGTTGGAGAAAAAAATAATTTTATTATGCCCGGATATACTCATCTTCAAAGAGCACAGGTAGTAACTTTTAAATATCATCTTATGGCTTATTACAGTATGTTTTCTAGAGATAAAATTAGAATAGAAAATGCTATAAATTTACTGGATGAAAGTCCATTAGGATGTTGCGCACTTGGTGGTACTACTTATGAAATAGATAGAACTTTTACTTGTAAAGAATTAGGTTTTAAAAAGCCAGTAGATAACTTTATGGATGGAGTAAGTGATAGAGATTATGTAATAGAACTCATATCTTCCTTTTCTATAATTATGATGCATTTAAGCAGATTAAGTGAAGAACTTATTCTCTGGAGTAGTAAGGAATTTAACTTCATACAAATAGATGATGAATTTGCAACAGGCAGCAGTATTATGCCTCAGAAAAAAAATCCTGATGCTGCAGAACTTATAAAAGGAAAAACCGGGAGAGTTTATGGAAGTTTAATGTCTATATTAACTACTATGAAAGGTATTCCTTTAGCTTATAATAAAGATATGCAAGAAGATAAAGAAGTTTTCTTTGATGCTATCGATACAGTTTTAAGTTGCATTAAAGTAATGGATGGCATGTTAGGAACCTTAGAAGTTAATAAAGTTGCTATGAAAGAAGCTATAAAAAAAGGCTTTTTAAATGCTACAGAAGCTGCTGATTATTTAGTATCTAAGGGCATGGCTTTTAGAGATGCACATAAAGTAATAGGTGAAATAGTATTATACTGTGAAAAAAATAATAAATCAATAGAAGAATTAAGAATAAATGAACTACAACAATTTAGCAATTATTTTTTAGAAGATATTTATGAATTCATAGATTATGAAAACACTTTAAAAAGAGGAATAAAAAAAGAAATTTAATTCAATGTACAGTTCACATTTTATAATTAAAAACAAATTTTATCAAAACTAAGAATTCTAAAAACCGATTTTTAAATTCTTTATCAATTACATTTTGTGAACTGTACATTATTAATTATTTAGCATTTAAAATGCTTTTGGTGAACATTTTCATTACTGACCATAATCTACAGCTTTTGAAGATTCGATCATATCTTTTAATGGTGCTAATACTTGTGCTACATGATAAAGATGTATTTGATAAGCATTCATATCATTCAGTGAATCAAACCTGGTAATTAAAACTATATCATAGGAACGTTCTGTGTGAAGTTCATCTACTCCAACTTCCAGGTACTTAAGCATTGGAATATTTCCCTCCATAGATAATAAAATGTTTTTAGCTTTCTGTAAGTTTTCGTATGTAGCTTCTTTTAATTTAAAAAATACAATATGAGTAAACATAGTCCCCCTCCTTATATAA
>NZ_JBSVQM010000046.1:0-10343 GCF_054863625.1 Clostridium sp. Marseille-QA1073 | reverse complement strand
ATAGATATTAGAAGAGAAAATTTATATAACTAATATAATTTTATGGTGAAATTGTTGGAATATACAGAATAAACTGTTATAATAACTGAGGTAGTAAATATAAAATTAAATATTTCGTTTTAGGTACCTTGATAAGGTTTAATAGGGAAAGTGGTGAAAATCCACTGCAGCCCCCGCTACTGTAGACGGAGACGAAGCCAAATCCACTGGAGCAATCTGGGAAGGATGGTGGAGAATGACCCGTGAGCCAGGAGACCTACCTAAATCAGTATATGAACTTCGGAGGGGAGTAAAACCATAGAATATAGTAGATAATATAGTTATAACTTTTATATGCTATATTGGTTTTCTATGTGACTATAATAGTATTATAAGCCTCCGTTTTACGGAGGCTTTATTTATTTACCAGGGAATTATGCGAACTTTAGTCATCTTCAAAAAACAATTAGCTACGGATAAAAGATGCTTTAAGTAATAGCTAAAGGTCAAGTTTTCTTTTATTTAATAAAAATAATATGAAATAAAGTTTTAAATATCTATAAATTACTTCGTTTTAAAATTTAATATTGTAACATTAGATTTCTTAATAGAATTAATAGGGAAAGTGGTGAAAGTCCACTACAGCCCACGCTAATCTGATGGAAGACGAATCTAAATACCACTGATCTTTTGGATGGGAAGATAAACTATGTATGTTATAATGATACAGAAGAAGAATTAAAAAAGATTTATTTAGAAATAGAAGGAAATATTGAAGAAGTTTAAAACTGAAAGGGGATATATAAATGAGTGAAAATTATAAGTTTTTTCAACATAAAAAATGTGAGTTTTTTCCTTGCCATAAGGTAAAAGATGAGGAGAAGTTTAACTGTCTATTTTGCTATTGTCCACTTTATTTTCTTGAAGAATGTGGTGGAAATAACACTAATTTTAATGGAGTTAAAGACTGTAGTAATTGTATGATACCGCATTCACAAAATGGATATGACTATATATTTAATAAAATAGTAGAGAAGAATAGAGAAAAAACAGAAAAAAATAAAGGAGGCTCAGTTGATTGCTAAAGCTCATTAATTTCTCTACATATAAATATGATACTGAAAGATTCAATTGTGATTCTAAAAGATTAGATGAATTTTTAGAAAAAAATAATATAGATGGAATTGAATTATTAAAACCTATAATGTGGGAGAAAAAAACAATTTTTAAAGATGTTATTAAGGGAGTTCACCTATCATATTATCCTAGCTGGATTGATTTTTGGAACGAAAATCAAAAAGAGCTTTTAAAGCAGTTTGGAGATATAGATAACATTAAAAAATATTATGGAGATATAAAAAAAGACATTATAGTAGAGAATTATAGAGAAGAAATAGAAATTGCAGATAGAATTGGGGCAGAATATGTAGTTTTTCATGTTTCTCATGTACAGTTAGAGCATGCTTATAGCTATAACTTTACTTATTCAGATTATGAAGTTATAGAAGCTACAGCAGAATTAATAAATGAAATTTTTAAGGGATTAAACACAAACATAAAACTTTTATTTGAAAATTTATGGTGGCCGGGCCTTACTATGTTAGATAAAAACATGGCATTAACTTTATTAGAAAAGGTTAATTATTCAAATAAAGGGTTTATGCTAGATACTGCACATTTAATGAACACCAACCATCATCTAGAAGATGAAGATCAGGGAATTAAGTATTTATTAAAAGTAGTTAAGGATCTTGGAGATTTAAAAAACTTTATTAAAGGTATACATCTTAATTTTTCATTGTCAGGGAAATATATTATAGAACAGATAGAAAAGAATAATAAAAATAAATTGACTTTAAAGGAAATGAATGAAAATATACATAGGCATATTATTAATATAGATAAACATGAACCTTTTTCAAATAAAGGCATAAAATCACTTGTTGAATTAATAAATCCTGAATATGTTATATATGAGTTTATAACATCATCACTTAATGAGCTTGAAGAGTATATTAAAATTCAGCATAATGCTTTAAGTTAATTATTATCAATATGTAAATAAGTTAAGGAGTCGCCTCTAATTATTAAGGTGGCTCCTTAATTTGTATTTTATTGTAAAGTATATAAACTCATCTGACGTCTCACTAAGATTTATAATTTCAAGTAAAGAGTTACATATTTAATTCTAGAATAGACATACTATTATTATAGATAAACTATCTTAAAAGTTAATGTATAGTTAATAATTATGCGATTAACTATTTTAATTTTTAACTTTAACCAATGGAGAATTGAGAATGGACAATTGACAATTATAGTGAAAATTAATTTTGTAAATTAATTTCTTAAAATAGATTTTTCAATAAGATTGACTCTGTCACTTTAAAAAGAAATGAATTCAAAACTTCTCTTATAAAAGAGAAGTTTAAATATTAATTAGCTTTAATTTTTGAATATTGTCTTAAGATATACTGCACCTTAGGGTAAACCTAAAGGGCTTTATTATTGTTCCGCATAGGTGGAAAAACTAATAATTAGATTGCTAGTAAAAACAATTAACTTTTTATTTGGTTTATCTATATATAGAACTTATTAAAATTAAATTTTAGGTGGTGTCTAATATGGACGTTAGTTTTATGGAGGTCTTAATATTACTTTTAAAAACAACTTTATCTTTTTTGGCTCTACTTATATTAACGAGAATACTTGGTAAGAAACAAATGAGTCAATTGACATTCTTTAACTATGTTACAGGTATAACCATTGGTTCTATTGTAGCAAATATTATAACTGTAGATAATGAACCTTTTATTGATGAAATAATAGGATTAGTTTGGTGGTGCATTTTAGCAGAAGTAACGGCATATGTTACCGTTAAATCTCATAAATTAGGAAGGATAATTGATGGTGAACCAAGTATTGTTATTAAGGATGGCAAAATTATTAGAAAAGTAATGGTTGATTTGAAAATGAATGTAGAAGATTTAACTATGATGCTTAGGGAACAAAGTATATTTTCTGTTAGTGAAGTTGATTATGCTATTTTAGAATCAAATGGAAAGTTAAGTGTACTTAAAAAGGATGAGTATCTAGAAGTTAATAAGGGAGATATGAAAATAAAACCTTTACCTAAAAAGTATTTACCAACTCAAGTAGTGTCTGATGGTAGTATAGTTGAACATAACTTAAAAGAATTAAATATAACTCAAAAGTGGCTAGAAAAACAATTAAAAAATTTTGGAGTAAAGTCAGTAAATGAAGTTTATTATGCAGAAGTTCAAAGTGATGGAACCTTATTTGTAAATAAGAAAGATTAGAAAAATAAATGTTAAGGTTGAAAAAGATTTATAATAAACTTTTATAATAAAAACTTCTATTACTTTATTGAATTCAATAAGTAATAGAAGTTTTTTATTTTATTTAAGATATTTAATTAAATGATAATAATATGTTTTAATCTTGAGAAGTAATGTTAAGATAAAAATATAGCATATAATTTATTATATTTTCAATATTATAATATTGGTATAAGCTAATATGTAGTGGGCAAAATACATAGAAAAATTATAAATGATAATGAGGTGATATAATTGTCAGAATTTTTAGATTGTGTTGGTTATATCTGTCCTGTGCCAGTAGTAAAAGCACAAATTAAATATAAAAAAATAGATATTGGAGAGTGTGTAACTGTAATTTCAGATCATAGTTGTACACCTCAAGGACTTAAAGATGGTTTTAAAAAATACAATTGTGAAATAACTGTTGAAGAAGATGATGGTATATGGGAAATAACTATTAAAAAATTAGGTTAATAAAAAATTTTGCTATTATATTTTAATAAGTCGGATAGAACATAATAAAACTCATAACTGTACAAATTTACAGCTATGAGTTTATTATGTTTATTAATTAGATTTATTTTAATAAAAGTATTTTATTATTGAACTAATTATTATTCTTAAATATAAGGCATATTTGTATTGGGCTATACATTATATTTTAACGTAATGCATCTATAGTATGTGTTGTATTAACTATTTTTATATTAATTATAACACAACGTTAAATCTTAGCTTTTATGTATTCATCATTAAAAGTAATAATTTATGCAGTTATTTAACTAAGTTTTTTTACCATTTAACTTAGTAATTTGTACGTTTACAGAAGAATTGTTTGAAAATTTGAAAATATATACTATACTTTCTGTACATACTTAAATTTTAATTAGAACTTATATTATTATAGGGGGAGATTATATGATTACATTTCTATCATCAATAGTAATTCTTATTTTAGGTTATTTTATTTATGGAAAGTTTACTGAGAATATGTTTGGAATGGATGAAAGTCGTCAGACTCCAGCTGTAAGACTTGAGGATGGTGTTGATTTTATTAAGCTTCCACCAGCAAAAATTTTTTAATTCAATTTTTAAATATTGCTGGGCTTGGTCCAATATTTGGTGCGATTTCAGGCGCACTTTGGGGACCAGCAGCATTTTTATGGATAGTATTTGGTTGTATTTTTGCAGGTGCAGTACATGATTATCTATCTGGTATGTTATCAGTTAGACATGATGGAGCTAGTATTCCAGAAGTTGTTGGAAAATATCTTGGAGGTGGATTTAAGCAATTTATGAGAGGAGTTCTCAGTTGTGCTTCTTATTCTTGTTGGTACAGTATTTATAATGAGACCAGCAGGTTTACTTGCTAGTTTAACTCCAGATAAATTAGATAAAACATTTTGGTTATATATAATTTTTCGTATATTTTATATTAGCTACTGTGTTACCAATAGATAAGCTTATAGGTAAGTTTATCCTATATTTGGTCTATGCTTACTTGTTATGGCTATAGGAGTTGGTGGAGGAATAGTATTTGGAGATTTTAACATTCCAGAGTTAACAATTCAAAATTTACATCCAAGTAATCTACCAATATGGCCAATGATGTTTGTAACTATTGCTTGTGGAGCAATTTCAGGATTCTGCAACTCAATCACCGATGATGGCTAGATGTATTGGAAATGAAAAGAAGGTAGAGCTTGCTTTTTGGAGCTATGATTGCAGAAGGTATTGTAGCATTAGTATGGGCAGCAGCAGCTATGACCTTTTTCCATGGTACAGAAGGATTAGCAAAAGCTTTAGCTGAACAAGGTGGCCAAGCGGGAGTAGTTCATATTATATCTACTTCGTTACTTGGAAAGGTAGGAGGTGTTTTAGCTATACTTGGAGTTATAGCTTGTCCAATAACTTCTGGAGATACAGCTTTTAGAAGTGCGAGACTTACTATTGCGGACTTTAAATTATAAGCAAGGACCTATTAAAAATAGATTGATATTAAGTTTGCCGTTATTTGTAATAGCTTATGGATTAACTTTAATAGATTTTAATATTATTTGGAGATATTTTGCCTGGGCAAATCAAACATTAGCTATGGTAGTTTTATGGGCGGGAAGCTTTATGTACATGGTTCTTAATGAAAAGTCTCATTGGTTTGTATCTATACCAGCAACATTTATGACAGCAGTTGCGGTTACTTATATACTTGTAGCACCAGAAGGATTTAAAATAGCTACCTCAATAGCTTATCCAATAGGAATAGTGATAGCTGTAGCATCTTTAGTTCTATTCTTAACTGTGTCAAAAAGAAACTAATGAGTAATAATATGGAAAAATATTCTAATATGTAGAAAAAACCCCTAAGGTATAGTTTATACTTTAGGGGCTTTATCGATGCACAATTCAAAATTCACAATGCACAATTGTGGATTTTGAATTGATCCTGTAGCGGCGAACAGTGTTGGTCACATAACTAGCAATTGTATTGCTATTCAAAAAAATCTATTCAAAGAAATTATTTTGACTAAAAATAATTTTCTCCTTAATTGTGAATTGTGAACTGTGCATTGAATTTAAATATAGTACATTTATAATTTTACAATCCCAAAAGTTTCTTTAAATCTTTTACTTTATTTCTACTTACAGAAATTTCGGTTTTCTCATTATCATTCATAACCACTTTTAAATTATAATTAAATAATGGAAACAATTCTTTTACATATTTAATATTTATTATGTAACTTCTATGTATTCTAAAAATCTGTTTTTTCTTCTATTTCACATAAGGTAAACATAGTAGGATACCCTTTATCCTTTGTTTTAACATATGTAGCATTATTAAAAGTGAAGCAAAAATAAATTTCATCCATATCTAGAAACATTGTTCTACCATGCAATTCACAAGGAAATTTTTTAAGTTTAGTATCATTTTTTTGAATATGTTCTAATATTTCTTGAATTTTTGAATCCATATTATCTGAATTAGAACTAGTATTTTTACTTTCAAAATGTTTATATATCCTATTGATAGAATTAGTTATTCTCTTTTCATCAAAAGGCTTTAATATATAATCAATAGCCTCAAGTTCGAAGGCTTTTATTGCATAATCATCATAAGAAGTAACAAAAATTATTTCTATATCATTATATTTAAGTTCTCTTAGCTTTTGGGCAAGAGTAATGCCATTAATACCCGGAATATTAATGTCCATAAAAATTAATTGAATTTCATTTTTCATAATAAAGTCTAAAGCTTCAATACCATTACAACAGATTCCAATTAAATTCAATTTATCGAATTTTTTAAGTATAAACTTTAATTCATCTCTTACGGGAGCTTCATCTTCAACAATAATATAATTAATATCTCTCATGCTTTACAACCTTTCTTTGGGGATTTTAAAATAAACTGTAGTTCCTTCATTTAAAGTACTTTTTATTTTTAGTTTACTTTTATCACCATATAAAAGTCTTAATCTTTCATTTGCATTTTTTACACCAATACCACAGTTTTCATATAATAGTATATTTTTAATTTTATTCTCATCCATTCCCACACCATTATCTTTCACCAAAAAGGATATGTATTCCTCTTTTTCTCTAATTATAAGGTTCATAGTACCACCTTCAATTTTAGGGAGTATTCCATGTTTTATAGCATTTTCAATTAATGGTTGCAGAATAAATACAGGAACTTTAATGTGGGAAAGTCCATTTTCTACATCGATATTTATTAAAAGTCTTTGACCAAATCTTGCTTTTTCAATATTTAAATAAGAAGTTAAAAAATTAAGTTCTTCTTCTAGAGAAATGAAATCTTCATTTCTCTTTAAAGTAGTTCTAAAATAGTTTGATAGTTCAAGAATTAATGATCTAGCTTTTTCGGAATCAGTTCTACATAAAGATGCGATAGTAGCTAAGGAATTAAATAAAAAATGAGGATGTATTTGCATTCTAAGTGCTTTATAATTAGCTTCCATACCTTGCTGAGCTAGTTTGTTTAACTCATACATTTTTACTTCATTAGATAAAAGATCACTAAGTTCTTCACATAAACTAAAATAATTTTTTATTTCATAATTTGATTTTATTTTTATTCCAACAGATCCTCTATATTTATTATTAATTTCAATTGGCGATATAATTATAGGATGTTCTTCTCTTATATCACTATCTTCATAAAATAATTTAGATTTCAAATCCTCAGATTCATTTATTGACTTTATCCAATTGCTTAAAGTCTCCTCTGTTATAATTATATTTTTCCTTCCAAGGAACCTTTCTTCATTGGAAATAAATATACCTAAAATACTAGAAACAGCATGAATCTCGTCAATAAATTTTTCAACGTTTTCATTTTTAAATCCAGTTTTCATATAGTAACTACCTTGTTTAGCAATTCTTAATGCTTTAAAGGTTTGAGCTATTTCAGAATTCAATAGATCTTTTTTCACATCTTTTACAATAGCTATAAATATAACTACCCCTAATGTATTTACTAAAACCATAGGAAGAAGAATAACTTTTTCTAACATTAATGCTTTCTCAAAAGGTTTAGCAATTATAAGTACCATTAAGAATTGAATTATTTCTGCACATATTCCACTGTAAAAAGCTCCTTTTATACTAAAGTCATAGGAAGAAGGTTTTTTTGAAAACAAATATCCAGTCATTGCTTCAAAAAAAGAGGCTATAGCACAGGCCAATGCAGTAAATCCACCAAAAGTATATCTATGCCATCCAGCAATCAATGCTACGATAGTGCCTACTATTGGACCACCAATATAACCTGCAGTAATTACTCCAATAGGCCTTATATTAGCAAGAGCATTATCAACAACAGCTATACCAAGATAGTTACCTATCATTGATAAAAAAGAGAAAAAGACTATCATTAATAATTTATCTTTTTTATTTATGTTGCATTGAATGAGATTTTTAAAGGTTTTCGTTCTGGTAAATAAATAAGCAGACAAAGCTATAAGTGACATTCTTTGTAAAAGTTCAATATATAACATTAAAAAACACCTCAAGTTTATGGAATTTTAAATAATAAAAATGCGCAAGAAATATTCTCTAAAAAAATTTTTTAAAGAAACTAAAATTAGAGGTCAAACAAATTTTATTAATGGATTATTTATGTAATTAATATATTTAGTATATCAATGTAAAATAACAAAGTAAATAATCTGACAAGAACATTATAAAGAGGATTTATATATTAAAATATAACTATAAATAATGTTCTAAATGGATAGAAGATATGATTTAAAATTGCATTAAAATAAATTTCAGCTACGTTAGAAACTGTATGTATGAAGTAAAGTTTTTAGAATATGTTGATTTAATTTATTTCATAACATTAGGTAAAGTATAAATTAAATCTAAACATATTAAAAAAGTGTAACTATAATTTGAAATTATAGTTACACTTTCTAAGGACTTAAAGATAATTTTAAAAGAAATAATTTCTTAATAAAGATTAAAAAAGATAATAGAATATAGACAATAATTATTTAAAATTCATATTAACAAAAGGTTTCTCTACCATATTTCATTATATATTGTATAAAGTTTTTTATATGTGGCTGTGAGGCTTTACTTTTTGAAGATATTAAACATATATTGCATTTAGGTTTAGCATCTATTATAGGTAAAGTCTTTAAAATGCCCGCATGGATTTCTTGTTTTACAGAAGTATTAGGAAGAATTGATACACCATGATTTGCTATCACAGAGGCTTTTATAGATTCTATTGTATCAAGTTCCATTTCAATATTCACCTTTTTTATTGTTCCAACAACATTTGAAAACATATCTTCAATAGAGTCTCTTATGCCACTTCCTTTTGATCCAATTATGAGAGGGAGAGTAGCAATTTCATTTAAAGAGATAGAGTCTTTTTGCATATCAATTTTACTTGAATGTATAAATAACAAATTGTTACTGCATATGTTAAAACATTCCACACCATCTATATTTATTTCACAATCTATAAATCCTATATCAGCACTGCAATCTAAGACATGCTCTATTACTCGTTTTGTATGTTCATTTTTTAAAATAAATCTTACATCATCATGGCTTTTTTTATATAAATGTAAAGTGCAAGGAAGGAGGTATTCTCCAACGCTATTACAGGTAGATATTTTTATCTCTTGAATTAATGAATTCTTGCATTGATTTAATTCTTTTACCATATTTTCATACAGATTTACTAGAGTTTCAGCATAACTTAATACTATCTCACCTTCATCAGTTAAATCTACTCCTTTATTACTACGTATCAAAAGCTTTGAGTCAAGAGACTTCTCTAATGCTTGAAGTTGTTGACTTAAAGCTGATTGAGTCATATGAAGTTTTTTTGAAGCTTTTGATATACTATCTTGTTTTACTGTTTCTATAAATGAGATAAAGTAGTTTATGTTCACTTTAAGTACCCACCTTTCTTTATTTTATATAAAGAAACCACTTTAATGTTTAAAATAATGGCTTCTTGAAAAGAGATATACAAATTCTAATATTAATTAACTATTATTATCTAGTACTTTGTAAATATCTATTAAATGTATATTTAGATAATTATGAATACTTTTCTTTCATGGAAGAAGAGTTAAATTGCACCTTAAATTTTGTTAATTCTTCATTTATTGAAGCTGTGAATTGAAAAGTTTACCGGAACTATATTTAATTACACATTAACCTTTAAGATTGCGTATCTATATATAATTTTATTATAACTTTTATAGTGTCATATATAAAGCATAACCTGTTAATAAATTAACCCATCATTGAAAAAATTAACTTTCTGCATGTACAAGAAATATCGTATATAGATATTTCAAAGTCAAAGAATATAATCATATAGTTATCTTACCTTTATTATTTCAATCTATAGAACGTATATTTAGATTATGCAAAGTGAATTTAATAGGCTATGAATTCAAGGCGTAAAAAACAATAATTATTTTAATGAATTTGTTAATTTTTATAACTTGTATATCTATAATTATCATTGTTTAG
>NZ_JBSVQM010000045.1:0-11148 GCF_054863625.1 Clostridium sp. Marseille-QA1073 | reverse complement strand
TGAATTATTAGATTTATATTTTAAATTATTAGCTTTTTACAGAATTAGTGAAGTCTTTGATGAGAATTATATTTGTTATGGTGAAAAGTTAGGAAATAATTTAATCATAAAGCTATTTTGCATAAATCCTTGTAATTTAATTAAAGATGTTATTGGGAAATCTATATCTACTATTTTCTTTTCTGCAACATTCTCACCTATGAATTATTATAAGGAAATGTTAGGTTCTAATGAAGGAGATTATAATTTAACTCTACCGTCACCTTTTGATCTAAAAAATAGAGAAATAATAGTTGCAGATAAAATCTCAACCAAATATCAGTATAGAAAATACAGCTATGATTCTATAGTTGAGTATATTTACAGTCTAATATCATCTAAATCTGGTAATTATATAATATTTTTTCCATCCTATAATTATATGGAAGAAATATATAGTAGATTTATTAAAAAATATAATTGTTTCAATATTAAACTTCAGAATTATGGCATGACAGAAATGGATAGGGAAAGCTTTTTAAGAAATTTTGATGAGAATAATGTTATTGGATTTTGTGTTTTAGGTGGAGTTTTTTCAGAAGGTATAGACCTAAAAGGAGATAAACTTATTGGAACCGCAATAGTAGGTGTAGGATTACCTCAAATTTGTTTAGAAAGAGATTTAATAAATAAGCATTTTAACAATAAAAATAAGAGTGGATTTCATTATGCCTATACTTTTCCAGGAATGAATAAAGTAATTCAAGCGGTAGGAAGGGTAATTAGAACAGATGATGATGAAGGAATAATATTATTAATAGATGATAGATTTAATACTCCATTATATAAAAATCTTTTTCCAAAGTACTGGTTCCCATATAAAAGTGTAAAAAATCAAAATGAAATAAAGGAAATTTCTCACAACTTTTTCAGAAATAGCCAAATATCTAAAAATTGAATATAGAGTTAGACTCTACTCATAATATTACCATAAATGATAGTTACAACGTAGTATAGCGATATACTACGTTGTTGTTTTTTAAATGCTTAAAATAAATATCTATAAGATTTCTATTCATTATCTTTTAGTATAAATATTCCTACATATTAAATATTTCTTCATAATTAGAAAAAGATTACTATGATTTCTATTGACCTTAGTATTGACCTAAGGTATATAATAAATTTACCACACAGGAAAGGATCATAATTATGGAAAATTATTTAAAAATTAGCGAATTAGCTAAGCTAATGAAAGTATCTGTTCACCAACTGCGATACTTTGAAAAAAAAGGAATATTTTCACCTGCTTATATTGATAATAATGGTTACAGAATGTATGGAATCAATGAAATATACCAGCTTCACAAATACTACTCTTAAGAAGTTTACAAATACCTGTTCAGAAAATTTATGAAGCAAATAATGATTATACTCCAAAACAATTTGAATTACTTTTAGAAGAATCATTACAAAAAATACAAAAACAAATAGAACAGCTAACTCTTGTAAAAGAGAAAACCCAACAAATATTAACTAATCAACAGAGTTTAAAAGATAATATGAATAACTTTCAAATTCAATATTTTCCTAAACGCTATCTCTGTAAAAAAGATATATTAGGTGAATCAGAAGATATAGATTTAAATAAATTAAAAAGAAAGTCAAAGGAATTTTCTTCATTCTTTAACAGTGATTTGATTTATTTATATGGCGAGAAAGAATTAGCTGTATACATTGAAAGTGAAAATAAAGAAATTATAAATTTAGAAGAAGGAGAATATTTATGTAAAAACTTTCTTGTATATGAAAAAATAGATATAGAAAAAGCTTTAGATCACTTAGAGCGTTATATTAAGAATTCTGCTTTTATTCATCATAATCCTGTAATTCTAATTGAGAAATCCTACTCATCTATCTTTCATGCTGAGGCTCTTGTTTATGAAATACAAATAAAAGTTTAGTTAAAGGATGTGTAAGCATGTATTATATCGAAGTGAAATACTGTAATATTTATCAAGATGAGAAGATTAAATCTTTAGTTATAAATGCTTTTCAATCAAAATTTACTTCACTTGTTAATCTTGATGAAATTAACTATCTCTCTCTGATAAATCATTTTTGGAAGATTCCGTACGATTCACATAATGCGAAACAATTAGTGGTTAAAGATAACCATAACATCTGTGCTACCATGTTAATAAGGAAAAAGTCAAATAAAAAAAAGGGTTAAAGTTTGATTATTTATCTTTATCTAAACAATATGGACATAAAAATGTGATTAAACTTATTGCTGGACTGTTAGTCTTAGATCATTCTGTAAAAAAAGGGGAATGTTATATTAATCATATTGCAGTAGATAAAAATTATCGTGAAAGGGCATAGGAAAAGTGCTTATAAATTGGGCACAAGATTTTATTGAGCAAGGAGGCAAATTAACTTTATTTGTTTCTACTAAAAATAAGAATGCTATTCATCTTTATACAAAAAAAGGATTCCAAATTAAAAATAAAAAAATTAGTTTCTGGAAATTGATATTTTTTCACGAACCATATTGGTATTTCATGGAGTGGAGAAAGCGTTAAATGAAGAAATGAGGTTAATTATTTTTGTTCATGGAGATGAGGCTATAAACGTTTCTTATGATAGTAGCTATAAACCGTTATTTAGCTAATATTAGGTAAGCAAAATAAAAATGTTTATCTAGATAAAGCAGAATATATAGGCAGCAGATAGATTCTTCACCTTTGACCATTACGCATATCTCTGAAGGTAATTATTCAATGATTGCTCATCAAATTGTATCCTCCCAATTTTTAATCACACTAACATCAATCTTATACCTAAAGTTTTTATTAGAAAGATTTTATATAAGATGACTACTACACTTTTGTGAAAAAGTATAAATAAGATGTAGAATTCGCAAAATGGAGATTTAAAACGTTAAAGAATTGTTTTGAAAATAAAAAACAATTAATGATTTGACAACAGTGGACCAATTTTTATTAAAATGCTTAACGGGAATTTTTATCAAAGTGTTGGTAATACCCCAATATACAAAAATGAAAAAGAAGAGTGAGGTTCACCCTTCTTTTTATATTAACAACAGCAATGGTCACGACGTCTTCTACAGTCACAATCATCGAAATCAAACAATAAAATTAGTATAATTAGCCACCACCATATGCCGAAGAATGGACAGCAACAGAATAATAGTAATAGTATTAGTATTAATGAACAGTCTCTCATTGTATACCCCCCTGTGTTACATATATTGTATAGGATAGTATATATTATGTATTATTCATATAATTCGTTACTAATTTTTATTTATCATAAAAATTAAAACAAGGATTACCTAAAAATAGGCAACCCTCATTTTATATTAAAACCCAATTAATGGGTTGAAATACTTTTTCTAATTGTAAAGATACTATTATTTTTCCTTATTTAATTCTTCAAGACATTCATTACATATATTTTTTCCTTTGTAATTTGTAATGTCTCTAGCATTTCCACAGAAAATGCAAGCTGGTTCGTATTTTTTTAAGATAATTTGATCTTTATCCACATATATTTCTAATGCATCTTTAATCTCAATATCTAAAGTTCTTCTCAATTCTATAGGTATTACGATTCTACCTAATTCATCTACTCTTCTAACTATACCTGTTGACTTCATTTTTCTCCTCCTATTAGCATATAAAAATTTTATAAATATTT
Source organism: Clostridium sp. Marseille-QA1073 (assembly GCF_054863625.1). Taxonomy (NCBI): domain Bacteria; kingdom Bacillati; phylum Bacillota; class Clostridia; order Eubacteriales; family Clostridiaceae; genus Clostridium; species Clostridium sp. Marseille-QA1073. The sequence continues at coordinate 7,446 of NZ_JBSVQM010000045.1, read as the reverse complement.
AAAAATACTTTTTAAAAATACTTATAGTACATATTATCAATATTGGTAAACATATGTGTTATTATTTACGCAAATTTTTGTAAAAATATTTGATAATATGTTTGTAAATATTATATTATTAAATTATCCAATTAAAATAAAAATATACATAATGTACAAGTAAAAAATATAAAAATACTGTTATTATTGTAATAAAAAGGAGAGTGGCCAAAATGTCATTTTATGGAGAGTTAAGTAAAGTATATGAATATGTATTTCCATTAAATAAAAATACCTTAAAATTTATTAGTGAAAACCTAAAAGAAGGTGATAGAATATTAGATTTAGCCTGTGGCTCAGGAGATTATTCCATTGCACTTTCTAAAATGGGGTTTAAGGTGGATGGAATAGATTTAGAGAAAAATATGATTGAAAAAGCTATTGGTAAAAATATCAATGAAGAAAATAAAGTTAATTTTATAAGTGGGGATATGACTAAAATAAATGAAATATTTAAAGAGAATAAATATAATTCTATATTTTGTGTAGGAAATTCTATAGTACATTTAGAGGATAAAGACAAAATATTTAGATTAATAAAGGATATTTATTCAATGCTAGAAAATCATGGAGAGTTAATCATTCAAATTGTCAATTATGATAGAATAGTTAAATTTGGAATTACAGAATTACCTACAATACGAAATTCTGAAGTTCCTTTAGAATTTATAAGGCATTATATACACAAACCAGAAAATAATAAAGTAGACTTTAATACTAAATTAGTTCTAAAAGGTGGCAAAGAAATTTATGAAAATTCTGTACCACTTTTAATAATTAAAAGTGAAGAATTAGTATCAATCCTTTTAAATGTAGGTTTTACAGATATAAAATTATTTGGTAGCTTTTTAAAAGAAGAATTTACCATTGACTCTTTTTCATTAGTAGTTAGAGCTAAAAAATAATAATTTATATACACAAATAATTTTTAAGGATCTATAATATAAGAAAAAAATTCTCCATTGATTAATAGATGGAGAATTTTTTCTTTAATATATTTAATTAAAATATAATTAATTAAAATATAATTAATTAAAATATAATTTTTTATCTATAATTAGTAAATTGAAGGTCTATTCCAAAATCCTTTGATTTAACTAATTGGATAACTGCTTGTAAGTCATCTTTATCTTTTCCTGTAATTCTTAATTGATTATCCATAATTTGAGTTTGTACCTTAATTTTGCTTGCTTTTATTTCTGCTACTATTTTTTTAGCTTTTTCAGTAGAAATTCCTTTTACTATTTTAGCTATTACTCTTGCACTACCTAATGATGCAGTTTCTATTTTACCAAGCTCTAAGGCTTTAGGAGAAACTCCTCTTCTTATAAATTTTCCTTTTAGAACATCAATAACTGCATTTAATTTGTATTCGTCGTCTGATACTATTTTAATTTCATCTTTTCCAAGCTCAATTTGAGTTTTAGTTCCTTTAAAATCGTATCTTTGACCGATCTCTTTTAATGTTTGATTGATAGCATTATCTACCTCTTGCATATTTACTTCAGAAACAATATCAAATGAATAATTACTTGCCATAATAAATCCTCCTATGTATATATACTAAAAGCAAAAATAAAGCTTTTAAAAATATTATATTTCATACTAATAATAGTAAGTTATAATCCTATTATTGTCTAGATTAAAGTTAGATATAACCATAATTGTTATAATTTTTTCATTGCATGAATACCTTTTATAAAAAGAGTTATGAAGTGAAAAATGTTTGAGGTTTTAAATGTAAGTAATACTGTATATAATTCAATTAGCTTTAAATTTAGCTTGGCCTATTATATTTTTTTATTTTCAATTAAGATTTTTAGCTCTTATAGATATTGTATTATTATTAATATTTATATTACTTACAGTAATCGCTTTTTATAGAAGAGATAAAATAGCAGGACTAATACCATTACCTTATTTACTGTGGAGTACTTTTACTTTATTATTAAATTACAAAGTCTATAAACTTAACAAATAGTTGAATTTAAATTATTAATTTGTTACAATAAAATTTGCTTTAAAACTAATTATAGTGAAAAGAAGGTAGTTAGATGAATAAAATATGTATCTTTGACGGAAATAAAAATTGTAACAATTGTAATGAATGTGACTTGTGCGAACTTAATAATAACAAAACCTGTGATAATTGTGGAAAATGTTTGCAATTAGAAGGATATGATGTAAAAGCTATTAAGATTGATGAAGTTTTTGAAGATAAAAAACAAAATATTGCATTTAAAAAGTATAATGAAAAAATAAATATTGAAGATTTTAGTGATTTCGATTTAGAAGAGGATTTAGAAAATAATTATGATGATTCTTTGGAAGAAGTATCTAGTGAATATATTGATGCCCTCGATGATGAAAATAACTGGAGCTATTTAGAGGATGTTGATAAAATTAAAGAATTTCTAGAGAATGGGGAAGATATAAGTTCTTTAGGTTCAGAGGTTTTTCCAGGTCTAATTTCCTTAAAGAATCCTAAAAATAACTAATTAAAGCTTCTATTTCATATTAATAAATATGTAAAATTAGTAGAAAATTTAAATATATAAGAGTTTAATGCCTCAAAAATATAGATATCTAATCAACTTAATATTAGATACTTATATTTTTGAGGCTATAATTTTTGTTTGTATTTATTGTACTTTCTGTCTAAGTACTCCACGTAAAATTGTGTTAATTCACTTTAGATATTTACTGAGTAAAATATATATTAAAACTTTATAAAATAATAAAATTAAATTATATATTTTTAGAAAATGAGACCTATAAAAAAATAATTATGTATATAACCTTAAATAAGTAATTATATGTCGTAAATAAACAGAATAATTACTGAAAATACGATAATGAACTACATTTTAAAGGAGTATAATATGAATTAATATGTATTATTTCGGAAAGCGAAGTGGTATTATGGAAAAAATAGCGATCACAGGTTCCAATGGATTTTTCGCCTCAAGATTTATAGGTTTTTATAAAGATAAATATGATATTATTCCTTTAAGCCATAATGATTTAGATATAGAAAGCTATGAAAGAGCAATTGAAGTAATAAAGAGTGTAACACCAACTTATTTAATTCATACAGCAGCAATATCAGACACAGGTTTTTGTGAAAAAAATCCTAAGTTATCCTATGATGTCAATGTTAGTGGATCAATAAATATTGCTAAAGCCTGTGATATGATGGGAGTAAAAATGATATATTTAAGTTCAGATCAAGTATATGGCGGAAATGAGGATATAGGTCCATATGGTGAAAATACTGTACCAATTACAAATAATATATACGGTAAACATAAATTAGAGGCGGAAAAGGCAATAAAAGAAATTTTGGAGGATGCGGTTATTTTAAGAATAACTTGGCTTTATAGTTTACCAGAAAGAAACAAGCCATTAAAACCAAATATAATTTGGAATGTGGTAAAAGCAGCGTTGAACAATAAGCCAGTAGAATTTAGAGCTAATGAATATAGAGGAATAACATATGTATATGATTTAATAAATGCTTTTGATAAAATTCTTCAATTGCCTGGAGGAGTTTATAATGCAAGTAGTGAAAATAATTTAAACACCTATGAACTTGGAGAGAGCATTCTTAAAGAAATGGGATTAGAACATAGAATTCATGAATTATTAATTAAGGATACTGAATCATTTAAAACTAAAATTAGAGATTTAAGGATATGTAACAAAAAACTTGAGAAATATGATATTTATTTTGATGAAACTGAAAAATCACTTAGTAAATGTATAAATGATTTCAAATTCCATATTTTCCAAGAATAAAAACATTGAAAAAATATGCAAACAAGTGCAAATCAATGTTTAAAGAGAAGATGAAAAAGAATTAGAAAAATAGATAAAATATAGAATATCAAGTTCCATAGGGCAGTAGATAAATTTGTATAAATACAAACCTATCTACTGTTTCTTTGTTAGTATTAGTTAAAAATTTAAACTATAAACGTACTTTCATTAATCCATTTCCAATTTGGTCTCATAATCTTTATATCTTTTGCAAGTTTGAACAATGCCAGATCTTTACTCTTAGCTTCTAGCATAATATCTATATCTCTATTTATATTTCTACAGTTTTCTATAAAATCAATAAAATCTATAACTTCTATATAATCTGCATGTTTTCTATCTAACTTACCATCTCGAGGGCTTGAGTAATGTAGCTTAGGTGGTAACTCTTCATTTTTCCATGTATTAAAAATTCCTTCTAACATATCAGTAATAGTTTCTCCATTATTATTACACTTATGATGATGAACATCTAAAACCATTGGTATATTAAGAACATTGCATATTTCTAGTGTTTCTTTAGCAGTAAAAGTCTTATCGTCATTTTCTAAGATTACTCTTGAAGTAATGCTATTAGGATACTTCCTAAAATTATTTATAAATCTTAAGGATGCCTGTTCCTTTCCGCCTTCACCACTACCTATATGAAGAATCATTTTTCCTAAAGGATATTTCAAATCTTCAAACAAATTTGCATGAAATAATAAATTTCTTTTTGTATTTTCTACTGTTTTTATTTTTGTACTATTAACTACATTAAATTCATTAGGATGAGTATCAACCCTCAATTTATTATTAATTATATATTCTCCTAAATAATTAAAATGTTTTTTAAAGAGCTCTCGATATCTCCAGTGAGTTACATCTGGATGGGTGGCTAAAGGTACTAACGATGAGGTAATCCTGTAAAAAAATATTCCATTTGATACATTATATTTTAATATAGTATATAAATCATCTAAATTAGATCTAGTTACTGATACAAGCTTTTTAATTTTTTCATCATCACTTTGTAGTTTATTATAATATGAAAAAGTTACCTTACTAGATGTAGTTATCTTAGGTAAATTTAAAGCTATAGACACATATCCTAATCTCACCTTCATATTTCACCTCAAAATAATTGTTTTACTTTAGTATTAAGTACCTTATTTTTATTTATTCATTCTATAACATTCAAATTAATGCTAATTATATAAGGCATAGCATATAATTATAAGGATAGCGATAAATTTGGAGGATATATGGGCAGGCCTTTTACAAATCCAGTTTATTTAAACGAAAAGACAGAAAAAATAATAAGAGAAGCAGAATATTTAGGTAAAGGGAATAATGGGGTAGTTTATTTGCTCCCAGATAATAAAATTATAAAAATATTTAATAGTCCAAAAGTCTGCAAGGATGAATATAATATTTTAATTCGTTCAAAGAAAAGCAAGTATTTTCCTAAGGTATATGAACATGGAAAACATTATATTATAAGAGACTTTGTAGGTGGTATACGTTTAGATAAATTTTTAAGAAGAAATAATATGAATAGAACATTAGCTGAACATTTAGTTAAATTAATAAAAGATTTCAAGAAACTAGGCTATAAAAGGCTAGATATAAGATGTAAGGATTTATACGTTCAGGAAGATTTCTCAGTAAAGGTTATAGATCCTAAAAATCAATTTACCAAAGTAGTAAGTTATCCGCGACATTTAATGAAGGGAATTTACAAAAGAAACAAACTAGATGAATTTTTATTTTTTGTAGCAGACATAGATCCAAAGCTTCATAAACATTGGAGTGAAAAAATATATTTGTACATTTGTGAAGGAATTAAATAATAAAGCTACCTATTAATTAGGTGGCTTTTATCATTTTTTATAATTAAAATTTAATAACCTATATTAGCATATTTATAAGAATTTAGATAATATTAACTTATGAGGAGGGAATATTATGACTAATAAATTATATCAAAAACCATCATTAGAAGAATTAAATAAAAAACTTAATAAAATTCAATTTCATGTTACTCAAGAAAATGGCACAGAAAAACCTTTTACTAATGAATTTTGGAATCACAATGAAGAAGGACTATATGTAGATATAGTAAGTGGGGAACCGCTTTTTTCATCAAAGGATAAATTTAATTCTAGTTGTGGATGGCCAAGTTTTTCTAAACCAATAGAAGAGAAAGTTATTAAAGAAAAAGGAGATTTTAGTCATGGACTCATTAGAACGGAAGTAAGAAGTAACACTGCAGATTCTCATTTGGGTCATGTGTTTGATGATGGCCCTAAGGAACTTGGAGGACTTAGATATTGTATAAATTCAGCTGCACTTAAATTTATACCAAAGGATAAAATGGATGAGTTAGGTTATAGCAGATATAAAAATATGTTTAATAAAAATCCACAAAATTTTATGGATATTTATTAGTACTTATAAAGTTTTTCTATAGAGCTATCATTCATAGAATAATTAACTATATAACCCATTAGGATTACACTAGGTATGCCTATGATTAATCTAATCAATATAAACTGATACATAAGAATTAGTAGTAGAAATTAATAATTAATATGATATAATAATAATTATTAATTATTATTATATGGAGTGTGTTATTATGGAAAAGAAAATAAGTTTAGTATATGAGAATGATGAATATACAATTTTAGTAAATAGTACTATAGTAAATAAAGAAAAGGATTTTGAAAAGTCAGTTGATAAATTTAATAAAGTTATAAATGATAATAAATCATTAAATACAAGAAGTTGGGAAAGTATATTAGATGGATTAAAAGACTTATATAATGAAAAAGTAGAAATTAATAACGAATATAGGACTTTAACTTTTGAGTCTATGAAATATTTTTATAACACAGGGAAAACATTCTATATCAGAAATGAACAAATCAATGAACTAAATGGTTCTTATAATTTATTTTATTATGGTTTGAAAATGATTTTAAAAGGAAAAGTTAAATCTTGTGAAGAGTTATTAGAATTTCTAACTAAAGTTTTAGAAAATAAAGCTGTATACACAATTAATGATGTTGCAATTAGAGTATCTAGTCCTAAATTTAATTATGGTTTTGCAGAATATGATTACATAAATAATAAAATAGATGAAGGTACTTCAATAAAAAGTGGTGACTTTGAAAAATTTAAAGAATATGTTTTAAACAGACTTATGTAAAATGTAAATAAATATTTATATAAAAACAAAGATATTACCATAAAAATTTTGAAATTTATGGTGATGTCTCTGTTTTTATTTAGTATATAAATAGAATTTAATATAAAAAATAAAATAAATTAATAAGTTAATATTTAAATAATAGGTAATGTGCTACGTGTCCCTACAAAAATGTAAATGAAATAGAAATATTATTAAGTAAAATCACAGGAAAAAGCTGTGTTAGTTGCCATATGAAATGCAAAGCATTTAATGTACTATTGTATTTTGAAAAAGAATTAAACCAACGCATAGAGATAATTGTTATATCGTAATACACATGTATTTAATGATGATTCTATAGCAATTTATGGTCTTAGATACTGTATGAATAGTGATTCTTTAAGATTTATTCC
>NZ_JBSVQM010000044.1:0-12281 GCF_054863625.1 Clostridium sp. Marseille-QA1073 | reverse complement strand
CCCGACAGGTCCAAGCGGTCCAACCGGCCCAACCGGCCCAACAGGTCCAACAGGTCCAACAGGCCCAACAGGTCCAACCGGTCCAACAGGCCCAACCGGTCCAACAGGTCCAACAGGTCCAACCGGCCCAACAGGTCCAACAGGCCCAACAGGTCCAACCGGTCCAACAGGCCCAACCGGTCCAACAGGTCCAACAGGTCCAACAGGCCCAAGCGGTCCAACAGGTCCAACAGGTCCAACAGGTCCAACCGGCCCAAGTGGTCCAACCGGTCCAACCGGAGCACCAGGTCCAACAGCAATAGCAATTTTATCAAGCAATGCAACTCAAACAGTTGTTAATAATGCACCAGTTAGCTTTAATTTAATCAGTAGTACAGGAATAGTTACTGACGCAACTTCTGCTACTATTATAATTCCAGGTGTTTATTATATAACTTGGCATGTAGCTTTAGGAAATGATAACACAGGAAGTGCTCAATTTGCTATTACACGTAATAATAGTAATGCACAAGCTATGGCAACTAATCAATCAAATGATCAATTGAGTGGTAGTGTAGTATTAAGTCTTGGAGAATTTGATGTAATAAGATTAATAAACACATCTGGAGTTAGCAAAACTCTTTCAGTAACAGTTGCAGGTGCTAATGGAATAAGTGCTAGATTGACTATAGCAAGAATCTTATAAGAAAATTAAATCTATTAAAATTTTAATATAAGACCATAATAAATCTCCCATCTGTAAAGGATGGGAGATACTTTATTAACATTATAAATTGGTTAAAACATTGTATAAATTAATAACAATTATTCAATATTTCTATATGTGTATAAACCAGTTTCTACAGTTTCCAATTCTTTAACATCGCTTTTTCTAACAAAGCCTTTTATGTTTTTATTTTGCGATTGAATAATTACTTTAACCTCATACCAGATTATATTATAAACTTCACAACAATCTATAATTTGAACTTTAACTCCTTGAGAAAGATTTCTCACTATAGCTGAATTAAGAAGTGGAGCAATATATAATAAAGTGCTATTTTTTATTTCTCCATGATAAGAATATACTGGCAAATAGGATATAATTAAATTTTCTAACGGAGTATTAAACGTCTTAAGTTTAGATAACAATTCACTATTGCGTCTTGACAGTACTCTAAGCTGAGTATATTGTTTATTATATTTTAAAGAAAGAAAAAAAGCATATCCACAAGCTATACAAGCTATTAAAAAAAAAGTGTACATAAAAAAAGTCTTCATATATCCCCCTAAGTAAAATAAATACTATTGTTATAAGTTTATTCAGAAGATATAAAAACTTGACTAATAATTTAATTTTATAAATTATACCTTATTAAAATTTGTTTTAATAAGGCTTAAAATTCATAGATAAATGCGAAATATCTAGAGGATAAACCTTTTTCATAGCTTTAAAAAACTTATAGTAAATTAAAAAGCCGTAACTTTTTATTACGACTTTTTAATTTATCTCTTTAAGTAATTCATCATATTCTTTTATAAATTTATCAGCAATTTTTATCATTTCTTCATGTTGATGAACTGCATGGTCATCATAAACGCCAACTACTTTCATGTTGGCTAATTTAGCCCCTTTTACTGCAGGAAGTATATCTTCAAAGACTATACAATTTTTAGGATCTATTCCTAGTCTTTTTGCTGTTAATAGATAGACATCAGGACAATCTTTTCCTCGTGTTACTTCATCAGTAGTAGTAATAACATCAAAATAATTATAAATGTCATTTGACTTTAAGCAAGCTTCTAATAATAATCTGTTATTACTTGTTGCTAAAGCTATTTTTATATTCATAGATTTTAGTAATTCTAAAAATCTTTTAACACCGGGCTTTAATTTAACATTCGTGCAATATTCTTTATAAGCCAACTCATTCCAGTGATCTTTTATTTCCTCTATGGTATATGGAAGATTAAAGGCTTTTTTAAAGTAAACAGCTACTTCATCATAGCTAAGATGGGCTATATCTGACTTCAAAGTTGGTGGTAAAGATAAATTATTGCTATTTAGGTAGTCAATGTCGATATTTTCCCAAACCCACATAGAATCAACTATTGTTCCATCCATGTCAAATATTGCAGCTTTTATATCTTTAAGCATATCATCACCTCTTAGGGTAGTATATCAAAGTTTCATCATAACTAAAAGGTAATTTTATAAATATAAAGTTTAAATTAAGTCATTAAATATATAATTTAATAAAAATCCCTATGAAATATATTGGTTTTATCATGATTTAGGAAATCATTTAAGCTATTTATATTAATTTTTTCTAAGATGATATTCATTGTTTCACTATCTACAGATACTTTAATTTCTGAGCTATTTGCAAATTCATTAACTTTAATTTTACCCAGCTCTCTATCAAGTATGACCTTAGGTCCTCCAACACACCCACCTATACATCCCATACCTTCTATAAAGTTTCCTGCAATTTCTCCATTCATAGCCTTGTTTAATAATTCTTTACATTCTTTAATTCCATTAGCTTGAACTGCTATTAAACTTTTAAATCTTTGGGGGAATAATCTTTCTATACATTCGGTTATAGCTATAGATACTCCACCAGTTCTAGCGTATAATCTTCCACCACGAGAAGTATATTCAATTGAAGGTGTTTCAGGGAGTTTTTCAGGTTTAATACCAAAGACATTAAATATTTCTTGCATTTCAGAGAAAGTTAATACAAAGTCTATATCTCCTAATAAATCTTTTTCCTTAGCCTCTGCCTTTTTAGCAACACAAGGACCTATAAAAACTACCTTCACATTAGGATTTAAAGCTTTTATAATCCTGCCAGCAGCAATCATAGGTGATATAGAAGGAGAAACATGTTTTACTAAATCTTCATATACTCTTTTAAGCATAGCAACCCACATAGGACAACAGCAGGAAGTTATCATAAAATCATCTTTAGTTTTAACCTTTGCATCGAACTCTACTGCTTCTTTCAGTGTCAGCATATCAGCAAAAAATGCTACTTCTACCATATCTGTAAAGCCTATTTTCATAAAAGAAGTTCTCAGCTGATTTATATTAGCATTATTAAATTGATTTGTAATAGCAGGTGCAACTGCCGCAATTACTATGCTATTACTGTTTAAAAGGTTTGCTAAAGGTAAAAATTCCACTCTATCTAATATACTTCCTGTAGGACAACCTTCAACACAAAATCCACAATCAGTACATTTTTTATTGTCTATATAAGTAGTTTTGGATTTTTCATCTACTAAAATAGCATCAAAAGGACATGATCTTTGGCAGTAAGTTTTTCCATCTTTATCTGCACAATCCATACTACATTTTCTTACTTTATCTACAACTTTATGATCAGGGGTGTATTTAAGTATTGCCTTTTTAATATCATCTATATAATTATCGCTAAAAGGAATTTCTACGCCACAGAGACTAGAAATTATTGCTGAAATATGTTCTTTTTCAGTATCATTATTATTTAATAATTCAGTAACTTTTTCTTCAAAGTTACCTTTTGAATATGATTCTATGAGTTCTTTAAATAAATTACTATATTCTGCTTTCAAATAATTCACTTCCTAAAATAAATAGTATTTAGTAAATATTTTTCCACATAAGGAAGATATTTATACGATTATATAAGGAAGGAGAGATTATATATAAACTTTATTCAATTGAGAAAAACAGTAAAATATAAAAATATTTAAATATAATTTCGAATTATATTTAAAATTAAAACTAAATATTAATAAACTTAATCATTAAAGTGTTTTATAGATTACTTATTCTTTTCTTTAATTGAACTAAAGATTTTTTTAAACTATAATAAAGTTACATAAATTATCTAAGGATGTTAAGCTAAGAGAGGTAATGTATATGGGAGATAAAGGCTTTTTACTAAAAAAATCAAATGATATTTTTAGAGATATGCTATTAACAAGAAAAGAAAGAAAAATTTCTGATAGTGATAATAATGAATATATATATGGATATAGATATATTGGTTTAAATAATGAGAGTGAATATTATAGTGAAATTATTAAATTGAACAGTAATCTTTCAAAATTAGGAAATATATATATACATTTTGTGGATAAAATTAATATCCCATATAATTTAGAGAGAACAAATAAAATAAAAGATTGTATAAATAATGCTTCCTTAAATGGCTTTTTGGTAGATAATATCGTAGAAGTTCTGCACCAGGAAGGTATGCTTAAAATTAATAATTTTATAAATAAAAATCTAAAAGAGGCTTTAATAAAATTAATTAACTTATATATGAAAAATGAAGGCAAAGTTAATTCAAGCTTGATAGTTAGTTTTATAAGTAAAATTATTTTTTGGCTTTATGAATATATACCTAAGAGCTTTTGCTATGATATAAAAGAGCATAATCCTAAGGTGTTGTATTATGGAAATATTAAAAAACATGAAGCATATTTTTTAATATTACTTTCTTTAATTGGATATGACGTTTTATATATTAATAGTGATAACGATAATATATTTTCCGCGATAGATTATCATAATGAATTTATATTAACTATCAACAATAAAAACAGAGTTGAAGTAAAAGAAGTTATATTAGAACATGGAACTGATGTAAGTAGTGATTTATATGATGAAGGGAAATCATCAAAGATATTATTAGTGAAAAGTAAAGATATATTTAAAGATATTTTTACCACTTTAAAAGTAAGAGAAGGTTACTTACAAAATCAAGTTTATCCAATATATTTTGAAAGATATATTGGCATAGAAAATGAAAATAGTGACATGTATTATAATAATCTATATAAATTGGATAAAAAATTAAAAGAAGAAAAATACAATTATTTAAAGTTTGAAAATAAAATTGCAGTACCATCTAATGAAGAAGCAACTAAATATATTGGAAAGATTAAGGAAAAAATAAATTTACTAGATATAAAAGATAAGAATAAAGTCATTGCAGAAATAATATCTCTTAATATTTTACCTAGGAGCAATAAAGAAGAAGTTAATTTAGTGATAAAAACTAGCTTTATAGAGATGTTATATTTATATCTTAATGTAGAAGAAAACTTAAATATATCTAAACTTCAAAACTTTGTAATGAAGCTTATATGTTGGATTAATAGATACTCTGTTATTTTACATAATAATTTTAATGAAGAGCGTAATGGAAAAATTATATATTATGGAGAAATAAAAGCTCATGAAATATATTTTTTAATATATGCATCTCTTGTAGGCTGCGATATTGTTTATATTAGTCCTAGAGAAGAAGATGATTTACTTTATAGTGTTTTGGATAAGCAAGGAAAATATACTTTTTTAACTAAGTTAGGTAGCTTTGCTCCAATTGAAAATTTTCCAATAATAGAAAGGGCTATAGTAAAAGAGACAGTAGCATATAAGGCTTCTAAGGAACTTGAAGAATTATTAGGAACGGATGTTGGTTACTATAAGCCAAGGCAATTAAATGAAAGTTTGACAAAATCAGTTTTATTAAAGACTACCTATGATGAAATGAAGATATTGTGGAAAGAAACTAGTAAGATAAGACCTCATTTTAAAGTAGAAGATAATATAGTCTATATACCTAATATATTTGCTAAAATAAATGGGACTCATGAAGATTTAGATGAGTATTGGAGAGATTTTAAAGAATTGTCTTCCAATAGTAATACTTTAACAATAAATACTGTTCCTTTTACGGAAATGAGATATTCACGACAAGATAAATACTCAATTATTTATTTCTTAGATAGAGATGGATTATTAGATTTTTATAAAGTGCAAAATAGTGATTTATATAGATTCAAATATTTAAGTGATAAATTACAAAATCTAATTTTGTCTAAAATAAATGAATTAATATTATTGAATCCTTTTAATAGAGAGATGGAGAAGGAATTCAAATTAAATATAATAATGACTGTTCTTAACATTGGTGATAATATTTTAAAATTAATAGAAACTTTTGACTATACATCATATATTCCTAAGGTGATAATATATGATAATACTAAGAATTTTTTAAGTGAAGAAGATATTATAACTTTAGCATATTTAAATATTATAGGGATGGATATAGCAGTATTCACACCTACTAATTATAAAAATATAGAAATATTATTAAAAGAAAATATTTTTAAAAGTCATAACTTGCCTTCTGTTAGGCTTAATTTATCTATGCCTAATCTGGAGAAAAAGAGGGATTCCTTTATTAGTAAGTTATTTCGATTTTAAAAAATGGAAAACATATAGGGAGGGAAGATAAATATGAAACTAAATGGAAGTGCAGCGTCAGAGAATACTGAGATAATTGAAGTTAAAGAATTTAATTTACAAAAGCAGAAAGAAGAGATAGCAAAAAGAGTTGAAAATTCACCAGAGATAAACAATATACTTGCCCAAATAGATACAGATAATATGCAAACGGTAGTGAAATTTGGAAATGAAACAGTAGAAAGTATATCTAAATTTTCTGATAGAATACTTAACAATATGGAAATGGCTAAGATAGAAGACACTGGAGCATTATTAAATAATTTAAATAAAATAATGGAGAAGTTTGATATAAAAGATTTTGAAGAAAAGAAAGTTGGATTTTTTGAAAAAGTATTTAATAAAACCAAAAACTCTATAGAGCAATTATTTAAAAAATATCATACTATGGGCGATGAAGTAGAGAAGGTATACATATCTTTAAAAGAATATGAAAACGAAATAAATGGTTTAAACATAAGCCTTAATGAGATGTTTGAAGAAAATCTTAAGCATTATGAAAAATTAGAACAGTATATACATGCCGGGGAATTTGCAGTTGAAGAACTTAGCACTAATATAATACCAGAGTTAGAAAGAAAAGCTGAAATAGGTGGAAATGTAGAGAAGATGGAATTGAGTAACATAATGCAAGTTAGAGAGATGATGGAGCAAAGAGTTCATGATTTAAAACTTGCAGAGAATATTGCATTGCAAACAATGCCTTCTATAAAAATGTTACAGTACAATAACTATAACCTTATTAGAAAAATAAACTCAGCCTTCATAATAACATTACCAATATTTAAGCAATGTCTTATTCAATCAATAATGTTAAAAAGGCAAGATGTACAAGCTAAAGCACTAACAGCGCTAGATGAAAAAACAAATGAACTACTTATGAGAAATGCAGAAAATTTAGCAAATCAATCTAAGGTAACTGCAAGATTAGCAAGTGGTAGCTTTGTTGATGTAGAAACCCTTGAAAAAACATGGCATACTATTGTAAATGGAATAACTGAAACTAAACAAATACAAGATGAAATAAGAGAAAAAAGAGCTATAGATAACAAAAAATTAGATGAACTAAAAAAAGAATTTAATGCAAAGCAATTAACTTAACATAAAAATAAAAAGGTTGTGAAAAGTAGAAGGAATGTCTACTCTTCATAACCTTTTGTTTTTAATATAATCTAATAAACTATACATACTAAATTTAGAATAAAAAAAGAGAGTTGCCTATGCAACTCTCTTGGTCGGGGTGACAGGGATTGAACCTGCGACCTCATGGTCCCAAACCACGCGCGCTCCCATCTGCGCCACACCCCGCCGACAAAAATTATTATATTACATACCTGAATGGTTGTCAACAACTTTTAAATAAAAATTTCATAAAGAGTATAAATTTTACCTATAGAACTTTTTAAATTATATTATTATTATAATTAAAGAGTAGATAGTATTTGCTAGATGAAATGATACGCATATTAATTTATAAAATTAATATGGTTATATAATCTTAATATTTATATTTTTATAATTCTATATGATAAATATTAATTTAAACTTTTAGTCATAATTTTATTATATTAAATGTATATAAACACTATAGAAAACATGTAATAAGTGGTATTATTTAGTTAATAATATGAATAGATATAAAAGATTTCGAGGTGAAACTTATGAGAGATATAAAAGACCTTGTAGATATTCAAAGGAAATATTTCTATACCGGAGAAACTTTAAGTATAGACTTTAGATTTAAACAATTGGCACTTTTAAAAGATATAATAACTAAAAATGAAGAAAAAATATTAGAAGCACTAAATAAGGATTTAAATAAGGCAAATTTTGAAGGATATGCAACAGAGTTGGGTATAGTATTAGAAGAAATTAATTACACAATAAAAAATTTAAAAAAATGGTCACAGCCTACAAAAGTTAAATCGCAAATAACTCATTTTCCTGCAAGTTGTTTTTCTTATCCTGAGCCATATGGAGTAACACTTGTTATCTCTCCATGGAATTATCCTTTTCAATTATCTATAGCTCCTATGATAGGGGCTATAGCGGGAGGAAATACAGTAATATTAAAACCATCTAATAAAAGTGTTCATGTATCTAAAATATTGACAAAACTAATAGAGCAGAACTTTAAAGAAGAATATATAGCAGTAGTAAATGGTGGTAGAGAGGAAAATACAGAACTTTTAAATCAAAAATTTGATTATATTTTTTTTACTGGAAGTGTACCTGTGGGACGTATAGTAATGGAGGCAGCAGCAAAAAACTTAACCCCTACAACTTTGGAGTTAGGTGGGAAAAGTCCTTGTATAGTGGATTATGATGCAGATATAAAAGTAACAGCTAGAAGAATAGTTTGGGGAAAATTTTTAAATGCAGGTCAAACCTGTGTAGCACCAGATTATGTATATGTTCATAAAGATGTAAAGAATGCATTGATCGACTCCATGATATACTATGTTAAGAAATTTTATGGAGAAAATCCTAAAGAGTCAAATGATTATCCAAGGATTATAGATACTGGACAATTTGATAGATTAATAGGATATTTAGATGAGGGAAACATTGAAATTGGTGGAAGATTTGAGAGGGAAGAATTATATATATCTCCTACAATATTAAGTGATATTACTTTTGATGATAGCATTATGAAGGATGAAATTTTTGGACCTATAATGCCCATATTGGAATTTAATAATTTAGATGAAGCAATAGATATGGTTAATAGTCGTCCTAAGCCATTGGCACTATATTTCTTTTCAAAAAATGAAAATAGTATCGAAAAGGTATTAACTTATACTTCATCCGGTGGAGTTTGTATAAATGAAACTATAATGCATGTAGCATCACTATATCTTCCTTTTGGAGGAGTAGGAGATAGTGGAATGGGAAAATATCATGGAAGAGCTAGCTTTGATACTTTTACTCATCATAAGTCAGTGGTTAAAAAAGGATTTTCAATTGATGTACCTTTAAGGTATCCACCATATAATGACAAGATTAAATATATAAAGAAGATATTTAAATAAATATTAGGCATAGATGTAAGTTAAGGTTAAACTCTTTCTCGTGCATTTATGCATTACTTTATTTATTAAAAATTATACTAAAGTATAACTAAAAATAATAATAAGAGGTGATGTTTATGAAATGCTTCGCTAATTATAATTTAAATATAAATAGTGATTTTGAAATAAAAATTTTTAGAGAAGATGAAAATGATATAGATTTGCTTATTTCAATAGATGATAGAACTTTAAATCTTAATATGGACAGTTACCACATAAGGTCAAGAATGCAATTTACAGGGGTACAGGGGATACTTATAAGGGCATGTAAGGACAATAATAATATTGCCACTATACATTTACTAAAGGATAGAGGAATACATTCAACAATTTGTAATTTTGAGGTTGATTATAGTAACTTAATTATAGAAATTAAATCTATGGAATTTTATGTTGATATGAATTTAAATATCTTAAAAAATAATTAATGAATATTATGGTGTATTTTGTTTTAGATATCTTATAACATCAAGAATTAATTAAAATATTTATACAAGCTATAAATAAACTAAATTTTTCATATAAATAAAAGGGCAAAAGCCCTTTAAAATACACCTAGTTCTATTTCAGTTTTATTTACTATAGAGGCTTTTCCACCTACTTTAATAATAATTCTTTCACAACTTTTTTCTACTTTAACTATTATCTCGCTAGGATTATCCATATAGTATCCTTGTTCACAATAAATAGTTGTGCTTTCATCTTCATTAACTTTTATAATTTCATTTTTTATAAGATAAGCTCCTAACGCTCCATTAGAAGTGCCTGTTGCACTTTCTTCATCAATTCCTGCTGCAGGACCAAAGTTTCTTGTAGAAACAGTAGAAGTATTATTTTCTGTTTCTAAAGTAAAAGCATGAACTCCAATCACACCTAAAGAGTTACTATAGTCTGCTAATTTCTTAAAATTAGGATTGATTGATTTTAATACACTAAGATTTTTAACAGGAAGCATTATATCTGCAAGTCCAGTAGATACTGCTTGAGGTTTTGTCTTAAAAGATTCTATAAAAATATCTTCGCTTGAAATACCTAGAATATCACAAAGTTCTTTATTATCATCTATTTCAAATAAAAATTTAGGCTCTGCTTGAGTCATTAGAACGTTAGATATGTTATCATCACTAAAATTAAGCTCTACATCTAATATGCCTGCTTTAGTTTTTTGTCTTATAATTTTTTGATTTTTTCCTTCATCGCAGGTTATCATTCCTAGCTTTGCTAAGGTATAGAAACTGGCGATAGTAGCGTGACCACAAAGCTCAACTTCCTGAGTTGGTGTAAAGAATCGAACTTCATAATCATAATCTTCTACATTCTTAGAGCTATTATGTTTTTTCTTATTAGCAGTAGGAATTATAAAAGCTGTTTCAGATAGCCCTACTTCTTTTGCAATAATTTGCATTTCTAAGGTGTTAAGCATAGAAGCATCTACAACTACACCTGCACCATTACCACCTTTATTATCTTTAGTAAAAGCATTTACTATATAAACTGATATTCCCATGTTCAAATTCCTCCTAAGTTATTCAAGAAACATTTCTCCTATTTTATATACATCTCCTGCACCAATAGTTAAAATAAGATCTCCATCATGCGTATTATTTTCTAAATAACTAACTATTTCATCAAAGTTATTAAAGTTTTTAGTATTGACACCTTTATCTCTAAGGGCATCTCCTAACTTTAATGAGCTAACTACTCCAGTATCTTTTTCACGAGCAGCGTATATATCTGCCAGTAGCAATTCATTAACACCATCAAAGCATTCTACAAAGTCATTAAATAGTGCAATTGTTCTAGTGTAGGTATGAGGCTGAAATATAGCGAATAATTTATTATGAGGATAATTTTTAGATGCTTCTAATGTTGCTTTTATTTCTGTTGGATGATGTGCATAATCATCAATAACAGTTATGTTATTTTTTTTACCCTTAAATTCAAATCTTCTATGAGTGCCTTTAAAGTTAAATAATCCTTCTACTATAGATTTTTCAGAAATATTAAGTGCTAATCCAGTACATATAACAGATAATGCATTTAAAACATTATGCTTACCAGGTACATTTAAACTAATTTTAAACAGCATTTTATCATCTTTATAAAAATCAAAGCTTCCACAGCCTAAATCATTATAGCTAATATTTTTAGCTCTATATTGTCCATTGTGTATACCAAAGGTAAGTATATTACACTTAGCATTTTCAATAACATCCAAACAATCAGCATCATCAGCATTAATTATTGCATAACCATCATTAGGAATTATATTTACAAATTTTTTAAAGGTATCTTTTATGTGATTTAAATCTTTATAGTAATCTAAATGATCTTCATCAATATTTAATATTATCCCTATATAAGGAAAGAATTTTAAAAATGAACCTTTATATTCACAAGCTTCTGTTATGAAATAGTCACTACTTCCTGCAAGCACATTTCCACCTATTACGTCAAGTTCTCCTCCTACTAATATAGTAGGGTCTAAATTTTCCTCTAATATAATATGAGAAACCATTGATGTAGTCGTAGTTTTTCCATGGGTACCTGAAACAGCTATACCATATTTATGGCCTTTCATAAGGTAACCTAAAAATTCTGCCCTATCCATTATTTGAATTTTATCCTGCTTTGCTTTCAGAAGCTCAGGGTTTTCAGGAGATATAGCAGCAGTATAAACTACTAAATCTACATCTTTTATATTATTTTCATTATGTTCTATATACACTTCTGCTCCATCTTTTTTCAACTTTTCAGTAATATTAGAGCATTTCATATCTGAGCCAGAGACCTTATATCCATTCTTTATAAGTATTTCTGCAAGACCGCTCATGCTTATTCCACCTATACCTATAAAGTGTATTTTTTTATTTTTATCTCTTAAAAAATCAAAAGACATATTAACAACTCCTTAATATTAA
>NZ_JBSVQM010000043.1:0-13393 GCF_054863625.1 Clostridium sp. Marseille-QA1073 | reverse complement strand
AGACCAACTATTAAAAGTCAATAGATAAATAAAAAAGATTTTTATATAATGGTTAAATTTTTATGCATCACAAAAAGACTTGCAAAGGCAAGATTTTTTCAAGTAATTATATGTAAATTTAAGTTAATGAGATTGTATTTCGTATGCACAGCGGTTTTTTAATATTGCGTAGATAGTATAGCATTGAAAAGTAAAACTATTTACGCAAAATGTAATGCCAAATGAAGTCTTTGCTAAAACAGAAACAGTATCAAGTTTTTTAGCAGCAAATCCTTTAAAAATAACCTTGGATAATATATTTTCTAATTGTTTAGAAGATATATCTTCAAAGCCATTAGGTGAGTTTAATTGTAATAATAGTTCTTTAGAAGTTTTAGCAAAAACATCAGAAAATGCAGAATGATATTCAGGGAAGATTTGATCAAGTACACATATGGTTTCTCTCTTTAAGTCAGAAATAAAGGCAACAAGATAATTCCTAAAGCGTGATAAGTTACGCAAGGACATAGAGTATCTTCATCCCCAAGAGATGTTTCAAGAAAATCATCATAACGGATGAAATCAGCTATTAAAACAGAATCAATGATATCTGTTTTATGTTTTCGAATCTCAGTCCCTTTTCTCCAGCCATCAGTTTGTATTGGATTGATCACATGTACAACGAACTTATTCTCTATGAGAAAGGACTAAAGAAACAGCCAATAATGATCAGTAGCTTCCAATCCAATTTCAAGTTCAGATGAATATGATACAATTTTTTTAAAGAGTCTGAGCACTTTCAGAAATATTAGAGAAAGAATGTGCTTTAAATATAACTTTAGCTTTTTCATCCATAAGAGAATCAACATGAGTGTTTTTACCAATATCAATGCCTAAATAAAACATAAATATCACCTATAATAAAAATATTTTTTAGATAAATTCCAATGTACTAATAAACGTTATTGCCTTATTGTATATTCGAGGTACTCAGTTGAGCTGACATCCAACTTATTCATAAACTATTTATCAGACAGAGGTGTCAGTCTTTCGATAACGAGGTCTAAACCTCAAGGAGGATTCGACATCACTCTATCTAATAAAATCATTATACAGAAATCATCTGTATAAATATACAGCTAATAAAAGGTTATAGGTTACCTTTATCAACCTAAATTTATTATATAAGGAGGCTGAGTCAATGGGTTTATCTTTAAATTTAAATGAAAATATTCAATTAGTAAAACAACAACTAGCGGTAGACAAAAGCTTTGATATAATAGGTAGAAATATTACGGTGGGAGATGTAAATGCTTATTTAGTTTTTATTGATGGCTTTGCAAAAGATCAACTTCTACTTTTCATATTAGAAAGACTTCAAAGTTTGAAAAAAGGAGA
This sequence comes from Clostridium sp. Marseille-QA1073, assembly GCF_054863625.1. NCBI lineage: Bacteria > Bacillati > Bacillota > Clostridia > Eubacteriales > Clostridiaceae > Clostridium > Clostridium sp. Marseille-QA1073. The sequence continues at coordinate 12,016 of NZ_JBSVQM010000043.1, read as the reverse complement.
CATTTCTGTTGACGTAATAACTAAACTTATTCAAACTGAAATTGCATACATAGAAGTAGATACCTTTAATACCTTGGAACCAATGAAAACTTCAGTACTCTCTGGTGGTGCTGCTTTATTTTTAGATGGCCAAAATGAAGGAATTTTACTAGATGTAAGAGAATATCCTGTAAGAAGTCCTCAAGAGCCTGATTTGGAAAAAGTCACAAGGGGATCCAGAGATGGTCTTGTAGAAACTATTATTTTTAATACAACATTAATACGAAGAAGAATTAGAGATCCTCAGTTAATATTTGAACTAAAGAGAATAGGAAGTCAATCAAAAACTGATGTAGCCGTTGGTTATATTGATAATATGGTTGACCATAAACTATTAGATGAACTTAAAAGAAAACTAGATGAAATAGATATAAATGCACTTGTAATGGCTGAAAAAAGCCTGGAAGAACTTTTAATTAAAAAGAAATGGTATAATCCACTTCCTCAGGTAAGATTCACCGAAAGACCTGACGTCGTAGCTGCCCACCTTCTTGAGGGACATATTGCAATAATAGTAGATACTTCTCCAAGTGTAATGCTGTTACCAGTAACACTATTTCATTTTACACAACATGCAGAGGACTACTATCAAAATCCTTTAGTAGGTACATATTTAAGATGGATAAGATTTTTTGCTATGTTTTTAGCATTTATAATTTCACCATTGTGGCTACTATTAGTCTATAATCAGGAGTTTTTGCCCTCTTGGCTTGCATTTATAGGACCTAAGGATGTGGGAAATATACCTATTTTCATTCAATTTGTTCTCTTAGAGTTTGGTTTAGATTTTTTAAGGACTGCATCCATTCATACTCCTGATACATTATCAACATCTCTTGGTATTATAGGAGGCTTAATATTGAGTGAATTAGCTGTAAATGTTGGCTGGTTTATTCCCGAATCAATACTATATATGGCTATTGCTAGTATAGGTACATTTGCATCACCAAGCATTGAGTTTGGTATGGCAATTCGTATATTTAGATTATTTTTAATAATATTAACAGGCTTATTTAAAACAATAGGATTTTTTGCAGGATTAATAATTATTTTAGTAATAATTTGCACAACAAAAGCTTTTGGAGACCAATCATACTTATGGCCACTAATACCTTTTGACAAAAAATCATTTTTGAATATGTTTTTAAGAAGACCAATACCTGAAATTAGAAATAAAAAATAAGCAGAAATTTTTTCATCAATCGAGTAAGAGCTAAATAATTAATTTATTCAGAGACCTCTCATACCACCGTACGTACCACTCGGTATACGGCGGTTCATTAAGAATTATGTATTAGTTAATATCTTTTAGATATGCTTTTATAACCAAGATTTTCAAAATATTTATTGTTTAGAGTTGTTGAAGAATTGAGCTATTGGATATCCTCCAGTAGCTTTTTTGTGTATTTGCGTATTCCCATGATTTATAGATAGGTAGACCAAGTTTTATTAAACTTCGGTCTTTGGTTCTTACATTTTTCCACTGTTTCCAAATACAAGTCCTTAATCTTCATCATCTACTATATTGTTTTCTCTTTCTCTCTTTGCTAACACCAAATTATTGCTCTGCGCCCCTTGTTTACCTTGAAGTTCCACTTCTACTTCCATAAGGTGACCTCTATATTGAGCTGTCTGCTTTCTTTGTAATTTATTTGAGTTACTCAAAATTGAAAACCTCCTAATGTTCACTCCTTCCCATGCTAACGTGTTTAGCGTAATACTATAACCTCTGCTGACTTCTTATAGTTCAGCCATATATCACTACATAAGTTGTTATTTCTAAATTCATATCCATAACGTATCTATCAGACCTCCCCGAGTAAGAACGTAATCTTTTGCTCCATATATCTGTTACATTTACACCGCCTGTTTCGGATAATTTAGGGCTTCATTTTGTCATGCAAACTCACCCACAAGCATATGCCTCATATATAGTTTCTGTTCGGCGGACCAGAGTTTTTCCACATGCTTCCTTCAGATTTCACCTCACGGCGGACACCCTTGTCGTAGACTAATGGGTTGGCACTATCAACTCCCATATCAGACTTTCACCAACAAGATTATGCCCATATTGTGCTACATAAAAATATTACTGGATAGCAGCTATCCAGTAATATTTATAAATAATCTTATTCTGTGATTTCCATTGAATCTGTTTTATCTTTTACATTCTCTTCTACTTTCTCTTCTTTCTCTTCTATTTTATCTTCTACATTTTCTTCTATAAGATTCTTTTCATTATCTTCTTTATTGTTTTTGCTTTTATCTATGGAAAATCTTATAGTTATAGTTTCTTTATTACCTGCATTATCTACTGCAACTACTTTTAATCTGTAATTTCCATTGTCAGTTATAGGTGTTCCCATTTCATAGTTTCTGAGATTTAAAGTTAAAGTTATTTTACATTCTTCAGAAGTAGTTATCTTAGGAATTACATCTTTGTTATATACTCCCTTATCTTCTACCTCTGAAACTGTTATTGTAGGAGGAGTTTTATCTATAATGAAATTATATTCATCAGTAAAGACATTTCCTAACCCATCTGTGGTCTTTATTCTTAATGTGTGTTCTCCTTCTTCTGATATAGTTGTTCCACTCTTATATGGGTTTCCGTCTAATGTAAGTTCTAAATCTACTCCTGAACCTACTATTATTCTAGGAAAAACATTTGAATTATAATATTTTTTATCCTTATCTATACCATAAACCCTAGGTTCTGTTCCTGCTTTCTTTATTTTAAATTTCACAGTAGTACTGCTTGTATTACCTGCTTCGTCAGTAGCAGTAACTTTTAACTCATAATTTCCATCAGTGTCTCCAATAGGAGTTCCTAGTTCATAAGGCTTTCTATTTAGTGTAGCTGTTATTGTAGCACCCTCTTCTGTTTCTATAATTGGAACTATGTCTATATTGTACACCTTGTTATTTTCAATATTTTTTATATTTACCACCGGAGCAGTTCTATCTATCTTAAATTTAATAACTTCTTCTGTATAAGTTCCATCAGGTGCAGTAGCTGTAACCTTAAGTTCATAATCTCCCTCTTTGTAAATTAGAGTACCCATAGTATATGGTTTTTCATTTAAAGTTGCTTTAACTTTTACTTTTCTATCAACTGTAGCCTTTGGTCTAACTGATCTATATGCTTTTCCACTTTCTATGCCTGTTACAGTTAAATCAGGGCCTTGGCTTGTCTTAACAGTTAAAGTTTTTGTAACTACATGTCCCATCATATCTTCAACTTTAAGCTGTATTTTATCCCCTTCTTTAACTTCTATTCTTTCATTAAAGTCATATCTGGATTTGTCTACTCCATATTCTCCTTCTACTGTTACTTTTTTAATAACTTTATTATTTATATAGAAAGTATATCCGAATCCACTATCTCCAACCCATCCCTGTAAATCTACATAATTTTTATCTTTACCAATTAGTATTTCTCCATTTTCACTTACTGTAGGAGATGTTAAATTCATAACTGGATCTTCTGTATCTAAGAAAATTTTAATAGCATAATCTGCCAAAGCTTGTTCAGTTGATGTTATTTTCACTGAAGCTATAGTTCCATCAAGATTTTCTGCATAAACTCTTAAGTTGTTAGTACCTTCTCTTAGTTTAGCTTTATTTATTGTATACTTAAAAGTCAAATCTTCTTTTACAGTTACATCTTCTCCATTTATTTGTAACTTATTTAGTGGTTTACTTACCCTTCCCTTAATCTCATATAATCCATTACTGTCAAAAACAGTTTCATTCCACTCCACTGCTTTTGGGTCTATATTATCAAAGGTTACTATAGAATTTTCCACAACACCATGCTTAACAGTAAATGGAGTTATTGCAACATTAAGTCCTTTATCTACAGTTATTATAGAAATATCATTAGCTTCATTTTCAACTAAATTTAAATTAACACTATATTTATTTCCATCAAAAACTATATCTTTATTTGGTATTTTCTTTTTGTTAAGAGTCACATCATATGATGAAACACCGGAATAATCTTTAACTTCCCACTCCAGTTTGTATTCTTTCTTATCAGTTGCCTTGCTAGATAATACTTTAACCTCTGGAATTTCTGTGTCAACTATTACAGGAATATCATATTTTTGTGGTTTAGAATTTGGTAAATCCACATAGAAATTGTATCTTAAAAAATACTCTCCATCTTTAGGTACAACCTTACTTCCTTTAGAAACATCATAATAAGTTCCATCCCAAGCTAGATCTGGATATAGATAAACACCCTTTCCTCTTCCATCAGGACTACTATATACTTGTTTCCTCATATTATCTTGATAACCAACTTCACCTAAGATTTTTCCATCTTTATCAATTAATTCTGTCCTTGCAGTCTTTATATTTCTTAGCTTATATAATACTGGAACAACAGTGTCGAAATTGCCATCTCCATTAGGTGAAATTACTGCATCAATTAAATTTCCATTATCCTCTTCTCCTAAATATACATAACTTCCTTGAACCTGAGATGCTATACCTGAACTTAAATTAAGTATACCTGGAAAACTTGTTGGCTTCTCCCATCTCCAATCACTTATTACTCTTTCTTTAGACCAATCTCCATAGAATCCCATAAAAGGCACATATAAGTTTGGATTTTCTTTTTCGTCTTTAGAAGTGAATTTTACAAAGCCTTCAATAAAGCTCTCTGAATTTACATCTTTTAATGATAGTGTAACTGTAACTTTGCTTGAACTATTTGCTTTTATAGTAATTTCCTTATCACTAAAGCTTAAGTTAGCTTTATCTTGAGGCAATACATCATCATACGGAGTTATTTGTGCAACATTATTTTGAACATTATTTGTTAATACTCCGCCTTCAACTCCTAATGTATAAGTTGCATCTTTATTTCCATAATTTTTAATGTCTAACTCAAAGGATACTTTATCTGACTTAATCTCCTTTAATGCTACAGATGCCTCTCCGTTATGAGTTACATTAATTCTATTTCTTACAGCCTCATCTAATTGAAGCATACCTGCTCCTTGTCTTCTTGGAGAGAAAGGTCTAGCCTCCATTCCTTCCTGTGGAGTTTCATACTGTGGTTTTGCTGTATTCATAACAGATATCTTTGCAAATTCTACGCTATCTTTACCATTAATATTTGGTAAATCTTTCTTTAATGCTTCTTTTATAATTGACATTGCTCCAGATATATGTGGTGCTGACATAGATGTTCCTGTCATATTCCCATAAGCATTATTATTAAGAGTTGAATATATACTTCCACCTGGTGCTGATATTTGTGGCTTAAATGATAAATCCGGTGCACATCCCCAAGAAGTACTTAGCGCAAAATCATTCGCTCCCTCATTAGGTAAAAACATAGCTCCTGTTCCTACTTTTATTATATACGGATTGTCATTAGCTATGCTTGTTGCTACAGTCTTACCTAGAGTATTTCCTACGAATATAGCAGGTATTTTAATTGCTGGATCTTCAGCCATATTAATCAAGCTGTCTTCTCCACTCTCATTGTTATACATTATTACAGCCTTAGCTTCTGCTTTTTGAGCATTGACTATCTTTTCAGCAAAGGATATATTTCCTCTTTTTATAAGAGCAACTTTTCCCCCAACATCTATCCCAGTAAAATCATTACTTTCACCAAGATTGCAATTTACTATATCTTTTAGCATAAAGCCATTATCCATTTTAATTGTGTGTTCTGCATATGGGAATCTTACTGCTTGTCCATCTGTACCTTTTATAGGATTTCCATCTTTATCGCATAAACCTACAGATGGAAGAGTCATAAGTGAGTTATTGTAGTTTGCTACCATAAATGCATCTTTAGCTAATGCTGGTGCTCCTGCTGTACTAATATCTTTTATATTAGGATCATTATATGGTGCTGTTTGATAAGAAGAGTTTCCAGCAGAAACTACAACTACAACTCCTGCCTCTGAAGCTTTTTTTATAGCCTTTTGTTCTGCATCATTAACATCTACAAAACCTGCTGCAGATCCTAGACTCATGTTTATAACATCGGCTCCTAGTAATACTGAATCTTCTATTGCTGCTACAACATCATCTGTATAGGCACTTGGACGTGGGCCATTAGAAAACACCTTCATTCCTAACAGTTGTGCTTCTGGAGCTACTCCTTGTATACCTTCCATCTTTTTCACATCTTCATCACTGGCATTAGCTGCTACAATTCCAGCAACATGCATACCATGCATTGAAGCATCGTATTGGATATCTATAATTTGTTCATTATCGTCTGAATAATTAAATCCAAATGGGACTTTATCAGTATAATACCCTTTTACAGCAGTTTTATCTAACCAACTTTGTCCTGCTTCTAATGCACCTGATTTCACTAATTCTCTAACTTTTGATTCATTCAATTTATTCTTTGATGAATCTTGAGGTGCTCTCATATCTTTATGAGTATAATCTACACCTGAATCTATTATAGAAACTACTGTTCCTTCTCCTTTATACCCATAATTACTCCATTCAGTATAAACTTGAGTAAGATCTTTAGCATTAGCCATATCCAAATAATAAACATTAGCTTCTTTAACACTAACTACGCCAGATATTTTCTTTAATGAATTCATCTCTTTTCTCTTTAAATCCATACTAAATCCGTTTATTAGCGTTCCATAACTATGTCTTATTTTAGCACCTTGTAAGTTACTAGCTTTTGCTTGTATACTTTTAATATCATTTTTTATTCTACTGACATCTTGAAGATTTATTTTTCCTCCATTAGCAGACATATCTACTGCAGATTTTCCTTCTACTTCAACTATAACTCTTACTACCTCTTCTTGATCTTGCTCTTTTAAATCTACCCTTTCAAACTTCATATCTTTTATTATGCTATTTATATTATCTTTTTCATTTAAAGTCTTTTCATTTATTGAGATATTCTTCTCATTGTTTATATTGGGTTCAACCCTTGCATAAGCTTTAACCCCGCTTGCAGATGAAAAAATAACCATAGCTGATGTAACAATACTTAACGTTCTAATTTTTTTACTAACCATAAAACCCCTCCTCAAAAATAGAATAAATGTAAATATAATACTTTAATTTTATTTTATAGATAAGTTTATTTCAACTATAAAATAAATATTATTCCATTTTAAGTTAAAATTTACAAATAGTTAAGAATATCCAATAAAAATTTACAAATATTTAAAATTAGTTAGATAAATTAAAAATTTGTTACAAATATAACATTTATATTAAATTAATGCGTATTAAAGTAGATTAATATAGAATTTCTTAATAGAAATTTAACTTGTGCATGATTTTAATTCCCATAACAAAGTTTTTCTTGAGAAATTATTTTTCTTCAAAAATTAAAAGTTAAGAATGAAGGATGAATAATTATTGTTAAAACTCCGGCGTCAAAGCCTTTGAAATTTTTAGAATAAACTTTATTTTAAGAAATTTACACTTAGTGAATTTCATCCTAATTCTTCATTCTTAACTATTAATCCTTAATTTCTAAGGGTTAAGCTAATTTTATAGAAAATTTATTTTCCATAGTATATTTAAAATTTTATATTGAATACGTATATAAAACCTAATAGTCTTAAACAAAATATACCCTTTTAGCAGATACGTTTTTTAATTTTGTATCTACTAAAAGGGTATAATAAATTTATATTTTATTTACTTACTGTTGGTCCTTCATAATCTAATATTCCACCTCTTAAATTATAAAGCTTGCTGAATCCTTCTTCTTCCATTAAACTGCAAGCTACACTACTTTTCGATCCAGCATTACAATAAACCAGAATTGGCCTATCTTTATAACCTTCTAATTCATAGATTTCTCCCTCTAATTCGTCTACAGAAATATTTATGGCATTAGAAATTCTACTTTCCTTAAATTCATTAGCACTTCTAACATCTAAAATTAATAGTTCATCATTTTCTTCTATTAGTTTTTCTGCTTGTTTATTATTAATATACTTTATGTTGCTCATATTTCATTACCTCACTTAGTTTATAATAGGTTATTATATGTAATTGTTTTCTTAACTATTTATTTTTACAATATAATTATTTTTTGAAAATAAGTATTAGAATCATCATGATAATAAAATCTAGAATTCCAACAAAGGATAATACTAGGCTAACAACCTTTGAAGTATCATTTTTTATCCTATATAGCGAAAAACTTGTTAAAATAATTATTATTAGAGATATAACTAAAAATGATGTCATACACTTGCCTCCATTTCTATATTTTATATTATAACTCTTAATAAAATAATACTCTAACTTTTTAACTTACCTATATTAAATCTTTTATTTACTTCAAATAAATTAAAATTATTTATCTATATATGAATATGATTCCATATAAACATAAACTTAATACAAATAAAATTTTATGATTCTATAATTTATTTACATACTCTTTAAACATATTTCCCCGAACCTCAAAATCCTTAAATTGATCCCAAGCAGCACATGCAGGACTCAAAATAACAACATAGCCTTCGTCTGATGAACTATAGGCTATCTCTGTAGCATCTTCTAAGGTATTAACAACTTTACAAGGAATTCCACAGTCCATAGCGAAATCATTTATCCTCGTCTTAGCTTCACCATAGGCTACAATTAATTTTACATTTATTAAATAATCCTTCAGTTCAGCAAAGCTATGTCCTCTATCTAAACCACCCAATAATAATATTGTTGGTTTTACAAATGACGCTAAAGCCATTTGAGTTGACATTACATTAGTGGCTTTAGAATCATTATAAAAATCTATATTATTTATGGTTTTAACATATTCCATTCGATGCTCTACACCACTAAAAGTTTTTAAAATACTAACAATATCACTATTATCTACGCCTAATTCTTTAACAACCGTAATAGCTGCCATAACGTTTTCGTAATTATGCCTTCCTTTGATTTTTACTTCATCCAAATCTATTATTTTATCGCTATTATAGTAAATATGTCCATCAATTATTGAACAACCTAATTTATTTACAGAACTAGATGAAAAATATTTTTTAGTAGAGTTTATATTATTTGTTAAGGAAATTACTTCTTTATCATCTAAATTAAGAATTGCTATATCACTTTTAGTGTGATGATTGAAAATCCTTTTTTTCATGTTTTTATAAGCCTCATATGAACCATGAAAATCAAGGTGGGCTTCTGATAAATTAGTTAAAACTGATATATTTGTTTTAAAATCTAGTACATTGCACAGCTGGTGATCTGACACTTCCATTACAGCAATGTCTTTATCCTTTAATTTAAACACAAAAGAACATGCTGGATATCCTATATTACCCATTAAAAACACTCTCTTTGATGCCTTTTTTAAGAATTCATAAATCAATATTGTTGTAGTTGTTTTACCGTTAGTTCCTGTAACACCAATAATTGTGATACCTGTTGGGAAATAGCGATAAGCTAATTCTATTTCATTGATAACAGGCACATTAAATTTATGTGCTTTTTCTATATATTTATGTGCATTTGATATACCTGGATTCTTAACTATCATCTCAAAGGTACTATCAAACAAATCCTCAGGATGACTTCCTAGCACAATTTTAACACCCAGCGATTGTAACTCATTTACTTCCTCTATATTTTGATCAGTTTTAGCATCATTAACAGTAACTTCATAGCCTTTACTAGCCAGTAACTTTGCTGCCTCATAGCCACTTCTAGCCATACCTAGAACAAAGACTTTCCTATTATCACTCATTTTATTAGCTCCTTTTCCTACCTCTTATATCCCATATATTAATAATTATAGCATATATTTCATTTTGCTTATGATACAGTATTTTTACTACTACGACATCAACTAAATCAGTAATTTCAACATTTACAAAAAAAATTTACTAAAGGTGAATTTCTTAAAATAAAATTTATTTTAAAAAACTCCAAAGGCTTTAGCAGTGGAGTTTTAACCATAATTCGTATCTTTAATTCTTAATTTGCATTCATAGAAAAGTTAAAATCTTATATAAGTTAAATTTCCATTGTGGAATCCTATACAATTTACCATAACAGGTATAATATATGTTACTTTAAATTAATAAAAAATTATCTCATTTATGAATTTTTTTAATTTTTTAAAAACAAAGTTCCCTTCTCTAGCAGGTATTTTCATTTCACTTACATAATATAAAACCTTCTGTAAAAATTTTCATATGTAAGAGGTTAGTATTAATTGTTATGGTATTTAGTCAGCTCTCAAAAAATATGTATACGTACAAGTTCCTCCCCATCTTATCATCAAACATATAATCAGCGAATATTACCTTCTAATTTAATAAGAATATAACTTCACTATTACCTATTTTTGCAATATATACAATATTGATTCCCTTACACTTTTACTTGCACTACTAGACATATATGATTATATATTAACAATATGTTAATATTATGTTAACATCCAAAAATGATAATTGCTTGATAAAAATAGCAATTAATATTATAATATTTAAAATAAATTTAAGGAGGAAACCATTGTGAAGAAAAATACGAAAGATGTAATTATAGTAGGTTTTGCTTTATTTGCCATGTTTTTTGGTGCTGGTAATTTAATATTCCCACCATTTTTAGGTAATATGGTAGGCGACCAATATATTTTAGGAGTTATTGGATTTGTATGTACTGGGGTTGGCCTACCACTTCTTGCTATAATCTCCACAACAAAAGGTGATGGTACCTTTGAATCAATGGCATCTAAAATAGGGCCAAAATTTGCTTTAATTTTTGCCACAATATTATTTATAGCAATAGGTCCTATGCTTGCAATTCCAAGAACCGCTGCAACCACTCATGAATTAACCATAAACCCTTTAATCCCTAGTATTACTCCTTTTGTTTCAATGATAATATATTTTGGAATAAATTTAATATTTGTACTAAAAAGTTCTTCTATAATTGATACTATAGGTAAATATCTCACTCCCACGCTAATAGTTGTATTAACATTTCTAATTATAAAAGGAATAATTTTCCCTATCGGAGATATTATTGCTACTGATGTAACCTCTGTATTACCACTTTCTTTTATAGAAGGTTATCAAACTATGGATGCATTAGCTGGATTATTATTTGCTTCAATCATTACAAATGAACTTAGATCAAAAAACTATTCAGAAAAAGAAATTCTTCCTATGACACTTAAATCAGGCGGTGTTGCTATAATTGGCCTAGCATTCATTTATGGTGGTTTAATGTTTTTAGGTGCTCAAACAAGTGGATTTGAAATTTCTAATTTATCTAAGACAAGCTTATTATTATTAATATCGAAATCTATATTAGGTAATCTTGGTTCTACTGCTATAGGTATTGCTATTGGACTTGCTTGTTTAACAACTTCCATTGGATTATTAGCTTCCGGTTCTTCATTCTTCGAAAAAATATCAAATGGAAAACTTCCTTATAAAATAAATGCAATTGTAATTTCTATAATAAGTATTGTAATTGGGTCTCTTGGAGTTGATAACATTGTTAAGATATCTGGTCCTATTTTAAGTATACTATATCCAGTAACAATAACTTTAATATTTACTACACTAGCTGATAAATTCATAAAAAATATAAAAGCAGTAAGAATTGGTGTTTACACTTCATTAGTATTTGGTATACTTGGAATAATACCTTTTATTAATCTAGATTTTATACCTCTTGGTAAATCAGGCTTTCCTTGGCTTGTTCCAACTGTAATTTCTATATTAATAGGATATATTGTATTTCCTACATCAAAGCAAAAAATAAGCGATTTATACTAAAAATAAGAATGTTGCTCTTAACTAAAAATTAGTAAAGAGTAACATTTTTTTATTTCTATTATATTAATTTTTTATAAATAACAAGTATTTATTTACCCCAAAAGTTGTTATTTTATGAAACTCACATGACTAAAGTGATATGCTACGAAGATTACTCTTAGATTTTCCCACATCATCCCCCTCGTAATCTACTATACTAT
>NZ_JBSVQM010000042.1:0-13552 GCF_054863625.1 Clostridium sp. Marseille-QA1073 | reverse complement strand
ATATGATATTGTTGACATGGGATGCCCACAGAATTTTGGAATAAATAATCTAAATGATTTTATTAAAATTGCGTAAGTTAGATTCAAGAAACTATATTTTCAGATAATATATTAATTAATTATTTTTAGTTTATTCAAGTTTATTAAAATGTTAAAGCTAGTAATTCTACTAGCTTTTTTGTTAAATATATCTAGAGGTGAAGTTATGAAAGTTTTAATTAGAGCAGATGGAGGAGAAAAAATAGGACTAGGTCATATTATGAGAACCTTGACTTTAGCCAAAGAACTTTTAAATGAGTTTGAAGTAAAATATATATGTATAAGTGAAAATAAATATGTTAAAGGAAGAGAGATAGTAAAATCTGAAAATATCGAGGTTATTGAAATAAATGAAAGAAATGAATTGGATAGTATTAAGAATTTAGATGGCGATATAATTGTCGTTGATAAATATGGAATTAATAAAGAATATTTAAATAGTCTGAGAGAAAAGTTTAAAGTACTTTATATAGACGATAATAATGAGTTAGATTACTATCCAGTGGATATTTTAATTAATCAAAATCCACACAGCAAGTTTTTTAACTATAATGTAAGAAAGAGTACTAAAGTATTATGTGGTGGTATGTATACGATTTTAAGAGATGAGTTCTTAAAGTGCTATCCTATAGAAATAAGAAAAGATATAAAAGATGTACTAATTACCTTAGGGGGAAGTGATGACTTAAATATCACTGATGAACTAATAAGAGAATTAAAGGGATTAAAGATTAATTTACATGTAATAATAGGACCAGCTTTTAAGTTTAAAGATAATATTAAAAACTATAATAGAGATAATGTGTTTTTACATGAGAATGTTAACATGAGTGAAGTGATGAAAAAAGTTGATTTAGCTATTTCAAGCTGTGGATCTACACTGTATGAACTTTCTTATTTAGGGATACCTACTTTTGGGATTATTGTTGCTGATAATCAGAAGTTATGTGGGCAATTTATGGAAAGTTTAGGATGTATTTATTTAAAGAAGCATATAAGAAAAGAACATATATTAAATATTACTTATAGTGAAAGACTTATTATGAGTAGTCGCATGAAAAATTTAATTGATGGTAAGGGAAAGTATAGGATTAAGGAATTTTTAAAGTTATACGATAAATAATATATAAATAGAAATTTACAAGATTAATATGTTTTAATAAATAGTATATAGAAATTTTAAAAAGAAAGGAAGTGAATACCGTTTAAATAACGGTTATTTATGATTTTAAATGGAAAAAAAATTGGTGATAGTGAAAGATGTTTTATTATCGCTGAGATGTCAGCCAATCATCTTCAAGATTATAATAGGGCAATAGAAATAATTAAAAAAGCAAAATGGGCTGGAGCAGATGCAATAAAGCTTCAGACTTATACTCCAGATACTATAACACTAGACTGTGATAATGAGTATTTTCAAATAAAACAAGGAACTATTTGGGACGGGACAACTTTACATAAGCTTTATCAAAAAGCTTATACTCCATGGGAATGGCAGCCAAAATTAAAAAAGGTAGCTGAGAAAGAAGGTTTAATATTTTTTTCATCACCTTTTGATTATACTGCTGTAGATTTTTTAGAAGAAATGAATGTTCCAGCATACAAAATTTCATCTTTTGAAATAAATGATATTCCTTTAATAGAGTATATAGCTAAGAAAGGAAAACCTATAATAATATCTACAGGGATAGCAAAAATGGGAGACATACAAGAGGCAATAAATGCCTGTAAGAGAATGGGTAATAATGATATTGCATTATTAAAATGTACTTCTTCTTATCCATCCCCTTTAGAGGATATAAATTTAAAAACAATTCCTAATATGAAGGATACATTTAAAACAATAGTAGGACTTTCAGACCATACAATGGGACATGCTGTTGCTATAGGTGCCGTTGCATTAGGTGCAAAGATAGTAGAAAAACATTTAACTTTGAGAAGAGCTGACGGTGGAGCAGATTCTAAATTTTCCATGGAACCAGAAGAATTTAAACTTATGGTAGATGATATTAGAAACATAGAAAAAGCACTTGGAGAAGTTACATATGATTTAACAGAAAAGCAAATAAATTCCAGAGAGCATTCAAGAAGTTTATTTGTTGTTGAAGATATAAAGAAGGGAGAAGTATTTACTGAAAAGAATGTAAGGAGCATAAGGCCAGGATTTGGATTAGAAAGCAAGTATATTAATTATATAATAGATAAAAAAGCTAGTAAAGACATTAAAAAGGGAACGCCTATGTCATTTGATTTGATTGAAAATTAGGTAGATAATATATAAATTAAACTTTATTAATAAACATATTTAATAATTAAATAATTTTTTAATAAGAAGGTGAAGTATTGAATAAATTCGACATAAATCATAAATTTTCTGTTAGAGAAACCTACTTATCTTATGGAAAGCAAAATATCGATGAAGATGATATACAAGAGGTCATCAAAGTATTAAGAAGTGATTATTTAACTACCGGACCTTATGTGAAAATTTTTGAAGAAAATATTGCTAATTATGTTGGAGCAAGATATGCAGTAGCTTTTTCTAATGGGACTGCAGCACTGCATGGAGCCTGCTTTGCCGCTGGAATAGGAGAAGGTGATGAAGTTATAGTTTCACCAATGACCTTTGCAGCATCTTCCAATGCAATTTTATACTGTGGCGGAATACCAATATTTTGTGATATAGATATGAATACCGGTAACATTGATGTTAATACGATTGAAGAAAAAATCACTTCTAAAACTAAAGCTATTATTCCAGTCGATTTTGCAGGACATTCAGTAGATATGGATGAAATAATGAAAATTGCCAATAAATATAACTTAATTGTTATTGAAGATGGAGCTCATGCACTAGGTAGTGAGTATAAAAATAAAAAAATAGGTAATGGTGCACATATGACAGAATTTAGTTTTCATCCAGTGAAGCCAATAACTACTGGTGAAGGTGGAATTATTACTACAAATGATAAAGAACTATATAATAAGCTTATCAGATTTAGAAGCCATGGTATAACTAGAGATAAAAATTTTTTAATAAATAAAAATGAAGGCCCATGGTACTATGAGCAATTAGAATTAGGTCTTAATTACAGACTTACAGATATTGGAGCTGCTTTAGGAGTTAGTCAATTAAAGAAGCTAGACAAGTTTATAAAGAGAAGAAGAGAAATAGCTGATATTTATAATGAAGCTTTTAAAGATATAGAAGAAGTAGAAATACCTATAGAATATGATTATACTAAATCTGGATATCACATTTATGTTATTAAACTTAACTTAGATAAGATATGTAAAACTCGCAAAGAAATTTTTATAGAACTTCAAAATAATAATATTGGAGTTAATGTTCACTATATACCTGTATATTATCACCCTTATTATAAGGAGTTAGGCTATGAAAAAGGGTTATGTAAGGTAGCAGAGGAATTTTATGAAAGAATTATAACGTTACCATTACATCCTTCAATGAACAGTACTCAAGTTCAATATGTAGTAAGTAAATTTATAAGTGCAATAAAAAAATAAACTATTTATAGGAGATTATAATTATGGTTAATTATTTTAATCCTGTTAATATATATTTTGGAATAAATGAAATAAATAAAATTTCAAATATTATTAAAAAGAATAGTAAAATACTATTATTAACAGGTAAAAATTCATTAAAAAATTCAGGTAAATTATCAGTTATCTTGAATTTATTAAAAGAGCATAAAGTCTATCTATGCAATAAAGTAAACTCAAATCCTGATATGAAAAATTTATATGATATTAAAAAGGAGACAGATAATTATGATTATGATTATATAGTTGCTGTTGGGGGCGGCAGTGTTTTAGATATAGGAAAAGCATTAAAAGCTTTTAAAAGAATAAAATTTAGAAACTTACTTGAAATAATAGAAAAAATAAAGAGTAAAGAATATGCTTTAGAAAGAAGCACATATTTAATAGCTATTCCAACTACAGCAGGTAC
This sequence comes from Clostridium sp. Marseille-QA1073, assembly GCF_054863625.1. NCBI lineage: Bacteria > Bacillati > Bacillota > Clostridia > Eubacteriales > Clostridiaceae > Clostridium > Clostridium sp. Marseille-QA1073. Next base: position 9,537 of record NZ_JBSVQM010000042.1, on the reverse strand, counting down.
AGGTTCTGAAGTTACAAGTTGGAGTACAATTTGGGATATAGAAAATAAAAAAAAATATTCAATTGAAGATATAGGATTGTATCCTAATTATGCAATTATTGATGCGACAATGACGTTGGGACAAAATAAAAGATTAACAGCTTCTACTGCATTAGATTCTTTATGTCATGCTATAGAGTCATATTGGTCTAAAAAAACTAATGAAATAGTTAGAGTGTATTCACTAAAAAGTATAAATTTAATATGTAGCAATATATTAGACCTATTAGATGACTTAGAAAATATTGAGTTAAGAAATAAAATATTAATGGCTAGTATGTTTTCAGGATTAGCTTTTAGCAACACAAAAACAACAGCATGCCATTCTATATCTTATCCATTAACAATTAATTATAATATTGAACATGGAATAGCTGTATCAATAACATTATTTGAAATGATCCGTATAAATTGGAGTAAAATTATTGATAGATATAGTTTCCTTAATTCGTTCAATGTTAGTGAATTAAATGAGATAGAACACTTTATTGAAAAAGTATTTGAAAAAGCTGAAGTATCTAGAAAATTAAGGAGCTTTGGAGTGGAAAAAAATGAAATTAGAACAATAGTTAGTCAATGCTTTACTCAAGGAAGAATTAATAATAATCCCACTGAGTTAAATAGTAAAGATATAACTAACCTATTATACAAGATATATTAGAAAAATTCAGCATATAATGGAGGGTTTAATATGAAAAAAGTATACTTAGCAATAAGTGCAGATATTATTCATAATGGGCATATTAATATAATAAAAAAAGCTAGTGAGCTTGGTGAAGTGATAGTTGGGGTTCTTACAGATGAAGTCATTGCATCCTATAAAAGGTTTCCAATATTAAATTATGAACAACGCAAAAATATAGTGGAAAATATAAAAGGAGTTAAATGTGTTGTTCCTCAAAAAACATTAGATTATACTGAAAATTTATTATTATTAAAGCCTCATTATGTAGTACATGGGGATGATTGGGAAAATGGTGTACAAAGTAGTATTAGAAAAAAAGTAATTGAAGTATTAAAACATTGGGATGGAGAATTAGTAGAATTTAAATATACTTCTGGAGTATCTATTACTCAAATTGATAATATATTAAATGAAATTGGAACAACACCTCAAGTAAGAATGGCAAGGCTTAGACGTCTTTTGAAAATGAAGCCTTTAGTTAGAGTACTAGAAGCTCATAGTGGTTTAACGGGATTAATAGCTGAAAAGACTAAGCTAGAATATGATGGAAAAACAAAAGAATTTGATGCTATGTGGATAAGTAGTCTTTGTGATTCTACATCAAAAGGGAAGCCAGATATTGAACTAGTGGATTTTACTTCAAGATTAAATACAATTAATGAAATTTTAGAAGTGACTACAAAGCCCGTAATATTAGATGGTGATACTGGTGGGCAAGTAGAACATTTTGTATATACTGTTAAAAGTTTAGAAAGACTAGGTGTATCTGCAATTATTATAGAAGATAAGATTGGATTAAAGAAAAATTCATTATTTGGAACAGAAGTAAGACAAGAACAAGATAGTATAGAAAGTTTTTCAAATAAAATTTTATTAGGTAAGAATGCACAAGTTACAAAAGAATTCATGATAATTGCTAGAATAGAAAGTCTAATATTAGGAAAAGGATTGGAAGATGCCATTACTAGAGCAAAAGCTTATATAGATGCAGGGGCTGATGGCATAATGATACATAGCAAAGAAAAAACTGCTAAGGAAATTTTTGAGTTTTGTGATTTATACAACAAATTAGAATCAAGAGTTCCACTTATAGTTGTGCCTACATCTTATTGTTATATAACAGAACAAGAGTTACAGAAAAAAGGAGTTAATATGGTAATTTACGCAAATCATCTTATAAGAAGTGCATATCCCGCTATGGTGAATGTAGCAAAAAGTATATTAGAAAATGGGAGAGCATACGAATGTAACGAAAATTGTATGAGTATAAAAGAAATATTAAATTTAATTCCTGGGGGACACTAAAATGATTAGCAGTGATTTTTTTTATAGTTGCTTAAAAAAAAATGAAATTAGTTTTTTTGTAGGAGTACCAGATTCACTTTTGAAAGATTTTTGTGCATATATTGATAAAAATGTTATTAAAGAAAATCATATAATTGCAGCTAATGAAGGAAATGCAGTTGCTATAGCAAGTGGATATTATTTAGCTACTGAAAAAATCCCAGTAGTCTATATGCAGAATTCTGGGATTGGTAATGCTATAAATCCTTTGGTATCCCTAAATGATTCATTAGTTTATAGTATACCAGTATTATTAATAATTGGCTGGAGAGGGGAACCGAATACTAAAGATGAACCTCAACATGCTAAGCAAGGGGCAATAACATTAGATTTATTAAAAGCAATAGGAGTAAAATATAGAATTATTAGTGATAATGAAAAGGAAGTTGCCCATGAAATAAATTTTGCATGTAATTATATGAAGAGATATAAAGAACCATATGCTTTAATTATAAGAAAAAATACATTTGAAAGTTATAAAAATTGTAATAAATATTTTAATGATTATGAGTTAAGTAGAGAAGATGCGATTGATATTATTTTGTCTAATATAGATAAAGAACATGTACTAATATCAACTACTGGAAAAATGTCAAGAGAACTGTTTGAGTATAGAGAAAGATTTAATCAATCGCATAACAAAGATTTTTTAACAGTTGGTTCTATGGGACATGCATCTCAAATTGCACTAGGGATTGCTCTTAAAAAGAAAAATAAAAAGATTTATTGTTTAGATGGAGATGGTGCTTTCATAATGCATATGGGGAGTATTGCAATTAATGGTAATACTAAATGTAAAAATTTAAAACATATAATCATAAATAATGGATGTCATGAATCAGTTGGAGGTCAAGAAACAGTAGGATTCGATATAGATATATTATCAATAGCTAAAGCGTGTAATTATAAGAAGGTATTAACTACAAGCACAAAAGAAGATTTAATAGAAAAAATGAAAGAAATCGATAATACTACTGAATTAACCTTATTAGAAGTTAAAGTTAATCGAAATAGTAGAGAAGATTTAGGTAGACCTAACACTACTCCCATAGAAAATAAGATTAATTTTATGAATTACTTAAGGGGGACAGAGTAATGAATTTTAATAAAGCTATTATTGTAGCAGCCGGACTTGGAAGTAGATTAGGAGATTTAACAAAAGATACTCCTAAGCCTTTACTTAAAATAGGTGAAGATACTATTATAGAGAGAAATATAAATACGTTAAAAAAAAATGGAATTGAAGATATAGGGATTGTAGTTGGATATAAAAAGGAAAAAATAATGGAGCTTTTAGGAGATAGTTATACTTACATATTTAACCCTTTCTATGAAAATACTAATAATATGGCTTCTTTATGGTTTGCCAAAGATTTTGTAAGAAATAGTAATTTTATATATTGTCATTCAGATATCATATACGAAGAATATATTTTAAAAAAGCTTTTAAATACTAAAGGTGACATAGTTTTATCTGTAGAAGAAAAAAGATGTGATGGGGAAGCTATGAAAGTATTATTAACTGATAATACTTTTGTAAAATCTAGCAAAGATATTAGCCTAGAGAAGGCGTATGGAGAGTGGATAGGCATGGCCAGATTTTCACATACAGGATGGAACTTATATTTTAAATATATAGAAGAATTGTTATATAATAAAAATTTTAAAGTATATGATACTGAGGCTATGAACAATTTAGTTAAAGATTATATTGGATTTATAAAAATATCGAGTTTTACTAATTTAAAGTGGTATGAGATTGATTTTTATGAAGATTATATAAAAGCTATTAATATGTTTAAAAGTAACAATTAGCAAAAAAAGAAAAATATAATGAATCCTATAAATTTAGATAATAAAATAAGTTATACCTATTAAGGTGATAATAAAAAACATATAAAAATTGCGAAGAATGCGGATTATCTAAAAGTTTGTTATAAGATTATAAGAAAAAAATTGAATATGATAATACAATATAGAGGATACCATATTTGTAGCTAAAAATAATCTTAAATCTATAAAACAAGTGCCATATGAAGAACTAAAAAATTAAATAGAATTAAAGTACTATTACTAGTTGGAGGAAAGGAGATAAAAAATAAAGAAATCAATGAGATAGTAAAATTAGTTCATATATTTCTTATGTTTTTAAGTTATTTAAAAATAGATCATAAGAAGAATATTGATATAAATGTACCAATAAGTTTTGAGGAGATAATCTTAAACAATACACTTATGCTAAATTAATTTCAGAACAAACATATAAAGATGTTATAAATGATAATGCTCATACATCTATTTTTGAAACTAAAACTTTTGTTGAAATGATGTATTAATAGATATAGAGAACTTTAAAGTATTACTTTTAAATAAAGATTCTAAAGAATATGAAACAAATGTGTATATAACTGAAAAATATATTACTATTGTTTATCAACATATAAAAGTCATGTAATAATATTGTTTTAATGTTAAGTACATATTATAAGAATAACAAGTATAAGACTAGTAGATATCAATCTACTAGTTTTTTTATGGCAATATTTATTCATCTCCTTCATATAATACAATAGTTATAATTATTTTCTGGGAAATATTACTATATATTTTTGAGAAATATTAATTAATTTCAATAGATTATATAGTGAAATTGAAAAATAAATTAAGATTTCTCCTTTAAAGGAGAAATATCCATAATTGTCAATTCTCAATTGAAGAAAGGTGATAGTTTATAAATATTATAAGACAATTTTTAATAGATAGAATTGGACCAGATATTGGTGCTACTCATTGGATGATGAGATTTAAGATATTAAGAAGATGGTTTATTAAAAATAAGTTTGGATCTATAGGAAATAATAGTGATTTAAGACCCTTTGTTACTATTGTAGGAGGAAAAAATATTTATATTGGAAATAATGTAATTTTGCGAGGAGGAACTCAACTTCATGGTAGTAGTAAAATAAGAGGAGCAACTATAACTATCGAGGATGATGTTCTCATAGCACCAAATGTTTTTATTACAGTTAACAATCATAATTTTTCTGATATATCTATTCCTATTAGCATGCAGGGAGGAAATGAAAAAGAAATACGCATTAAAGCTGGAGCATGGATAGGTTATGGGGCAATTATACTTCAAGGAGTTACCATAGGAAGAAACTCAGTAGTAGCCGCAGGAGCAGTGGTAACAAAAGATGTACCAGATTATACAGTAGTAGGAGGAATACCGGCTAAAGTTATTAAAAGAATTAAAGATGAAGAATAAAGAATTTAAATCGAAATTAATTTTAGAAGAACTAATTTCTTTAGTAGATATTTAATCATTAATTTATTGCTAAATTTTCTTTTTACACTTAGGAAACGGTAGTAAAGAGCTGTAACGAGTACTTGAACTATAGCATGATTCAGAAAAACATTTATTTATAATGAAACTTTTAAGAACGTAAAGGAAATATAAACATCTATAGGTTATGATTATGTAAAATTGGCATATCATTTCTATGCTATTAGATTAAATCTAAATAAATTAAAAAACACAAGATAAGAAATTTTTAATGAACTTGAAGAAAGAAATATACGAGTAAATGTTTACTATATACCTGTATACTATTATTCATATTATAAAAATTTAGGTTATCATAAAGGGCTATGCCTTAAAGCAGAGGAATTTTACATCATTAAACAATCCTTTAATTACATTGCATATCTATATTAGTATTGACTAAAATTTTAGTCTTGTACCAAATTATACTGAACCTCAGGGCAACCCTATAGGGCTACACCACTGCTCCCTTGAGGTAGAGAGAATTACACAGCATTCACTATCTTCTAAAATAATTTACCAATAATTACTTTTAAAAAACTATAATTTTACTTTGAAGCAAAGAATTTTAAGTACTATGTACAAAATCTTTTATATGTTCATAGGATATAAGGAAGTAGTATATCTTACAGATAGACTAATATATAACTATTTTGTGAGATATTTCAGTTCACAATTTAGAGTAACGGAAGAGCTTGGAATAATGGAAAATTAAAAATGGACAATTGACAATTATGGTTGAAATTAGTTTTAATTAAACTAATTTCTTTAACTGTTTTTATAGACGTTACTGCGTAATTTCAAAGAGAAATTAATTAAAAACTTCTCCAATAATGGAGAAGTATCAATAATTGTCCATTTTCAATTGTCAATCCTCAATTGTATAAGGGGTGGGAAAGTGGTGTTAGATGATAAGACTATTTTAATAACTGGTGGAACAGGATCCTTTGGGAAAAAATTTGTAGAGATAGTTCTTCAAAGGTATAATCCTAAAAAGATTATTATTTACTCAAGGGATGAATTTAAACAGGATTTAATTAAAAAGATGTTTATAAATAAATTAAGAAATAAAATAGATAAACTCAGATTTTTTATAGGTGACGTAAGAGATAAAGAGAGATTATATAGAGCTTTTCAAGGAGTAGATTATGTAATCCATGCTGCAGCAATGAAACAGGTGCCTTCCTGCGAATATAATCCCTTTGAGGCAGTGAAAACAAATGTCCATGGAGCTCAAAATGTTATAGATGCAGCTATAGATAGAGGCGTAAAAAAAGTAATTGCTCTATCTACAGATAAAGCGGTAAATCCTATAAATTTGTATGGTGGTACAAAATTGGTTTCAGATAAATTATTTATTTCTGCTAATGCTTACACTGGAGGGAGAGGTACAACTTTTTCTGTAGTGAGATATGGAAATGTTGCTGGAAGCAGAGGATCTGTTATTCCATTTTTCAAAGAGGTGTTAGCTAGAGGAGGGACAGTATTACCTATTACTGATATTAGAATGACTAGATTTTGGATCACTTTAGAAGAAGGTGTGAATTTGGTTATTAAAGCACTAGGGGAATCTAAGGGAGGAGAAACCTATATTTCAAAAATACCTTCTTTTAAAATTATAGATTTAGCAATGGCTATGAACCCTAAGGGAACCTTTAAAGAAATAGGCATTAGAGAAGGGGAAAAGCTTCATGAAGTTATGATAACTAAGGATGATTCTAGAAGCACCTATGAGTATGAAAACCACTATATAATCTATCCTAATTTTGATTGGTGGAATGTTAGTGAGCGTTTTACTGAAGGCGGAGTGCTAATTGAAGAAGGTTTTGAATACAATTCTTCTAACAATGTTAGATGGTTAAAGGTAGAAGAACTTAAAGAACTTTTAAATAAACTTACCTTTGAGTAGTGATGAAAGGTGGTATAAAGTTGAAAATCCTTTGTATAGTACAAGCACGTATGGGCTCTAGTAGGTTATATGGGAAAGTGATGAAAAATATTTGCGGAAAAACAGTATTGGAGCACTGTATAAATAGGTTAAAAACTGTAAAAATCATAGATGAAATAATAATTGCAACTACGAATTTGCCTTGTGATGATATAATTTGCGAAGAGGGAAAAAGATTAAAGGTTAATGTCTTTAGAGGTGATGAAGAAGATGTATTATCAAGATACTATTATGGAGCCTTAGCATATAGAGGAGAAGTTATAGTAAGGGTAACCAGCGATTGTCCATTAATTGATAGTGAGGTAACTAATAAGGTTATAAATTATTATTTAAAAAATGATTTTCAGTATGTAAATAATACCTTGGAAAGAACCTTTCCAAGGGGATTAGATGTAGAAGTATTTAGTTTTGAAACCTTAGAAGAAACTTTTAATAAGGCAGTGATAAAAAGAGATAGAGAACATGTAACCACATATATATATAATAATCCACAAAAATATAAATTAGGCTGTTATAAGAATCTTATAGACTATTCAATGCACAGATGGACATTAGATACTATAGAAGATTATCAATTTATTTCTAAAATATATGAGGGACTTTATAGAGATAAGAATCATTTTGGAATGATGGAAATAATAAATTTTCTAAATAATAATCCAGAGCTTTTAAAAATAAATAGTGGAATTATTCAAAAAAATATAAGGAATCTAAAATAATAGCTAGAGATAAAAGGATATTTCATACAAAATGGTATACTAGCTAGCTATTTTTTAGATATCTAAATTGAGGGTGAGAATATGGGATTAAAGCTTAGAAAAATATTAAGAGAAGATTTAATGCTTATTGCAATTTGGAGAATGTCTGAAGAAGTTACTAAATATATGTATACTGATCCAATACTTGATTATGAAACTCAGCTTAAATGGTTTAAAAATATAGAAGCCAATCCCTTTGCTAGATATTGGGTGATAACTTATGATGACAAACCTATAGGAGTTTTAAGCATTACTAATATTGATATGATAAATAAAAGATGTAGTTGGGCTTATTATATAGGAGATACTTCACTAAGAGGAAAGGGCATTGGTAAAATTCTTGAGTGTAACATTTATGATTATGTTTTTGAGGTTTTAAATCTTAATAAACTTTGCTGTGAAGTTTTTGAATTTAATGAAAAAGTTATAGAAATTCATAAAAAATATGGTTCGGAAGTTGAGGGAGTTTTAAAGGAGCATATTATAAAAAATGGAAAACCTCATAATGTAGTAGTAATGGGTATAACAAAAGATAAATGGAAGGCAATAAAAGACTTATACAGTTATGAAGCTATAGAAATTCAATAGGAGAAGAAATATGAAAGCTTCAAACTTATTTACCTAGTACTATTACTTTAGGTTGTGATAACGAACTTTTTAATATAAATCAAGATAGTATATGGCATGATCAAAGTTTATATAATCTTTATGAAAGAGCCTATACTCCTTGGCAATGGCAACCTAAATTAAAAGAATATGCAGAAGAGTTAGGGCTTGTTTGCTTTTCATCACCCTTTGATAAAACTTCAGTAGACTTTTTAGAGAACTTAAAAGTGCCTGCTTATAAAATTGCTTCTTTTGAGATTACAGACATAACACTTATAGAATATATAGCAGAAAAAAATAAGCCCATAATTTTATCAACTGGAATTGCAACTTTAGGGGAAATTGAAGAAGCAATAAAGGTAATTAAAAGTAAAGATAATCATCAAATCATAATATTAAAATGTACCAGGGCCTATCCTACAAAACCAGAAGAAATAAATTTAAAATCAATAAATTCATTACAAAAATCCTTTGGAGTTACTGTTGGACTATCAGATCACATCTTGGGAATAGAAGTTCCTATTGCTGCGGTAACCTTAGGAGCAAAGATAGTGGAAAAGCATATAATTTTAAGTAGAAGTGATGAAGGGGTAGACAGTGAATTTTCACTAGAACTGGATGAATTTAAAGCTATGGTTAATGGGATAAGAAATATAGAAAAAGCACTAGGAAGAGAAGAGTATATATTAAGTAAAAGAGCAGAAGAGAGTAGAGAATTTGCTAGATCTCTTTTTGTAAGTGAATATATAAAAAAAGGTGAGGTATTTAATGAGAAAAATATAAAATCTGTAAGACCTTCTTATGGGCTTCACCCTAGATATTATAATTATAT
>NZ_JBSVQM010000041.1:0-14258 GCF_054863625.1 Clostridium sp. Marseille-QA1073 | reverse complement strand
AGGACGCCGAGAGTACTGCAGGGGAGACCCTGTGGGAGGGTAGGTTGTTGCCAGGTTATGTTAGACTAAGTAGAATTTAGTTTAGCAATATTCCGCGATAGCTCAATGGTGGAGCACTCGGCTGTTAACCGATAGGTTGGAGGTTCGAATCCTCTTCGCGGAGCCATTTTTAATGAAAATGAAAAGCTATATAAGAAGAATTGCTAATTGGAATTCTTTTTATATAGCTTTTCATTTTATTTTTTTCTTTAGAGTTTTTCCATCACAAATAAATACAATAGTTCCATCTTTATCAGTTCTATATAGTTTTATATTCCTATTTTTTAGTTCTTTTAATATATCCTTGCTTGGATGACCATAATCATTTCCAAGTCCGCAAGACGCAATAGCTATCTTAGGATTAACTTCATCTAAAAATTTTGGAGTAGAAGAGGTTTTGCTTCCATGATGGCCTAATTTTAGTATATGACATTTTATATCATAACCAGAAGAGATAATTTCATTTTCAATTTCCTTCTCAGCATCACCAGTAAATAAAAATGAGAAGTTTTTATATTGAAGTTTTGCTACTAAAGAATAATTATTCAAATTTTTATAGTCATTTTTATTAGGAGAAACAAAGGATAAAGAAGTATATTCATCTAGATTTACTATCATAGGAGAAGTTATAGGGAGAATTTTTAAATCATTTCTTTTTAAGCTTTTTATTAGATTATAGAAGCAAGTAGTATTAGCAGTGACTTTTGGAGCATAAAAGTTTTTAATTTTGAAAGTGTTTATAACTTCTGGTAATGCACCAATATGATCTTCATGTGGATGGGTTGCTATAATATAATCTAAAGATTTGACTCGTTGGCTTTTCAAATATTTAATAAGTGCTTTAGAATTACTTTCTGTGCCACCATCAATTAGAATATTTTTATTGTTAACTTGAATTAATATTCCATCACCTTGCCCTACATCAATATAATGAATTATAGCCTTATCATTATAAGGAATATAATCTATATAAACTTTATATGATATAGTAAATATTGAAATTATAATTGATATTAAAATAGATAAATTAATAAATTTATTTTTCATTTATTCCTCCTACAAGTTAATTATTAAAATTATAGACCAATTAAGAAGTTTATAAACTAATAAAATATTTTTAGTATTTTTCAATACAGTTTCTTTATTAACTATGCTTTTAAATGAATAATATTATTGATATAATAATTATGACTAAACATAAGGACGGTGATAAAATGAGAAAATTCTTCTTTGTAGCAAAGTCTGCAATATATATTTTTTTTACAATGTTTTTGCGACCAAAGTTTGAAAGAATTAAAAAGAAGTCTAGAGAAGAAAGTGAAAAGTTTATATATAATCATGCAAAAAAATGGGCAAGATTTACTATGAAAGCATCTAAATTAAAAGTTAAGGTAATTGGTAAAGAAAATTTACTTAATGATACTTGCCTTTATGTGGCAAATCATCAGAGCATCGTAGATATTCCATTAGTAATTGATTGTATTGATAGACCATTAGGCGCTGTAGGAAAAAAAGAATTAGAAAATGTGCCATTAGTATCTTATTGGGCTAAAAATATACGATGTGTATTTTTAGATAGAGATAATCCAAGAGAGGGATTAAAAGCTATTCTTGAAGCTACAGAAAATCTTAAAGATGGACATTCGATGTTAATCTTTCCTGAAGGAACGAGGAGTAGAGATGGTAAGTTAAATGAATTTAAAAAAGGAAGCCTTAAATTGGCTACAAGAGCTAATGTACCAATTATTCCGATTACTATAGATGGAACATATAAAGTATTAGAGGGAAGTAAGAGGACTAAAAAAGGTGATTTAGATTGTAAAATAGTAATTCATAAGCCAATATATCCTAAGGAACTATCTAAGGAAGATCAAGGTAACTTAGCTCAAATATGTAAAGATATTGTTGAAAATGGATTTAATATGTAAAAAATGCTACTTAGAATTTCTAAGTAGCATTTTTCAAAAATAAAAAAAATTTTTTGATAATGGAGAATTTTAAATATTGTAGAATTAATATGGTGTTATTATTTAGTTATACTGTCAATACTATAGATTTTAACCTGCTCATAGCTTCTATACTATATTTAATACCTTGGGTACCCATACCAGAAGCTTTTACTCCAGAGAATGGAAAATGGTCTGGTCCTCTTTCCGATTTATTATTAATTTGTACTGCTCCCACTTCAAGTTTATTTGCAACATAAAAAGCATCATTTATATTCATAGTAAACACAGAAGATTGTAATCCATATTGAGAACGGTTAGCTATATCTATAGCCTCTTCCATAGATTTTACACGAATTACAGGAAGTACAGGACCAAAAGGTTCTTCCCAGGCAATTCTCATATCTGTGGTTACATAGTCAAAAAGTGTGGGATATAGTAAATTACCTTCACGTTTATTACCAATAAGTAATTTCGCTCCTTTATCAATAGCATCCTTCATGAGTTCTTCAACAAAATCACCAGATTTAGTATCGATAAGAGGGGTTATTGCACAATTATCCTTTGGATGACCTACCTTTAAATTTTTAACATTATCTAAAAGTTTTTCTACTAATTTATCAGCTATTTCTTCCACCACCAATACTCTTTTTATGGCAGTGCATCTTTGACCAGCATAACTATAAGCTCCTGATACTATTTCTCTTGCTGTATCATCTAAATTAGCATCCTTTAATACTATTGCAGCATCTTTTCCCCCAAGCTCCATTATCATAGGTACCATTCCAACAATTTCAGCAATATGTTTACCAACATTAGTAGAACCAGTGAAATTTATAAAGTTTATTTCTGGTCTAGTAACTAAATAATCACCAATTTCAGAAGTCTTACCAGTAACTGTATTTAATACTCCATTAGGAAGACCGGCTTCTTGAAATACTTTTGCTAGGTATAGTGCACTAATTGCACCTTGAGTAGGTGGTTTTAATATAACACTATTTCCAGCAACTAGAGCAGGAGCTATTTTTGCTGCGGATAGATTTATAGGATAATTGAAAGGTGAAATTGCTAATACTATTCCAAGAGGAACTCTTGTAGCAAAAGACATTTTATTTTTCTTAAATCCAGGAAAATTATCAGCACCAATAGCTTCACCTTCAAGATTTTTGCCCGCATCTGCAGTATATCTAATAAAAGCTGCAGTTCTTATAATTTCAGATATACAGGACTTTTTATCTTTTGCAATTTCCCACATGAGTACTTCTGCCATTTCTTCCACTTGCTCTTCTAATATTGTTGCAGCTTTATGAAGTATAGCGGCTCTTTCACTAACAGGAACTTCTCCCCAGGATATTTGTGCTTCTTTTGAATTTTTTATATATGCATCTACATCATCTTTTGTCATAGCAGGGATAGTACCTACAAAAGAATTATCCACAGGAGAATAGATATCAATAGTGTCTTTCGATGTTACCCAACCACCATCATATAAATTACAGAAATGATTGTCTTTCTTTATACATTCAAACAAAAATATCACCTCATAACATTTAGATATAATTAGTATTATCAATTAATAGCTAAATTATAAAATAAATATTAATAGCATTTTTATATATGAAAGTCACTATAAATAAAAGTGTAATATCAGAATTTATATTAAAGCATCAATATGAGAATTTAATGTAAAAACTTAAAATATACTTAGGAAAATAAATTTTCTATAAAAATAGATTAACACTCTAAAAATCAAGGATTAACAATCTTAAAATTATTGTTGACTTTGTTCAGTGAGAAACAATTCAAAAATATTAATTTTTTTCCTCAATTTTTAAATTCTCTTTTAATACAATCAATTTTATTCTCAAGATTCTCTGTTTTATTTTTAAGACATTTTTAAATCATTTAATAATTCCTTATTTATATTTTGTTTTTTATCAATAGTAGGTTCAAACATTTTTTATAGTGCTTTGTTTATTGAAATTAAACACTATGTTATTGTAAACTCTATATATAGATTTAGAACTTCTCCTAACTATTATTAATAGTTGAGTTGATAAGAAATCAATGATTTCTTGAAGTTTTTCATAAGCTTCACCTCACTAATATTTTATATAAAGAACTTATAGAAAGGCAAGGTAAACTATGAAAAATAGTAAAAGATATTTAGAAAAAATTAATAAATATATATTGGAATTGGATAATGAAAAAGAAAAATTAGAAATTGAAATAAAAAAGGAAAAACAAGCAATAGATGAAAAAGCGGAAATTTATAAAAAACTAGATGAAAAAGGAGATGATCTTAAAAGAAAATATGAATTATTAAAGAATTTTTTAATAAACAGAGGATTAATTTTTGAAGTAGAAAATGAATACGATTTAACGCAGTGGGACAATCTATATTTAGAGAGACTTTCTTCAAATTATGCTATTAAAAATAAAAAGGGAGATACTATAAAATTTATTGAGGAAGATATAAATGATATCTTTGATGAAATATTAAATAGTAATATTTCTGTTAGTATTTTAGTTATAAGAGAAAATATAAAAACTGTTACTATCCAACTTAGATTTATCAAAAATGAATAATTTTATCTTCTAATTCATTTATTTCTATTGGATTTTTTGAAAGTAGTGCAGAAACACAGGTAATGTAATTAGATTCTTCATCATTACTCCATTGAATTTCTTCATTTAATGAATACTTTAATAAGGATGATACATCTATAGATAGAGCTTCTAAAGAGTACCTTAGTTTTTCAGGATTTATACATTCTTTGCCCTTAGTTTTTTCACAAGGATCGCAATAAAGGCATCTACCTGATACTATAGCTAAAGAATGTTTATAACTTTCCTCAATTCTTAACAGCATATTATCTAAGTAAAGCCTACAGGAGAAGTATAAGGTATTAAATTTTTTCCCCATATCATCTTTATAATCCTTAACTTCAGGTATTATATCTAGAAGATTGTTATAATATTCATCCATTGTGATTTTGCATATATCTCTTATATAAATTTTTGAGTGTATTAAATATACATAAGTATAATTTTTTAAAAATTCTAATTCGTTAAAATTAAATTCTGGACAAGACCAAACAGTACCATACTTTTTACATTGCTTACAATATCCTTTTATCAGCTTAGGATTATGAAATTTAATTAATTGTTCTATGGATAATTCTCTAAGCTTATAATTTATATATTTTTTTATACTCATATTACCACCCCTAGTATATAGGAAATAATAAAAAAGCTGAAATAATTCAGCTTTTTTATAAAGGTTATATTTTAACGTTAAACGTCATCGCGCTCTCTGTCTCTTCCTAAGAATGAAAGAGCATATAATCCACAAATACCAACTATTGCGTAAATAATGCGGCTAAATTGGCTTATTGAACCAAAAGTACCTGAACCAGCAAACAGTGCAGCTATTAAATCAAATCGAAATAATCCGACTAATCCCCAGTTTACTGCGCCGATTATAACAAGTATTAGTACGATTGTATCTAGTGTTCTCATATAACACATCTCCTTTTTCTAAAATATTTACATTTCTTATTATTTACAACTATTGATAATTTATAACAATAAGAAAAAAATATTTTAACAAAATGAAGATAATTTATAAAAATTAATGATTATTCTATAGTATCTCACATAAATTTTAACATAAAGTAAATATAATTTTAAGTATAAATTTAAATAAAATCTGTTAATCGGTGAGGGGATATTATATAATATTATTAACTGTTTAAAAATAACATAACAAGAAGTGAGGGATAAAAGTGGAAACATTTAAACTTATTTTAGGAATTTTACTTTTTTCTATTGTAGCATTGATTGCTTATGGAGTACTTAGAACATATGTATTAGATAAGATTAAAGTGAATAAATGGCTTATATTAATAATAGCTTTAGCTGTATTTATAGTACCAACATTACTTTGGCCAACAATGCCTAGCTATGTTGCTAGATATATAATTCCAGGAATTTTTGTAATTTTGTTTTTATGGTTTATGGATTTGTCAGGTTTCTTAAAACATTATGATAAACCGCAAGATAAATCATATAATCAATACAATAAAAGCAATAATACAGTTATCAGACCTAAAGCAAAGCCAAACAGAGTTAAGAAAATAAATAAAATTAAGAAATAGTAAAATAAGCAAGATAGACTTTTAGACAAAAGTTTATTTTGCTTATTTTATTTAATAAAAGAAGGGGTTTTAAAGAGAAAGTAGAATTTAGTTAAATATATCTTAAGTTTAATAATATCGATTAGCTATAGGTATATGGCATTTAAGGATGGGGGGCATATTATGGCAACTTGGATAGCACATTTAAGAGTAGCAGAAAAAATTTTAGATAAAAAACTAAAGATAAATGATGAGTGTTTTACTGTAGGAAATATAGGACCGGATAGTGGAGTACCTAATGAGGATTATTCTTCTTTTGATCCACCTAGAGACATTACTCATTGGATGGAAGATGGAAAAAATACTAATGCGGAAGGATTCTATATTAAATATTTAAAAGATCATAAGAAAAATAATTTAAATAATAGATTGTCCTTTTATTTAGGGTATTATGTACATCTTTTAACTGATATATGTTGGGAAAAAATGTATAATCATAAAAAGAAAACAAAATTATACAAAGAAGGATTAGAAAAAGATAAAAATTTTATATGGGTTATTAAAAAAGATTGGTATGGATTGGATTATTTATTTTTAGATAAAAATCCAAATAGTTTATTTTTTACAATTTTTAAGAATGTAACAGAAGTTGAAGATTATTTAGAATACTTTCCAAAAGGGGCCTTTACAAAGAAAGTAAACTACATAAAAGAATTTTATCTAGGAGAAAATGATGAAACAAAAGAAAATTTTATATATTTAACAGAAAATGAAATGAATGATTTTATAGCTAAATGTAGTCAATATATAGTAAATGATTTAAGATCTAAGGGTTTCTATTTTGAAGATTAATAGATATTAAGAGTTATTTATCATAACGAATATTGGATAATATTATCATATTAACTAAATAAAAGAGTTTTCATATACTAATAATATATAAATATTTAGGAGTGGTATATTGAAAACTCTTATATTATTTTACTCTTTAGATGGATTATTAAAAAACTTATCAAAAGCTATGAAAGAAGAAATAAATGGAGACTTATTACAACTAAAAAATGTGAAAAATAATACTGGCATCTATGATAAAGTTCCATATAAAAGTTTTATAGAGGATAATCTTAATTTAGAAACTTTAAGAGAAGATATAAAATCCTATGAATTAATTGTATTAGCAGTACCTAATTGGTTTTATAAATTACCTATAGGATTAAAAAGAAATACTTTAGGAAATATCTTCTCTGGCAAAAAAATAGCTTTGTTTACATTAGGAAAAGATTTAAAAATATACGAGATAAAAATGAGCTATTTTTTGATAGTGATATATTAGGAGAAATCAATTTAAATATAATTGAAGCAAAAGAGAAAGATGGAATTAATAAATGTAAAATTTGGGTTAAAAAAATGTATGAAAAGGGGGGCAAAGCAATGTCCACTTAAAATGAAGTAGTTTGTCTAAATATAAGTAGCAAGCAGGAAGGTTTCATATAAAGATTATTTAAACTGACATATTTAATATAGTAATACTAGATTAATTTGTATATTTTTATTAAGATTATAAAATAAAATATAAGCGTTATATAATTTCCTAAAAATATTGTAAAATTATATTAATATGATACAATTTATATTAAGTTAATTTTTATTAATAATTTATAGATTCTATTCAACGAAAGACCGAGTAAGTTGCATTATACTGTAGATTATAAAGCAACTATAAAATTAAAGCATTTTACTAAATTTTATAGATAAGCTACAGTTATTTCTGTAGCTTTTTAAGTTAAAGCATAAATATATGTTTTATGAATAAAATTTATAGTAGGTTTTAATTTTGATATTAAGTTTTATGAAATTGAGATTAAATGTTTCTCTATGATAATAGATTATGAAAAGTAAAGGAACAATTAGCTATATATTTAAATTCTAAGAAAAGGAGAGAAAATTATGAGTTTTTATGTTTATAATACAATGACGAGAAATAAAGACGAGTTCATTTCTATAAAGCCTAATAAGGTAGGAATGTATACTTGTGGACCTACAGTGTATAATTATGCTCATATAGGAAACTTAAGAACTTACATATTTGAAGATGTTTTAAAAAAGTCATTAGAGTATGTGGGATACAAAGTAAAACATGTAATGAATGTAACTGATGTTGGACATCTTCAATCTGATGGCGATGAGGGTGAAGATAAAATGGCTCTTGGTGCATCAAGAGAAAAGAAAACCGTTTGGGAAATAGCCAAATTTTATGAGGATGCTTTTTTTGAAGATTGCAATAAGTTAAATATAAAAAGACCAAATGTTGTATGTAGAGCAACAGAACATATAGATGATATGATTAAGTTTGTTCAAGGGCTTGAAGAGAAAGGATATACATATCAAGCTAATGGAAATGTGTATTTTGAAATAGAGAAATTTAAAGATTATACAAAACTTGCTGATTTAAGTATTGACGAATTAGAAGCAGGTAGTAGAATAGAAGTTGACCCAAATAAAAAAAATCCATTAGATTTTGTACTTTGGTTTACAAATTCTAAATTTACAAATCAAATAATGCAATGGGATTCGCCATGGGGAAGGGGTTTTCCAGGATGGCATTTAGAGTGCTCTGCGATGTCGATGAAATATTTAGGTGATAGAATTGATATACATTGTGGGGGAATAGATCATATACCAGTACACCATACAAATGAGATAGCTCAATCAGAAGCTTACAGTGGACAAAAATGGGTAAATTATTGGATACATGGAGAGTTTTTAGTACTTGATGGTGGGAAAATGTCTAAATCAAGTGGAGAGTTTTTAACTTTAAAGATATTAGAAGATAAAGGATATTCACCTTTAGATTATAGATACTTTTGCTTACAATCAAGATATAGAAAGCAGTTAGTATTTAGTTTTGAAAGTTTAGAAGATGCAAAAAAATCTTTTAAAGCTCTTAAAAAGAGAATATCTCTAATATTAGAGAATATAATTGAAAGTGAGTCAATAGATAAAGGAAAAACAGATTCATATAAAGAAATTTTTAAAGCTCATATAAGTGATGATTTAAATATAGCAAATGCCTTTACAGTATTATTAGATGTGTTAAAAGATAATCAGCTTAATAATAAAGAAAAAGCAACGTTAATAGAAGACTTTGATAAAGTATTATCTCTAGATTTAATGAAGATTGAGAAAGATCTATCTAATATAGATGAAGAGTTAATAAATAGATTGATTGATGAAAGAAATCAAGCTAGAAAAGCTAAGGATTATTCAAAGGCTGATGAAATAAGAAATCAACTTTTAAACATGAATATTGAAATATTAGACAACAAAGAAGGTACAACTTGGAGAGTAAAATAAAAATAAATAGATAATCTTGATAGAGTTAGATTACTAAAATTTTAGTGATTTAACTCTATATATTAATTATGACAGTTTTTTTAATAAGTGTAATTTTTATTATAGATTTATTCACTAAATTATTAAATTATAGAAGGAACAGTGATGAAAGTATGAAAAGGTTGTTACATTTAGGATTGGATGTTGGTTCAACAACAGTTAAGTTAGTGATTTTAGATGAGAATTTTCAAATAATATACAGTAAATATGAAAGGCATTTTTCAGATATTAAAAGTACTATATTTAATTTAATAAATGATGCCTATAGTTCTTTTCCAAAGGAAAGGATTACTGTAAATGTAACAGGTTCAGGGGGATTGTCTGTATCTAATTGGTTAAAGATACCTTTTGTTCAAGAAGTTATTGCATGTAGTAAAACTATAGAAACCTTTGCTGATGATGTTGATGTAGCTATTGAATTAGGTGGAGAAGATGCAAAAATAACTTATTTTAAAGATGGAATGGAACAAAGAATGAATGGAACCTGTGCAGGGGGAACTGGTGCGTTTATAGACCAAATGTCCTCACTGTTAAAAACAGATGCAGCAGGGTTAAATGAATTAGCTAAGAATTACAAAACTATTCATCCTATTGCTGCAAGATGTGGAGTATTTGCAAAGTCAGATATTCAGCCATTGATAAATGAAGGGGCATTAAAAGAAGACATAGCAGCTTCTATATTTCAATCTGTTGTAAATCAAACTATTAGTGGACTTGCTTGTGGAAGACCTATAAGAGGAAAAGTAGCTTTCTTAGGTGGTCCGTTATATTTCTTATCAGAGCTTAGAAAAAGGTTTGTGGAGACTTTGAATATTAAAGCAGAAGATGTTGTTTTCCCAGAGAATTCTCAATTATTTGTAGCCATGGGATGTGCTATATTATCAGTAAAAAGTGACCATATTACATTTAAAGAGTTATATGACAAACTAGAACTTCTAAAATATTGTGAAGGTCAAGAAGTACAAAGATTATCGCCATTATTTAAGAACCAAGAAGAATTGGATGAGTTTAAAAATAGACATAATTCTTTTAAGGTAAGTTCAAAAGATCTTAATAACTATAAAGGAAAATGTTATTTAGGCATAGACGCAGGTTCAACTACTACTAAAATAGCATTGATTGATGAAGATAAAAATTTACTATACTCTTACTATGGCAGTAATGAAGGGAACCCTCTAAAGCTTATTAAGAGTGCATTATTAGATTTGTATAATAAAATACCTGAAGGAGCAGAAATTGTAAACTCTACAGTAACAGGATATGGGGAAGCATTAATTAAAGCAGCACTAAAGATTGATATAGGAGAAATAGAAACGGTAGCACATTATAAAGCGGCAGAACATTTTTTACCTAATGTAGATTTTATATTAGACATCGGTGGACAAGATATGAAGTGCTTAAGGGTAAAAGATGGAGTTATTAATTCGGTGACCCTTAATGAAGCTTGCTCAGCTGGATGCGGTTCTTTTATCCAAAACTTTGCTCAATCTTTAAACATGACTGTGGAGGATTTTGCTAAAGAGGCATTACTTGCTGAAAATCCTGTAGATTTAGGTTCAAGATGTACTGTTTTTATGAATTCTAGAGTAAAGCAGGCTCAAAAGGAAGGAGCAACGGTAGGAGATATATCTAGTGGACTTTCTTATTCAATTATTAAAAATGCTTTATTTAAAGTTATAAAAATTAGAAATCCTAAAGAGATGGGAAAAAATATTATAGTTCAAGGTGGAACTTTTTATAATGATGCAGTACTTAGAAGCTTTGAATTGATTTCAGGTAGAGAAGTAGTTAGACCAGATATAGCAGGGCTTATGGGAGCTTTTGGTTGTGCGTTAATATCGAAAGAAAGACACGTAGAAGGCAAAAGTTCTACTATCCTTCAAAAAGAAAACTTAAGCAATTTTAAATCATCATCAACTATGAAAAGATGTGGCCTTTGTAGTAATAATTGCCTACTTACAGTAAATGGTTTTTCTGATGGAAGGGAATTTATATTAGGAAATAGGTGTGAACGAGGATTAGGATTAGAAATTAAAAAGGATACAGTGCCTAATCTATATGAGTATAAATATAAGAGAATGTTCTCTTATAAGCCATTAAAAAAAGAAGAGGCAATAAGAGGAACAGTTGGAATACCTAGAGTTTTAAATATGTATGAGAATTATGGATTTTGGTTTACTTTCTTTACTAAATTAGGATTTAGGGTAGAGTTATCGCCTAGAAGTTCCAAGCTAATTTATGAAAAAGGAATTGAAACCATACCTTCTGAATCAGCATGTTATCCTGCAAAGCTTAGTCATGGACATATAGTTAGTCTAGTAGAAAAAGATGTAGATTTTATATTTTATCCCTCTATAGTTTATGAACAAAAGGAACAAGAAGGAGCTACAAATCAATATAATTGTCCTATAGTTATATCTTATTCAGAGGTTATTAGAACTAATATTGACCTCTTAAAAGAGAAAAAGGTACCTTTCTTAAATCCTTTTATATCTCTTCATAATAGAGAGGCTTTAGTAGTGAGGATGGAAGATACACTAAAAGAGTATAAAATATCTAAACGTGAGATAAAAGAAGCATTAAATTTAGCTTTTATAGAAGATGAGAGTATAAAAAGAGATTTAAGAGCAAAAGGAGAAGAAACTCTAAAATATCTAAAAGAAAGTGGTAAAAAAGGTATTGTACTTGCAGGAAGACCTTATCATATAGACCCAGAAATTAATCATGGTTTAGATAAGCTTATTACTAGCTTTGATATGGCAGTATTAACAGAGGATTCTATTGCGCATTTAGGGGAAGTAGAACGACCTTTAAGAGTGGTTGATCAATGGGTGTACCATTCAAGATTATATGCTGCTGCTAGTTATGTAGCTAAGGAAAAAAATCTTGAGTTAGTACAATTAAACTCCTTTGGATGTGGATTAGATGCAGTTACTACAGATCAAGTTCAAGAGATTTTAGAAAACAATAATAAAATTTATACAGTGTTAAAGATTGATGAGGTAAATAATTTAGGTTCAGCAAGAATTAGAATACGTTCATTGAAAGCTGCTATGGATGAAAGAGATAAAAAAGGAGTAATTCCTATAAAAATTGTTGAGCAAAGCCCAAGACCAATATTTACTAAAGAGATGAGAAAAACTCATACTATATTAGCACCTCAAATGTCTCCTATCCATTTTCAATTTTTAGGTCCTGCTTTTTCTTCAGAGGGATATAATTTTGAAATATTAGAAAAAGCTGATGATAGGGTTATTGAGGAAGGTTTAAAATATGTAAATAATGATGCATGTTATCCATCTATACTAGTTGTTGGTCAGTTTATAAATGCATTAAAATCTGGAAAATATGATTTAAATAATACTTCTATTGTAATAACTCAAACTGGAGGAGGATGTAGGGCTACAAACTATATAGCTTTTTTAAGGAAGGCACTAAAAGATGCAGGATTTGAAAATATACCAGTTATATCTTTAAATGCAGTTGGACTTGAATCTAATCCAGGATTTAAATTTACATTAACATTATTAAAAAAGGCAGTTATGGGAATTTTATATGGAGATTTACTCATGAGAGTTTTATATAGAGTAAGACCATATGAGGAAAAACAAGGTTCAGCTAACGAACTTTACAATAAGTATGTTGGTATATGCATAGAAGCTGTAAAAAGAGGAAGCATTAAAGAATTTAAGAAAATAGTTAACAATATTGTAGATGATTTTGACAATTTAAAGATTAAAGATATTAGAAAACCTAAGGTAGGACTTGTAGGTGAGATATTAGTAAAATTTCATCCAGATGCTAATAACTATATAGTAGACATTATTGAATCAGAAGGCTGTGAAGCAGTAATGCCGGATTTAATGGACTTTTTCTTATACACTATAAAAGACTCAGAGTTGAAAAGCAAATATTTGGGATTTAGTAAAAAAGATAAATATTTAGCTAGAGTTGAAGAGATGTATATAGAATTTTATAGAAAGCCAATGAGGGAAGCACTTGAGAATAGTAAAAGATTTAATTCACCTAAAAGTATATCTCACTTAGCTGAATTAGCTGAAAATGTACTATCACTTTGCAATCAAACCGGTGAAGGATGGTTTTTAACGGCAGAGATGATTGAACTTATTGAAAGTGGGGCTAAAAATATTGTTTGTATGCAGCCTTTTGCTTGTTTACCTAATCATGTAACTGGTAAGGGAATGATAAAAGAGCTTAGAAGGCAATATCCTCAATCTAACATTGTAGCTGTAGACTATGATCCTGGTGCTAGCGAAGTAAATCAATTAAATAGAATAAAACTTATGCTATCTGTTGCATTTAAAGAATTAGAAGAAGATATAGTAATAGAAAAAGCGCTGAAAGAAGTTGCAGCTTCTAATGAGAAGAAAAAATAATAAAAATCACCATCAAAATTATAATTTTGATGGTGATTTTTATTATTTTTAAATAGAGTGTCTTATTAAATAGGATTAAAAATGTTCTCCATTTTCATAGTATTTACATTCTTCAAGAGGAATAAATATAATATCTAGATCATCATATCCCATAGAATAGACATAGTTTGTAATTATTTTAGCTACATTGTCTTGGACTTCTTGTCCTCTATCAAACCAAGAAACTTCGACTATAGGGTATCCATTTACTATTTTACCATCTTTTATAAATACAGATTCTATAGCTTCAAGTGTAAAATAATCCCTTGGACATCCTATTAGTAATTGCAATTCATCAATTAAAT
>NZ_JBSVQM010000040.1:0-16271 GCF_054863625.1 Clostridium sp. Marseille-QA1073 | reverse complement strand
AAGTTATTTAAAGATAAAAATTAAGAATAATATTACTTATATTATTCTTTTAGGTAATATTATGTAATTTCATTATCTACATAACTTCTTCACAACTTATTGATATGATATATTCAAAGCTTATAATAAAAGGAGAGATTGTTTATGAATAAAAAGATTTTAGCGATAACAGCTTTAACACTGTCACTAGGAATTACATCTATTGCTTATGCAAGTAATTTATCAAATAAGGATTATGATATTCCTAAGGTTACTAGCTCAACTTCTCAAGATTCATCAACAAAAGAAGATGTTTATAATGACGAGTTACTTAACGAGTTTGATAATGTAGATGTAAAATATAGAAAACAAATTCTAGAAGAGAAATCTAAAGCTGTAGATAAGGCTATAGAAGATGGTAAAATTTCTGAAGAGGAAGGAAATAAAATAAAAGAAAACCTTCAATATAGAATAGACGAATGTAATAAAATTATGAATAGAGGATCTCTAAGCAGAAGTGGTAGATTTGGTTGTCACTAATTCCATAAATAAAACCGTGATTATTAGTCACGGTTTTATAATTTAAAATTAAAAATAATTAAGGCATCTTGAAAAAATAACTAGTTTATATGCTAATATATTTTATTCAGATGCCTAATTTTATTCTTAATTCATATTTTTAACTTTTAATTCTCTAAATTATTCATATCTTAATGCTTCAATAGGATCTAACTTAGCTGCCTTTCTTGCAGGATAAATTCCAAAGAAAATTCCTACTGAGGAAGAAAATATTATAACTGCTATTATAGATGTTATCGATAATACAGGAGTTATTCCTGCAAAACTACCTAGTGCATAGGCTGCTACAATTCCCAATATCATTCCTATAATTCCACCTAAAAGTGATATTATAACAGATTCCGTTAGAAATTGGAGGAGTATAGTATTAGTTGTTGCACCTATTGCTTTTCTTATGCCTATTTCCCTAGTTCTTTCAGTAACAGATACAAGCATTATATTCATAACTCCTATACCACCTACTAGTAATGAAATGGCTGCTACTGCTGATATAAATCCTGTAAATATTCCTAAAACTTCATTTACTTGATCTAATTGTTTCATAAGACTTTCCGCGGTATAAACTTCTCTATCTCGATTATTATGTCTGCTCTTTAAAACATTAATTGCACTATTTCCTGCCAGTTCAATATTCTCCTTTGTATCAGCCATAATATATAGGGTATCTATGACAAAATCTGTAGGATATAAACTTTCTAAAAATGACAAAGGAACCATGCTCATAATAGGCATATCCTCATTTTCCGCCATAAACATCATCTGTGAACTTTTTGTAACTCCAATTATCCTTGCTTTCTTAGCAGATGCTTTAGGACCTATAGTAACATACTCTCCTACTACATCCGTATATCCAAAAAGAGATTTAGCTCCTATTTCATCTAAGACAATCACTGCTTTGCCTTCATTAGCCTCTATCTCATTAAAAAATCGTCCATGGATCATTTCTACATTTTGAATAAAAGCTAAATCTTGATTTCCTGCTGAAATTGATGCTTTTTTAGATTTTGTTTCTGAAGATATGTTACCCATTTTATAGGAAGAAGGAGTTATATATTTTACTGTATTAACCCTCTCAGCTATTTGCTTAATATCATTCTCATTAAAATAATCGGACATAGTAGCCTCATTTGAATTTACTTTTATACTCACTGTAGAGGATCCTATTTTCTCAAATTCACCAGTTATAGAGGACTTTCCACCTTCCCCTAAGGATAGAATAGCTATAACTGAACTTATTCCTATAATTATCCCTAACATAGTTAGAAAAGATCTTAGCTTATTAGACTTTATGCTATCTATAGCCATTTTAAAATTTTCTATAAAGTTCATATTAAGCCTCCTCTCCATTTATCTTTATGATTCTAGGTTTATTAAGTATTATTCTGTTATTTACTATCTCATCATCTACAATTAAACCATCTTTAAATCTTACAATTCTCTTAGTATGTTGAGCTACATCTGGTTCATGAGTTACCATTATTATAGTTGAACCTTCATCATTTAAATCTTGAAATATTTTTATAATATCATTAGTAGAATTAGAATCAAGATTTCCTGTAGGTTCATCTGCCATAATTACTGCTGGATTATTAACTATTGCACGTGCAATTGCAACTCTCTGTTTTTGTCCACCTGAAATTTCAGTAGGCTTATGTTTAATCCTATCTAAAAGTCCCACTTTCTCAAGTGCTATTAATGATTTTTCTCTTCTTTCTTTAAATGACACCCCTGCATAAACCATAGGAAGCTCTACATTTTCTAATATTGTCATACGAGGAAGTAAGTTGAATGCTTGAAAGACAAATCCTATTTCTTTATTTCGTGTGACTGCTAATTCATTATCACTTAAATTGGATACATTTTTCCCATTTAACAAATAAGTACCACAATCCATCCTATCCAAACATCCTAGTATATTCATGAATGTAGACTTACCTGATCCAGAAGGCCCCATAATTGAAGTGAACTCACCTTTTCCAACTTTTAAAGTAACTCCCTTTAAGGCTTTAAAGCTAATATCACCTTGAGCATAGGTTTTTTCAACGTTCTTTACTTCTAGCATTATTTAACCTCCTCTACATCTGCCTTTACCTCATCACCATTATTAACATTATTAGGATTTAATATTATTTTTTCTCCCGCTTCTATACCTGATAAAACTTCAGATTCCATGTCAGACTCTAATCCTAATTTAATTTCTTTTTCTACTGCTTTATTATCTTCTAATATGTAAATAAAATTTTTACCTGACTTATCTGCTTTTATAGCCTCTGCTGGTACTTTTATAACTTCTTTTTTCTCTCCTAAAAGTATATTGACATCTACATCAAATCCTGCCATCAATCCCTCTATATTATCTAAAATACTTAGTTCTACTTTTAGTGTAGTTTCTCCACTTCCCATAGAAGATATTGGCTGTTTAGCTATAGGATCTACATGTTCTACTTTTGCTTTATAACTTTTTCCATTAAATTTTACTTCGGCACTTTGCCCTACTTTAACTTTGTGTGCATCAAATTTGCCAAGACCAACTTCTATTTTTAAGTTATCTAAATCTTGTACTACTACTGCAGGTTGATTCATATTTCCTATAGTTCCTTCTAAAACATTTATTTCTGTAATAGTACCATTAAATTCTGCATCAATACTTCCCATATCATAAGATACTATTATATCTCCATCTTTTACTTTATCTCCTACTTTAAAATTAACTTCTGAAACCTTTGATTGAGGACCATAGTATTCTTTAACTTTCTTTGAAGCTATAATTCCTGTAGTGCTTAAATAGGATTTAACTTCTCCTTTTTCCACTGATATAGTTTTAACTTCTGGAACCTTTCCTTCTTTTTTCTTTGCTATAGGTAATGACACAGCTACTAAAGCTAAGGCTACTACCAAAATACCTATTATAGTTTTTCTTTTCATTCCTTATCCTCCCGTAATATAAAGTTATCAATATATTTTATTTTTTTCCATCAATTGATAATTTGTTTTGTTATGTTTTCATAACTATTTTACCATCATTTTTAATAAATTCAACTAACAATTTTATAAATTCGTGTTATAATTTAGTTGTAATTATCTTATAGTTAGGAGTAATGTTTATGGATGACAAAGAATTAACTGTCATTGCAGAAAATATGCTTTCAATTTTTCCATTGATTATAAAAAAATTTTCTAAAATTGGAGACTTTGAAAATAATCAATGTTTACCAATTTCTCAATGCAATATATTATTTTTACTACATACTTTGGGAATTTTAACTATGTCTGAAATATCAAAAAGACTATCTATAAATAAATCTAACTTAACACCACTTATAGATAAGTTGATAAGTGAAAATTTAGTAGAAAGAATCCCTGGAGAAAAGGATCGCAGAATCATACAAATTTCACTTACTGAAAAAGGTGTTAGCTTTGTGGAAAGTCGCAGAACACTTGCAACATCAAAGCTAAAGGAAAAATTTTCCCAATTTAGTGAAGAAGAGTTGAAGGAATTATCATATAGTTTTGATACCATAAATAAAATAATCTCTAAAATGGAAAATTAATAGCAAAGTGAACTAGTTCACTTTGCTATTACAAATTTTTTATTAACTTTAATCATTAGTTATCTTAAGTAATCTTTTATTGAAATTCTCTTATGCCCATCCCTTCCCTCTGTTGTTTCTGCATAAACCATAGAATTTAAAACACTTTCTTCAACAGCTTCTGCAGCTGCTCTAAAGACTAAATCCATCTTCTCCTCATTTATCGCTCCAAAGGAAGTTATAAGCTTTTCCTCATAATGATTTATTTTATTAGCAGTTGTAAAGGAAATTACTACGTCTCCGCTTCCATTTCCAACATAAGAGCCAGTTCTCGCCAATCCTACAACTGCTCGTTTAGAAACTCTTTTAAGTTGCCTTTCATTTAAAGGTATGTCAGTAGCAATTATTATTATTATCGATCCTTTATCTATTTGTTCCATTTCTTCAAGATCACAGATTTCTTTCCCTATCTCTCTATGATTAATTATTAAATCTTTTTTCCTTCCAAAATTAGAAAGCACTAATACTCCTAGAGTATATTGCTTATTGCCTAATTCTATAATTCTTGATGATGAACCTATACCTCCTTTTAATCCATAACAACTCATCCCTGTTCCTGCCCCTACAGCACCTTCTTCAAAAATTATATCAGCGTTTTTTATAGCTTCTAAAGCATGATTACTTTTTATTGCCAATTGTCGTATATCATTTAAATATCCATCATTACATTCACAAACCACTGGATTTATTGTACCTGTTGTATCTCCTATATCAGCATTGTTACTGAGCATATATTTTATTAAGCCTTCACTTACTGATCCTACACTTAAAGTATTAGTAAGTAATATTGGAGTTTCAATATTCCCAAGTTCCTCTATTTGAATAGTTCCTATAGTTTTCCCAAATCCATTTATAACGTGGTACGACGCCATAACTTTCTCCTTGAAAATATTACCCTCATGTGGAAGAATAGCAGTAACTCCCGTCTTAATTCTATCCTTGTTTAAAGTGACATGTCCTACTTTTACTCCTTCAACATCAGTAATTAAATTATTTTTACCTGTTTTTAGTTCTCCTATAGTAATTCCATATCTTCTAATTCCCATATTGCCCATGATAATCTCTCCTTTATGAGTTTTAAAATATAAAACTTAAACTACAATTAAATTATAACAAAAATCTTTTCTATGAATTAAAAGTTAAGAATAAAAAATGAATAATTATTCTTAAAACTCCGTTGTCAAAATCTTTGGAATTTTTTAGAATAAATTTTGTTTTAAGGTTTTATATTAGATGCCTATATATAAAACCCTAGATATAAAACTTTACATCTAGGGTAAATAAGCGTAATCTAAAATTCATAAATGACAAATATATTAATTAAATTAAGAATTCTCAGGATACAATAAAGCATTAGGGATTATGCTTTAATATATAAGAGGTTATTTAAGGTTTTAAGTAATCTTAATTTTTGTACTAACTATTTTATTGTCAGAGGGATTAATGATGTTTTAGTTACGCTATTTTACTATATTTAATTGTATGTAATTTATATATCATTCATTTTAGGCTCAAGTGCTAATCTTAATACATCTCCTAAAACATTAAAACTAAGTACAGTTATCAATATTAAAAGTCCTGGAAATACTGCAAGATAAGCTTTATCTGCCATTCTAGCCTGTGCTGCTTGAAGCATACTTCCCCATGAAGCCATAGGTTGCTGTACTCCTAAACCTAAAAAACTAAGTGCAGACTCTGTTAATATCGCGTCAGCTATATTAATACTTGATGCCACTATAACCGTTGGCAATACATTAGGTATAATATGGGTTTTAATTATATACCAATTACTTGCCCCTAGTGATTTTGCAACAAGAACATAATCTCTTTCTTTATAAGATAAAGTTTCTGATCTCACTATTCTAGCTATTCCCATCCATCCAAAAGCTCCTATTATAACTATTGTATTTACTATGCTTGGCTTTAAATAAGCATTAGCAATTAATATTAAGAAGAATATAGGAATACACATAAGCATATCAATTATTCTCATTATAATTGAATCTAAAATATCCCCTACATATCCACTTATTGCTCCTACAACAGTGCCAACTATTACAGATACACTCATAGATAGTATGCCTACCATAATAGATATTCGTCCTCCATATAATGCCCTTGTAAAATAATCTCTCCCAAGCTCATCTGTTCCAAATATATGATTAATACTTGGCCCTTGAAATTTAACTACTATATCTATTTTATTGGGATCATAAGGGGATAAAAAGGAGAATATTGAAAAAATAAAAATTACACAAAGAGACATAAACGAAAACTGTGCTAACTTATTTTTTTTCATTTGCATTTTAAAATTAGTTTTAAATCTGCTTTTTATCACTTATGTCCTACCACCTTAATCCTAGGGTCAACTACTATATACAATAAATCCGCTATTAAATTACCTAAAATCACCATAATAGATGTCATCATAGTTATTGCCATAATTACTGGATAATCCATTGAAAATATTGAATTGATTCCAAGTCTCCCCATACCAGGCCATCCGAAAACTGTTTCCGTGATAAAAGCACCAGATACTAATGATGGTAAACTCATACCTAATATAGTTATTATAGGAATTAGCGAATTTTTCATAACATGTTTAAATAAAATTCCTCTTTTGGATAATCCTTTAGCCATAGCTGTAACAATATAATCTTCTTGAAGTTCTCCTGTGGTAGCTGACCTTACATATCTAGTTAAGACTGCACTATTAGGAATAGCTTAATACTACAGTAGGTAATATACTATGCTTTAAAATATCTAAAAAAGAATTAACAGCTATGGTTCTCATACCTACACTAGGAAGTAATCGAAGTTTTAATGCAAATATAGTTATAAGTATCATTGAAAACCAAAAGTTTGGTATAGATATACCTATATAGCTTAAAGTACTAATAAAATTATCTATAAACTTATTTTTATTAAGTGCTGTATACATCCCTAATGGAATTGATATTAATATAGATAAGATCATCGATGCTCCCATAAGACCTAATGTAGCAGGAAGTCTTGATAAAATTTCCTTTGCTACTGGCTGATAAGTTATAAGAGAGTAGCCTAAGTTTCCACTTAAAGTATTTTTAAGCCAATAAAAATATCTAATAAAAACTGGCTTATCTAAACCTAAACTTGCTCTAATTATAGCCACTTGTTCTTCTGACATTTGATGCGTCCTAAATCCCTGAGCTGGATCACCTGGAGCTAAATTCATCAATATGTATAATATGAAGGAAATAAATAATAGCATAGGAATAGCTTCTAATACTCTTTTGAATATATGTTTCTTCATAGTATTTTCCTCCATCTCTTTATTCAATTAACAATGGACAATCATAGTTATTTATGTTTTTAGTATATAGAAATTATAGTTATTCTTTAATTACTTCATAACTTCTGTCAATAAAAAGTCTGTATAAAAAAGTACTTATATCAAAATTGATTTTTTCCCCAATTGTCCATTGTCAATTCTAAGTTTATTTAGATTATTTTTCTATCATGTAAAGCTTAGATAAATCTTCAAACATGTATATAGGTACTGTCTTAGCTTCTTCTACTCCACCAAAGTTAGAGCTTATAGCAATTAATGATCTTGTATATTGTATTGGGTATATTGCTGCATCTTCTGCTATACCTTTTTGTATTTTTTTATATATTTCTTTTACCTTCGTCTGCTTCTTTTGCTCCTTCTTTCCATAAATTATCTATTTCTTTATTTGAATAACTCATGGCATTAAACATTGCACCAGTAGTATAAGCACTAGCATATCCGTTAGGGTCTACCCCCATAACATATCCATTTAATATTAAATCAAAATCTCTCTCTTGTTCTCCTACAAGCTTACCAAAAAAAGCATTTCCATCTATAAGCACTGGTTCGACCTCAATACCTATTTCTTTTAATTGTTGCTGAACAATCATAACTGTATCTTTATCACGGTCATATTGGAAATTTAATTTCATTTTCTCAACACCAGCACTTTTCATAAGTTCTTTTGCTTTTTCTATATTATGTTCATATCTAGGCACATCTTCAGTATAGTATTTAGTGCTAGGTGCTAAAATTGAATCTGCCATTGCTGTATTTTCTAAGTTCTTAAATTGACCTTTTAGTATTTCTTCTTTATTAAGAGCATAACTAATAGCTTGTCTAACTTCTTTTTTCTTTAAGTTTTCATTTTTTTCATTAAATATCATATAACTTAACATACCTTCTTCAAAAGAAGTTGTACTAAATCTATCGTCATTAGAGAATTTTTCAAATTCTTCTTCTGTTATATAAGCTGCATTAACTTCTCCATTTTCAAAAGCAATTTTAGAAGTATTTTTATCTGGAATTATTCTATAAACTATATTTTCAAGGTTAGGCTTGCCTCCATGATAATCTGTAAATCTTTCTAAGGTTAAACTTTCACCCTTTTTCCACTCTTTAAATATGAAGGGACCTGAGCCTACGGGATTATTATTTTTCTCAGATTTAGCTAAATCTTTTTCTCCTTCAAATATGTGCTTAGGTATTGGTCTTAATGAACCTAAATTAGCATCAAAAGGAGCAAATACTTGTGGTAGTTTAAATTCAACTGTTAATTCATCTTTTTTAATCATATCAATATTTTTTCCATCCACTACAAAAGATTCTCTGTCTCCAATACCATTTTTTTCATCTTGTACAGCTTTCACTGTAAAAACTATATCATCAGCAGTAATTTTTTGTCCGTCATGCCATTTTAAATCATCTTTTAATTTAACTGTATATGTAAGTTTATCTTCTGAGGCTTCCATTTTTTCTGCAAGATAATATCTTATGTCATCTTTATCTACAATGAATAATGGATCAAACAAGGCATTATTTACAGTAAATGTAATTCTATTTTGTTGAAAAAATGGATTTAAACAAGTAGGATCAGTATTAGCGGAAAATACCATTGTACCTCCATCCTTTTTAACAACCTCTTCTGTTTGTTCTACTTTTTTTCCTGTTGTATTGCTATTTGTTGATGTATTTGCCCCACAACCTATTAATCCTAGAGTTAAAACTATTGAAAGGGCTGTACATAAAAATTTTTTACTTTTCATAACTTTCCCCCCCATAAATATAAGGTATTTAATTTACCCCTTGTCTCCATATAGAATTCTATTAAAAATTTATTGAAAATTCAATATTTTTCGACTATTATATTAACTTTCTATGAACTTACCTTTTACTATTTGCAAATCAAATAGATACAATTTTATTTTCCTATATCAATAAAAGTACTTTTAAATATTTTTATGCTTTATACTTTCAATTTTAATTAAATTTATTTTATCTAATAAATCCACTTTAATTTTTTATTCTTCATCAAATTTAGCCTTTTTAATGTTAGAATAGATTTAAATATACAAAAGGAGGACAATAGATGAAAGGTAAACATATTTCATTTATTTTATTAATTATAGTCATATCATTAGGAACTACATGGGGGTTAAAAGCCTTAAACAATAGATATTATTCAATTGAAAAAAGCATTAAATACTTAACAGATTCTAAGTTTAAAGGAAGACTTACAGGAACAAAAGAAAATAAAAAAGTGGAGGAACATTTAAGTATTTTACTAGAAAATATAGGTATAGACAGATATAAGAACAATACTAATTATGCCATTCCCTATAATCACATATACTATCCCCCAGAGAAACAAATCTATAATATAGACCTAATCCTCAAAGATGGTAAAAGACTTTCTCTTAAACGGGGAGAAGACTTTCTAGAAAATATTTATAGCGATATGGAAAAAACTTTGGACTTTACTTTTGATACTGATAATAATGATGATAAAATTTTAGTTGCTAGTGATGTAAATAAACTTAAAGATATAAACTCCAATGAAAGGATAATATTTCTTAAAACAAGTGTATTTAAGAAAAACATCAATACTTCTGAAGGTTTAGATAATACTAATATAAATCTAATACAAATTTCACCTAAAACTTACGAGCTTTTAGAAAAGAATAAAGATAGTAAGATTGAAATTAACTTTAAATCTTTAAGAGAAAATGTACAAGCTAATAATATAGTTGGAATGATTAAGGGAAAAGATAGTAGTAAAGCATTAGTTCTATCTGCTCATTTCGATCATATTGGTAGTGTAGGTGATAAAGTATTTAAAGGTGCTATAGATAATGCCAGCGGAACTTCTCTCTTACTAGATATAAGTAAAAAATTAAAAGAACATTATAGTGGAAATCCTCCTGAGCATGATATAGTTATTTGTTTTTTCAATGGTGAAGAATCTAATCTTCAAGGTAGTAGTGACTTCGTTGATACTCTAGTTAAAGATTATAGTGAGTTATATAATATTAATATTACATCTATAGGGATAAAAGATGATGTGAATACTATTTTTTCAACTACAGATAATAAAGAAAATGAATTAATGGTAGATTTGAAAAATCATTTTAATAAAAATGGTTATAAATCTAAAATTGGTACTTCTTATTCTTCAAGTGACCATGATGCTTTTATAAGAAAGAATATTATAGCAGTAAATATTTCTAATGAGAATATGGATAAAGTTCATACTTTAGAAGATACCTTAGATGAAATAGACCTTAAATATTTAAAAAATACTAGTAATGTACTTTTTGATTTTATAATAAATAATAAAAAGTTAACTTATAAAGTTTCTGATTCTAATAAAAATAATGCGGTTTCGACTCCTTCCCCTGAAGATATAAAAAAGCTTAATAAAGTCTTTGATATTTTAAAATATCATCAATATATGCTTGATCCAAGTAATAACAAAGGAGTTATAATGAAATCTAATATAGTATTAGATAGTAATCCAAATGCTGATAATAATATAAGTACATTAAACAAATACTATTCTAATCTAAATGTAGATAATAGTATAGGTAATTTCAAATTAGCCTATGTAAATATTTCTGAGTATTGGCCCAATATAGATAGGAATTCTCTTGAACCAAATAGAGTATATTTTAGAGATTATAATATTGATGATATCGATAATTTGGAATTACTCTTTAAAAATAAAAATGAAGAGCAATTAAAAGTTAATTTATTTATAGAAACTCCTTTAAACAATATGAATATATCGCAAGAATATCCTATAAATAAATATAAAATTAGTAATGATACGAAAAATATAAGTGGAGAAAGTTATTATTTGTGCTTAAAAGACAATTCTCCAAAAGCATTATATAAATCAATAAAGATAAAAGATAAAACTTTTCATTTATTGATTACCCCTTTTTCAAATAATGAAGAAAATATTAATATTTTAGAAACCTTAGATTTAAAACCACCAATAGATAACTTAATAAATTCTTTTTAAAACTTTATATGTAGTACTTACATGATATTAATTGACTAAAAATTCTATAGCTACTAATTTGGCAGCTATAGAATTAATATATCAATGCCAATAAAATTAACCAGTTTAATAGATTAGATCAGTCTATTAAACTAGTTAATTTTTTAAATTATATCTCTAAATTTTTGATATCTTGTTTGAAAATATAGAAGAATTTCTTTATAATCTTCCATGGTATCTATATCCATTAATATTCCGGGTTCTTCAACATTTATAGATTTAAAGCCTTTAATATTAACAAAGTCTCTTAATGTATTATAATGTTTAGATTTTATTAGTTCTTCTATTAGATAACTTTTCATTAATAGTGGGTGGCCTTTTTTTCCTTTATATATTGGAATAACTATATCTTCATCTAGTTTTAGCATCTGTTTATATATTTCTTTATTAATAATCGGATAATCTCCAGGAATTAAAAAAAATTTCTCTTCTTTAATATTTATTAATCCTTTTTTTACTGAGCTAAACATTCCATCTAAATAATTAGAATTATAGATTAGTTCTACTTTAGGATATTTGTTAAGTATGTTCTCTATTTCTTCTATCCTATTACCACCTACTACTATAATTTTAGAACATAAATTATACATTCCATAAATACATCTTTCAATTACAGTCTTTCCACCTATGTCTAATATTAGCTTATTTGTACCCGCTCTCGTTGATAAACCAGCAGCTAAAACTATTCCCTCAACTTTCATATTTAATTACTTCTTATAAATTCCTTTCTATTTTTTAAACTTTACCATTTAAAATTGATTTTACGGCACTTTCAATTTCTTCATATCCTGTACATCTACATAGATTAGATTCAAGCCATTGTTCTATTACAATATCATCAGCGTTGGGATGAATCTTTGAAAGTGAATGGCAAACCATTAAAAATCCAGAAGTGCAATAACCACATTGAAATCCCCAATTTTCAACAAAAGCTTTTTGAATAGGAGCATCTTTTAGTCCTTCAACAGTAAGAATACTCTTTCCCACAGCTTCTACAGTAAGCATTAGACAAGCTTTTATTGGCCAATTATCTACCAGAACAGTACAAGTACCACAATCTCCATTTTCACAACCAGGTTTTACACTAGTAAGACCAAGCTCTTGACGTAAAGTATGTAATAAAATATCCGAAGGTTTAGCAATCACTTGCCTATCTTCTCCATTTATATTCAGTGTTAAAACAGTATTATTTAATATCTCAAGCATTTTTACTAACTCTCCTTAAACTCTTCTAATACTTCACATAGCATTGTATGGAGCATAAACTTTCTATACTCAGAAGAACCACTAAGATCATTTATTATATTATCAGATATGCTATTAATAATTTTATTTATTCTTTCATCCGCTGAAATTGAGTTATTATTTAAAAGGTCTTCTATTAGATAATTTCTAAATGGATATTCGCATAATCCACTAAAAGCAATATTAATTCTATTATTATTTTTTAATGCTGCTATTGTAATTAAAGGATAGTCTATCTTTTCATTTTTTGTTCTTTTTACATGTATGCACGGAAGCGAAAGAAATTTAGATTTTATAATTACTTGTACAATAAGCTCCCCTTTAGTAAGTTCAATTCTTTTATTAAATATGTCTTTTAGAGGAATACGCCTTTTTCCACTAATACTCGCTACTACTATCTCACTATCCGATACCATAAGAGGTAGTATAGCTTCTTTATATATAATAGTTCCAGCTAAATTTCCTCCTAATGTTATCTTACCCTGTATTGTATGATCAGCTATCCTTTTAACTGTCAAACTAAGTAATGGAAAAAGATTTGATTCTGCAATATTAGTAAGTGTTACAGCAGAACCAATTATTAATTCGTCATTTTTCAATTCTTGTTTATTACATTCTAAAATACCTTTAATATCAATGACTGCTCCTGCATATACATTATGCACTCTTGCCATGCTAATAAATTCAGTTCCTCCACCATAATATATTGGTTCTTTCCCTACAAAATTTAACTTATCAAATAAATTAACAGCTTCTTCTACGGTTTCTGGTTTATAATATTCAAAATCAAAGGGGATCATATTTACCTCCAGTCTTAGTTTTCCATATTAATTCAGGCGATATTGGCAGCTTATCAAAATCCAATTGTGCTGCTAATGATATAGCATTAGCAAAAGCAGCTGATATTCCTAGAATACCATGCTCTCCCATACCACGAGCACCAAAAGGAGCATCTATTTGAGGAGTTTCTATAAAATCTACTATATACTGAGGATTTTGCCCATAGTGAATTGCTTTATAAGTACGTAAAGAAGTATTTTCTAATATACCAGCATCATTATATAAAAGTTCTTCTCTAGTAGCTAATCCTAGCCCCATACTCATACCACCCATTATAAGTCCTCTAGCAGTTTTAGGATTAATTACCTTACCTATATCAATAACAGTTGCAGCTTTTAACAATCTATAAGTATATTTCTTAGGATCATATTCTATTTCAACGGCTTGAGCACCTACCGTCCATGATACCCCTGACTTACCTTTTCCTGTCTCTTTATCTAATTTGGTCAAATGTTTCATAATGTAACTACCTCGGCTAATCATTTGCCCTCCTATAGATGTTCCTCCAGGATATTCATATCCGTAAACTAAATCTTTAAATGATACATATATTTCAGGATCATCTCTTAAATATACCCTTTCATTTTCGACCTCTAAATCTTTTGGAGTACATTTAAGCACTATAGCTCCAAGTTCTCGTAATTGCCGCATTAAATCTTCTGCAGCATCAATAACTGCATTTCCTACCATAAAAGTTGTCATACTTGCAACTGTCTTCCAATGCTTAGGTGAAGTTTGAGTATCTACGTTCATAACTACATAAACTTTATTTATATCCATTTTCATCTTTTCTGCAAATATCTGAGCTATGGTAGTTTTCATTCCAGGTCCAATTTCCACTGCAGAGAAATTAAGATTTATACTACCATCAGTATTTAGAGTAATAATAACACCAGATGAGGCGTTGGTTGGAGAGGTAGATGTTTTCCAAAAACAGCTCACTCCTTTAGCCCTTATCCTACCATTACTTAACTCTATCCTTGTACCTTGCTGCCAATTAATTACTTCTTTTAATTTTGATATACAACCTGCTAAATTTCCTGTATTACTTAGCGTGATTTTATCCTGTGTTGGCGAATAATTTCCAGAAGATATGGCATTTTTCATTCTCAATTCTAAAGGATCTATTCCTATTGAAATTGCTACTTTGTCTAAGATTCTCTCAATGCAAAAAGTAAATTCTGCATTGCCGAAGCCCCGATAAGATGTAACATATGTATGATTAGTATATACTGTGAATGCATCACACCATACATTTTCAATATTATATGGGCCAGTACAATCAACAGCTATTGCTTTTGCCATACGTGGACCAGTATCAGCATAAGCACCACAATCTACATGATAAGTACACTCTAAAGCTTTTATTAAACCATCTTTAGTAGTGCCTATTTTAAGTTTAGCTTCAATTCCTATTTTAGATGGTGATATAGTAATGTCTTCTTCTCGAGAGTTAGCTATTTTAACCATCCTTCCTCCAACAGCTTTTGAAGCAAGATATGCTATAAATTCAAGCTGAACAGTAGCTTTTCCACCGAAAGCTCCTCCAACTAAAGGAACTCGAACAATAATATTCCCTTCCGGTATATTATAAAGTTTACTTAATCTCTTTTTTACTGAAAAAGGTGCTTGAGAAGATGTATATATTATTACATTTCCATCAGGTAGTATTTGAGCTTTAGCATTTCGAGTTTCCATAGCAATATGGTCAGATTGTGGAAGTGAAAAACTTGATTCTATAATGACATCACTTTCTTCCCATCCTGCACTCATATTTCCTTTTCTAATCTTCACATGATCAGCAATATTCGAATTAGGCTGAGGATATACATCATCAACTGGACAGTGGTATTGTCCCAGATTTTCATGTATTAATGTAGCAGATGGTTTTATAGAATCACCTATTGAATTTACTACAGGTAACGGCTCATAAACAACTTTTATAAGCTTTACAGCTTTCATTGCCTCCTCCTCACTATTTGCTACTACCACAGCTACTGGCTCACCAAAATATCTTACTTTACCTTTTGCAATAGGAGGCCTGTCTTCAATTACAGAACCATTTAATACAGGATAATACTCACCAGTAATTATAGCTTGAACACCAGTAGCTTTTGATGCTTCTGAAGTATTAATTGATTTTATAATGGCATGAGCATGGGGACTTGTAAGCATTTTAGCATGTAGAATATTAGAAGTTGTTGTATCACCATTATATTTTGCAGCACCAGTAACTTTATCCCATGCTTCTTTCCTAGGGGTATTTACTCCGATTCTGGATATATACTCCATGTGATTCTCTCCTTTATATAAATCTTTAATAAATAAAATTCCACTTATATTAAAATAGTTTTTCCATATTTATCTACGATATTCATAAATAAAGGAAATCCACTAAAAGACATCACTACCGTAAGGGTAATATTCTTAATAACTTTAATATAATTTTAAAAAATATTTTCTAAATTAACACCAAAGTTATTAATTTTTTTATGAATATAGCACTTGTTATATTCATAAATTTTCTATATTTTCTTTGATTTTATGACATTTTATTAATTATCTATTAACCCTTTTTACAAATAAGAAATAATATTTTGTATATTATTGGTATTATTTGTAATTTAATTTCATTTCTTGTTTTAAAAAACTTTAGTTGAAAACA